>NC_007498.2:2136944-2442222 GCF_000012885.1 Syntrophotalea carbinolica DSM 2380
AGGCCGGGCACCGCAAATCCGAACAGCTGCTCGGGTTGCCAGCGCAGCGGCAGCATGCGCACCAGCAAGCCGTCCATCAGGCTGACAATCCATCGCACCACGACGATGGTCAGTCCTACCGGCACCAGCACCAGCAGGCCGGCGAAAAAATAGCGACGCAGTTTTTTCCGTAAAAAACGTTTCAGAACCGATACGCGAGCCATACAAGGACCCTTCTATGGGCGAATCGCATAGCACCGTATGGCGCTTGCGCCCGAAAATTTCAGCGTCTCGCCACGAATGCGTACCCGTGAAAAAGTTGCCTGATGCAAAGGAATTATAAAGAGGCCATGGAAGGATTGCAAGGTTTGCCATCGAGAAACAGCGCGTCCACCTCATCGGTACGCCCGGGACGGCACAAAAAGTCTGGGAGATCGGGCAGAGACGGCAATTGCGCAGGTCGCAATACCTGGAAATGTGCGCCGTAACCGGGTGCCAAAGCGCCCATTTCCCCGGCCAGCCCCAAAGCGCAAGCCCCGTAATAGGTCGCCATTTCCAGCAAACTGGCCGCGTCGAGATCCTCGCCGAAGCACTGTCGGGCAAAAGCCACTTCGTCCCAGACGGAAAGGCTGTCGCAGCTGGCCAGACTGTCGGTACCCAGCACCAGCGGCACCCCTGCGGCCCGATAGGCGGCCACCGGGGCTTTACCGACACCGAGCCGATGATTGGAACGGGGACAAAGCACCACGTACACCCCCGCATCGGCAAGGAGTTCAATCTCTTCGGCGGACACATGCACGCCATGCACCAGCAGATCGCCGGCTTTCAGCAAGCGATGCTGCGCCAACCAATGGACCGGCGTCAGGCCCCGGGCCGGGGGAATCCTGTCGCCCCATCCGACCTGGGGATATAAGCGTTCGGCAAAGGGACCGTCGCCATCCCTTATCAAAGAGACCTCTTCGGGAGATTCGGCGACATGCATCGACTGCATAAGGTGCCGCTGCGATGCCAGCTCGAATAATTGCTGCAGAAAATCGGCGGACACCGTATAGATGGAATGCGGTGCCAGACCGTAGATCATTTTCCCGGGGGCCGGCTGATCCAGAAGGTTGCTCAGAACGTCGAGGGTTTGCCGGTTGCGCCCGGCGTCGAGCCCCAGCGCTTCCAGAAACAGGCGCCCCCGCAGCGGCGTGCTCACATAGGCGTCTCTGGCATGGATTCGGGAAAGGATATCGCCGATGGCACCGGTACCATAGCGGATCGATCGTCGGATGCCATCGCGCAGGGATACGCCGAACTCTTCCTGCGGAACGCCCCGCAACACCCCGATAAGACGCAGCATCCAGTCGGTAAAACCGGCAATTTCCCGGTCTTGACCGAAAGCGTCCCAATAGGGAACGTGGGTCAGTTCCAGGTGAGTATGAGCGTTGGCCATGGGCGGCAGCAATATGGCTTCGCCGAAATCGACGGTTTCCCCTGCATCGCCCCAGGCTTTCAGGCTGCGATCGTTGCCGACCTCGACAATGCGTCCGTCGCGCACCAGCAACGCGCCGTTTTCCACGCACGGCCCGCTCATGGGAAGCAGATACCGGGCCCTGAAAATCATCGTTTCGGCGCTCGCCATGGCAAGCCGCTCAGATAGCGTTACGCAGGCTGCCCTGCCCGGGATTTTCGCTTTTTTGCGTGGTGGGAACGTTTTTATCGTCGACAAACACCAGCTTCGGCTCGTAAGCCGCAGCCTTGTCGGCATCGATATCGATCCAGCTGGCGATAATCACCATGTCGCCCTTGGAAACCATCCGCGCCGCGGCGCCGTTGATGCAGATCACGCCGCTACCGGGCTGTCCTTCTATGGCGTAGGTCTGAAAACGGGTGCCATAGGTGACATTCCAGATATCGACGGCTTCGTAAGGCAGGATATCGGCCTGTTTCATCAGTTCGGAGTCGATGGTGATACTACCTTCGTAGTGCAGGTCGGCGCCGGTCACAGTGGCGCGGTGAATCTTGGATTTGAGCATTTTCCGTTTCATGGATATGTCAAACCTCCTCAAGGATATAGTTATTGTCGATCAATCGCGTTTGGCCGATTCGCACTGCCATCAACAGCACCGAATTGGCATCTATCCGGTCGACACCTTCCAACGTGTCGCCGTCACAGATCTTTATATAATCGATTTGGGCGTCCGGCTCTCTGCCGATGCGTTCACGGACCAGGCCGACCAGACGCCGGGCGTGGTGCTCACCATGATGCGCCGCAACCCGGGCTTGCCGCAAAGCGTCGACCAGAGCCAGCGCCTGTTTGCGCTCTTCGGCAGACAAAAAGACGTTGCGCGAACTCATGGCCAAACCGTCCTTTTCCCGTACCGTCGGCAGCCCGACAACTTCCACGGGCAGGTTAAGGTCCGCGGCCATGCGGCGCAAGACGGCCAATTGCTGAAAATCTTTCCTCCCGAACAGGGCTATGTCGGGCTGAACGATATTGAACAACTTACAGACCACCGTGGTCACGCCGCGAAAATGTCCGGGCCGGCTTTCGCCGCACAGGGTCTTGGTCAGCCCCTCGACATGCACGTATGTCTTGTAACCGTTGGGATACATGGTTGCAGGCGTCGGATGGAACAGGATATCGACACCGACCTCGCGGACCAGCTCGGCATCGCGCTCCAGATCCCTCGGGTAGGACGCAAGGTCCTCCTTGGGACCGAACTGGGTAGGATTGACAAAAATGGAGGCGACCAGCAGATCGCCGCGCTTGCGCCCTTCGCGCATCAGGGACAGATGCCCCTCATGCAGATACCCCATGGTCGGAACGAAGGCGATACGCTGACCGGCTTGCCGCGCCTGGAGACAGCGGCTCTGGACTGTGGCAATATCGTTGATGATGTCCATATGGATTTGAAACAACCTCGTATCAGGAAAAACTGTGCTCGGGTCCGGGGAAAACACCTTGTTTCACGTCGCCGATATATTCCTTGACCCCCTGGCGTATGATGGACGCCACATCGGCATATCGTTTAACGAAGCGAGGAGAATATTTTTCGCACAGACCGAGAATATCGTGAATCACCAGCACCTGGCCGTCACAATCGACGCCGGCACCGATGCCGATGGTGGGAATGTCGAGGGCCTCCGTAATCTGACCGGCCAGCCCCGCCGGAATACCTTCGAGGACGACGGCAAAAGCGCCGGCCTCCTGCACCGCCCGGGCATCGCGCATCAACTGGCGGGCCTGCTGATCATGCTTGCCCTGCACCTTGTAGCCGCCCATACGATGGATGGACTGGGGAGTCAAACCGATATGACCGACCACCGGAATGTCCATATCCACGAGAGTCCGGATGACTTCGGCAACAGGTTCTCCGCCTTCGAGCTTGACCGCCTGGGCGCAACCCTCTTTGACCAGACGACCGGCATTGAGACGGGCTTCGCGCAAATCGACCTGGTAGGACAAAAACGGCATGTCGGCCACCAGAAACGCCTGGCCCAGCCCCCGCGCCACGGCGCGGCAATGATAAATCATTTCGTCCATGGTTACAGGCAAGGTATGGTCGTAACCGGCAACCACCGGACCGACGGAATCGCCGACCAGCACCATATCGATGCCTTCCAGGTCCATCAACCGTGCAAAGGGATAATCGTAAGCCGTCAGCATGGCGATTTTTTCGCCCTCGGCTTTCATGCGTTGAATATCGAGTACCGTTTTACGCTTTTGCATGCGCGCTCTCCGTAACGCGCCCGGATTGAAAATACACGGCAAAAAAAAAGCCCCCCGGACGCCGTCCGAAAGAGCTGTGCCTGTACGGTAGAAGCGGTATGCCTCCCCCTCTGGTGCAACTGCCTTCCGTCCCGGTCCGATGGATCCAGGCGGTATAAGTCTTGGCTGAACGAGGCGGCGATCTTTTGGCTCCGGCTCATGTTCCGGGCCTGCGCCTGCCTGTTTCAGGTGGCCATCTATAGCATAGTCCCGGGAGGCTGTCCAGATTTTTCCCTGTCGCCGCTCGCGAGCAACGACTCCAGAGTCCCCACCAGAACCACAAATGGATGATACCCCAAAGGCGAACTGCCACGCAAGCGGTCCTGTTGTTCGCGCAGCACCCGCATACGCGACCCCCGCCGCGCTAAAAAGCGCTGGCAGTCCCCCGTGGTTTCCCGCCACACGGCAAGGGCCACATCGAACCCCAGAGAACCGAACTTGCTGTGCAACGCCTGCCAGGCCAGCCTGTCCCATCGCTCCAGCGCCTGCACCCTGCCAAGCTGCTCGACAATTTCGTACCAGCCGAGGCGCTGTTTGGTATCCGCCAGCAGCCGGGCCATGGTCAAAAGGTCTTTACCGGTCAATAGCGCCAGATTCGCTACCGGCAAAAAATCTTCCAGATAATGCAATGCGGCACATTTTGCCGCCAGATTTTTTTCGCAACCACCTGCGACCAGCTGGCGCTCCGCTTCGGCCCGGGATTGCAGACTTTGCTCCGGTTGAATTTCATCGAGAATCCGAAGATAACTGGCGATATCTTTGCGGAAGGCTTCCACCACGGAAGTCCGCAGTTCGATCGTCAGATTGCGCACAAGCGCCCATCGGCACATCTCCTCCAGGGTCTTCTCAAGGCGCAGCAGCCATTGCAACTGTTGCGTAGCGGGCCACGGGTTATCTTTGCCGGCCACCGCATCCCGGATTCGCGCCCCCCCAAGGGCTTCATCGAACAACAGATACAGGCCGACCACCCTGGTAAGCTCCGCCCCGGTCTGCCGACAGAGCCGGCCGCACATGGCGCTACCCGCCTGGTTGATGACCCGGTTGGTCATAACGGTGGCGGCGATCTCCCGCGCCAAAGGATGCGCCGGCAGGGCCTCCCCGAATCTCTGCACCAGCCGGGAGGGGAAATATTCCCGCAGGCAACGTTGCCCGAAAGCCGTCTCGGGCAAATCCCCCTGCAACACCGCGTGGTACATCTGCATCTTGCTGTAGGCCATCAAAACGGCCAGTTCCGGCCGGGCAAGGACAGGTTCGGAGCGCGCCATGGTTTGCTTGAGGGTCGGCAGATAGTGCGCTTCCGGATCGAGGATACCCGCGTTGGCCAGGGTTTCCATCTGGGCGAAAAAGGATTCCAGCCGGTCCCCGCATCGGGCCTGATCCAGGCTGAGGCACAGTCCTTGCCTGCCGCAATCGTCCAGCACCGCCTGACAGACCTCTTCGGATACGGCTTCCAGCATCCGGTCGCGTTCGTCCCGGCTGGCCAATTGACCGCTTTCGAGAAGCTGGCGCATGAAAATCTTGAGGTTGACCTCGCGATCCGAACAGGCCACGCCACCGGCATTGTCTACGGCATCCGTATTAATGCGGCCACCGCCCAGTCCGTAGGCGACACGGGCCCGCTGGGTAAAGCCCAGGTTGCCACCCTCGCTCACCACTTTCACCCGCAGGTCCCGGGCGTCGATCCGCACATCGTCGTTGGCATGATCCCCCACCTCCTGATGGGTCTCTCCATCGGCCTTGATGTAGGTTCCGATGCCGCCGTTCCACAACAGATCGGCCGGCGCAGCCAGAATCATCCGTATCAGGCCGGGGCCGTCCGTCGATCGCTGGCGAGTTCCGAGCCAACGCCGCACCGGCGCCGAGAGCGGAATATCCTTGCTGTTCCTCGGGTAGACGCCCCCGCCGGCCGACATGGCTTGCGGATCGTAGTCGGCCCAGCTGGAGCGCGGCAGGGCGAACAGCCGCTGTCTCTCCCGAAACGCACGGGCGGGATCGGGATCGGGATCGAGAAAAATATGCCGATGATCGAAGGCTGCCAGCAGGCGCACGGTGTCGGACTGCAGCAAACCGTTGCCGAAAACATCGCCACTCATATCGCCGATACCGATGACGGTCAGGGACCGGTCGGTACTATCCGCATCCAGCTCGCTGAAATGTCTGCGAACGCTGACCCAGGCGCCGCGGGCTGTAATACCCAGCTTTTTGTGGTCATAGCCATGCGAGCCGCCACTGGCGAAAGCATCGCCGAGCCAGAAATCATACTCGGCGGAGATGTGGTTGGCCCGGTCGGAAAAATGCGCAGTCCCCTTGTCGGCGGCGACCACCAGATACGAATCGTGGTCGTCGTAAGCCACCAACTGGGGATGGCGCCGCGCCGCGCCGCCCTTGAGGTTATCCGTCACATCGAGCATGCCGCGAATAAAATCCTCATAGGCCTGCGCCACCTGTTTCTGAACCTTTTCCCGGTGTTCGGACAGGTGCTTGACAATGAACCCGCCCTTGGAACCCACCGGAACGATCAAGGCATTTTTGATCATCTGGGTGTTCATGAGGCCCAACACCTCGTCGCGCATCCCTTCATGGCGATCGCACCAGCGAATGCCGCCCCTGGCCACCTTGCCGCCACGTAAATGGATCCCCATCATCAGGGGAGAATGGACGAATATTTCATAAAGCGGGCGCGGCGCCGACAAGTCGATAATCCCCATGGACGCGATCTTGAAGGATAAGGGATAGCAGGGACGTTCTTCGCACAGGAAAAAATTGGTCCGCACCGTGGCGTCGATCAAGTTGAACAGCATCCGCAGAATCGTATCCTGACGTAAATCTTTCACCTCGGACAGAGCTGACACCATGGACTGTCGCAACGCCGGCAACTGCCCTGCTTCCTTTTGCCGCAACGCCTGCACTTCACCGGGACCCCGGAACCTGGCCTCGAAATAGCTGTACAGCAGGCGCGCTGTCGCAACATGGGTCACCAGGGCCCGACCGACGTCTCCCCGGCTGAAAGGATGTCCCAACTGCAGCAGGTAATCGCGATAAGCCCTCAGTACGTGAATCTGCCGCCAGCTCATGCCGCCGATCGTCACCAACCGGTTGAGAATATCGCTTTCGGCGTAACCGTCACGCAGGGCCTGCAGGGCATCGAGCAGCAGGTCGTGGATGGATGCGGCACCATCGTGGCAAGGCGGCAGTCGCACGGCGATACTGTGTATGAAATAACGCTGCTGATCCCGGTCGATCTGGAAATCGACATTGGTCTCCACCTCGAGACCGAGATCTTCCAGCACCGGCATGATTTCGCCCAAAGGTAAAGCCCGCATACCGTAGTATTGCAGCAGGTGCTGTCCGCCAGGCCCCGGCAGGGGCCCCCACAGGGCAAAATGCTCACGTTTTCGAGCAAGCAGCGTATCCAGAGCTTTGATGTCACGTACCGCAAACCGCGGATGTACAAGAGCGCGATATTCGCGGGAAAAAAGCGGAACGAAGCGGGACGTCAGACGGGCCCCCTCGACAGGGCCATGTAGTTTTTCCAACAGCAGTCCGCATTTTTCCTCCCAGGATCTGCCGATGCGGGTCAGAGCGCGTTCAAGCCTGCTACCGTCGAACTGTTCATGCCCGGTGACCAGGGGACAGCGTACCTGCAGGGTAACCGTATCCGCACCCCCCTGCCCCATGCGAAGGGACAACTGGTCGGTCCGCAGATAGCGCTGCATGTAGATTTCCATGCGATGCAGATTATCGGCGGAATAAAAACGTCTCGGCAGCATAATGACCAGTGTCAACCAACCGGCGGCAAGCCCCGGCACAGCCACTACCTTGACCGTGCCGTCACGATAAAGCTGCGTCAGGGCCCGCACGATACGTGTTAATTCGACACGTTGGATCAAAAAAAGCTCGATGGTGGGGAAACCATCGAGAATCTCCATGGTTTTGCGCCAGTCGTGACAGTGAGGACGAATCCCCAGGGATTGCAAAACCTGTTGAATCCGACGCCGCAAAGGGGGCAAGCCCATATTGCCCTGCATCCGCCCCTGAGGGGTCGGCATGCCGGCAAAAACATGTTCACGGCACAATTCCGGATCGACATTTTCCCGCAGGGCCAGAAACAACAGTGGCTCCTCGGGTCTTACCGGGCTCGGCTGTTCTCCGGGAACCACGGTGACGGTCTCATGACGTAACATGCGCTGTCGAAACGGCATCGGCATTTCGCACAAGCACTGCCCCGTCTCCGGAAAAACCTCCCAGTCTCCGGGAATAAACCCCACCGTTGCATCATGTTGCTGGTAAAGCACCAGTTCGCCGTCTCCACGCAGGCGGATATCGAGACAACGGTACGCTACCGGTTCGAAATTACCCGCCTGCAACCATCGCCAGAAAGCGCCGTAACCGTCGGCGGCAGCAAAATCCTGCAAACTCTCCAGGCGCTGCTTGAGTGCCGGCTGGTCCTCGGCCAACCGCGTCATGCCCTGGACGAGTCGACGCACATCATCCACCAGCTCGGGAGACTCTTCCGGCAGGAAACTCTGCAACTCGAAAACCATCAACGACAACCGGGAGACCTTCCTGTCCCCCCGCACCAGCCGAACCTTGCCCTCTGCCATGCGCACATTGAGCAGCGGATGTGACACCACCCGGAACCGCAAGACCCTCTGCTTGATGAATCCGACCACCGCATCGAAGAGATAGGGCACATCGACAACACAGGCAACCAACCAATAACGGCCGGGTTTTGCCAGGGGATGCAGCGCAACCGCCTCTTCTTGGACACAACTTTTAAGCATCTCGAGCATCTGTTCCAGAAGCCCGGCCAGCGCCTGCTCCCCCAACTCGGCAATAGCGGCCGGCGCCGCGCGCTCCGTCAAACGTTGCGCCAACAGCGTCAGGGACTGTAACCGGCGGCCGGCATGCCGCTGAGCCAGAATCCGGAGAGCCCGCTCCGCCGTGCCATGAAGAACCTCAATAGGTTGCGATGCCGATTCCGTCGTTGTCATCAAACCTCTCCCGAAGAGCTTACCCTTTAAATATTCATTGTCTTATCAAGAGGCTATATCATATAAACAAGGATACAAGAAAATTTGAAACATACGTCAGCCGCCGACCGGCTCGACGCTTATAAAGGATGGGGCCTACGCAAGAACTTACCGTAAACAACATTTAATATCATATCGTGTGCAGAAATGTTTCACTTAACCGCGGCTTTGGCCTATAATACCGGGAAATGATCAGACTTAAACGCGCATGGCCGTCACTTGTTACTTTTTTAACCACCATGCATCTATTGGGGAAGATGCGTGGACGGAAACGGCGATGTGCCTGAACAAGGGGGCTGGAGGAGACTGTCCGCACCGGATCGAGGAGACCTAATCTTATGAAAAAACAAATCGTCATCTGCATGGGCAGTTCCTGTTTCAGCCGTGGCAATGACCGCAACCTTGAAATCATCGAGGAGTTCATCGCCCGTCACCAATTGGACGCTGAGGTCGATCTGCGCGGCAGTCGTTGCGAGGGTCGCTGCGACCAGGGCCCGGTCTTCAAGATCGATGACAAGATTTTTTCCCATGCAAATCAGAGCGACATTGTTGAGATCCTGAAAGAGAACCTTTTCGCAAACGATTGATGCAAGACCCGGATCCTCATCC
Organism: Syntrophotalea carbinolica DSM 2380; assembly: GCF_000012885.1. NCBI lineage: Bacteria > Pseudomonadati > Thermodesulfobacteriota > Desulfuromonadia > Desulfuromonadales > Syntrophotaleaceae > Syntrophotalea > Syntrophotalea carbinolica. The sequence goes on from NC_007498.2 coordinate 2,146,320, forward strand.
ATGCACCGTTAACGTTCATACGGCAAAGTTCATCTCACTATTCATCGACACGACCAACACAAGGGGTATCATCTGTCATGAATCCGCACCAGCCTGCTCAACCCCCCATCTATACCCGGGAAACTGAATGCCAGGACTGCTCCAAATGCGTGCGCTACTGTCCCGTCAAGGCGATCAAGGTCGCTGACGGGCAAGCCCGCATCGTGCCTGAAAAATGCGTGGCCTGCGGCACCTGCGTAAGGGTATGTCCCGCCAACGCCAAGCGCGTTCGGGACGACCTCGATCCGACCAAACGGATGTTGCTTTCCAGCGATCGAGTTTATGTGTCTCTCGCCCCATCCTACGTCAGCGAGTTCCCGGACATCCCCTCGACCCAGATCATTGCGGCCCTGCGCAAACTTGGGTTTGCCGGCGTCAGTGAAACCGCCCTGGGTGCCCAGGATGTATCGGCCCTGGTGGCCGCCGATCTGGCCAAAGGGGAAAACCGCCTGTACCTGTCATCGGCCTGCCCGGCCGCCGTAACCTACATCCAGAAATACCTGCCCGATCTGACCGACTCCATCACTACGGTATTGTCGCCGCTGCTGTCCCATTGCACCAAGCTGCGAGAACATTTCGGCAACGATATTCGTATTGTCTTTATCGGGCCGTGCGGCGCCAAAAAGAATGAAGCCGACCGTCATCCTGAACTGCTTGACGCCGTCATCACCTTTGCGGACCTGCGCCAATGGCTGGAGGATGAACGCATCCACCCGGGGGCTCTGCCCACAACCCCGGAGGACCGCTTCGTGCCGGAAACTTCCCAGGAAGGTGCCCTGTATCCGGTGGAAGGCGGCATGATCGAGACCATACGCCTGCAGGGCGGCTGCGATAACGTGCGCTGCATCACTGTGGCCGGCATCAACGGCATCCGCCACGTCTTATCCGGGTTCAAACCCAAATCGCTGCCCCAACCGCTGTTCATGGAACTGCTCGCCTGCCGGGGCGGCTGCATCAACGGTCCCTGCGCCGAGTTGCGCGAAGGAAACCTGGATCAATGGCAGGAGGTGATCGCCCGGGCAGATGTGCCTGCGGCTCCGGTGCACCGCGTTCCGCGCAACGATATCATCGAGACCATTATCGACGAGCCGTTACCGACCCGTAAATATAACGATGAACAATTGCGGCAGGCCCTGCGCCTCATCGACAAGGAAAAGATCGAGGACGAACTGAACTGCGGCGGCTGCGGCTATGAAACCTGCCGGGACTTTGCCGAAGCGATTCTCTCCGGCCACGCCGAAGCGTCCATGTGCCTGTCCTATTTACGACGCCAGGCGCAGCGCAAAGCCAACGCGTTGCTGCACTGCATTCCCTCGGCCATCGTGCTGGTAGACAAGGATTTGCGTGTCGTGGACTGCAACCGCCAGTTTGCCGAGTTGTTCAGCGACGACCTTGCGGAAGCCTACGACATGTGCCCGGGTCTCAAGGGCGCCGTGCTGGAACACATTCTGCCCTTTACCAAACTTTTCAAACAAGTCTTCGACAGCGGAGCCACTCTGCAGCACGATGCCCTGCACGTCGATGACCGCATCTATCAGGTCACCATATTCCCCATCGAACCGAGCCAGATCACCGGTGGCGTCATCAGCGATATCACGGCCCATGAGATGCCGCGCGAGATGATCGCCAAACGCGCTCGCGAGGTTATTCACAAAAACCTCAAGACGGTTCAGGAAATCGCTTGCCGGCTTGGCGAGAATATGGCCGACACGGAAATTCTGCTGCGCTCCCTGGCGGAAGGTTTCTCCCCGAGTCAGCCGGTAGATGACGACAGCAACGACAAGGACTAGGTGATCTTCCATGAACCATTCGCTGTTTGTTGAAATCGATTCGTTCCAATACAACTGTGTCGGGGAGGACATTTGCGGCGACTGCTTCCAGATGCAGAAGACCCCCGGCTTCAACCGCATCATTGCCATCCTGTCCGACGGCCTCGGACACGGCGTCAAAGCCGGTATCCTGTCCAACATGACGGCTTCCATGGCCCTTAAATTCATGGCCAGCAACCAGGCGCTCATCCCCTCGGCCGAGATCATGATGGACGCCCTGCCGGTGTGCCAAACCCGCAAAATAAGTTATGCGACTTTTTCCATCGTCGATTACATGCCCGGCGAGGGGGTTCGCGTCATCGAAATGGACAACCCCCCGGTCATCCTGATCCGCAACGGCGCCCTGCTCGATCCCCCCTATAAGGAAGTCTGGTCGCCGCGACATGAAAACCGCAAAATGCGCATCTATGAAATCGACGTGCAACCCCAGGATCGCCTCATTATCATGTCCGACGGAATCAGCCAGGCCGGACTCGGTTCCGACATCTACAAACTCGGGTGGCGCCGCCAGGGTTGTGCCGACTATGCGCTGGATATGATCCGAACGCAACCGTCGATCTCGGCCCGTAAACTGGCGCGGGAAATTGTCGTCAAGGCCCGGGAACTGGAAGAAAACGGCAAACCCGGCGACGACATGACGGCGGCCGTGTTTTATTTTCGCATTCCCCGTCGCACCATCCTGCTCACCGGCCCTCCTTTTTCCAAGGATCACGACCGGGAATATGCCTGGATTCTGAACGCCTTTCGCGGCAACAAGGTCATCTGCGGCGGCACCTCGGCGGAAATCGTGGCACGGGAACTGGACCGGGAAATCCATACCGATCTGTCCACCGTCGCCGAAGGGATTCCACCCATCGCCACCATGGAGGGGGTCGATCTCATTACCGAAGGCATCCTGACCCTTACCCATACGGCCCAGTTGCTGGAGAGCGGCGAGGCCCCTCAGGAAAAAAACGGCGCCGCGCTATTGACCAACCTGCTGCGGGACAGCGACAGTATCCAGTTCGTGATCGGCACCAAAATCAACGAAGCACATCAGGATCCGCGTCACCCCGAAGACCTGGAAATACGCCGTAATATCACCAAACGCCTGGCCACGGTACTGGAAAAGAAATACCTCAAAGAGGTGTCCATTCGTTATATCTGATCCGACCTGCATCTCGCAGATTCCGAACTGACGGCATCGAATTTCGAAGCAAGCCTCTCGATAATTCGATGCCGTTTTCATGCTACGGACACAGCTTTTCGTCACCAACTTGATAATGAAGCGCTCAGCCGGCACCTTCCTGTCCGGGCAGCAACGGGCGCAAATTGCCGATGTCGACCCCCGCCTGATCGGCCAGCGTCTCCAAAATACCGATCAATGCGCCATGTTCGGGATGCCGGGTATCGTGGACGCATCGAAGGCGATACTCCTGTTCCGAAAAAGTCCCCCAATTGACCAGTCGGCTGAAATAAACCGCGGCACCGTACTCCCGTGCCAGATCGACGAACGCGGCCATTTCCGTGTAATTGTTCTGCTGCACCACAAAACTCAGGGTAAGCGGCACGTTCAGAGACCGGATAAAGGCCAGATTATTCAACAGCCGCGAAAAATCGCCGCCCCGCCGATTAAGAGCATAGGTCGATGCACGGGCCGCATCCACCGAGATTTCGGCGGATTTCAGCAATTCCCGGGCATGGGGCATGGAATCCCACATGCGCGCATCCCAGAGCAAACCGTTGGTATGCAGACGAAGGGTATGCAGGCGCGGAAAATCGCCGCGGGTCATAGTCTGCAACAAAGACCGGTAGGAAGGACTGCCGAAAGGGTCGCCGAAACCGCTGACGGTCATCTCCTCCAGACCGGGGCCGATGGCGATTCGAATGCGATCCTCGATCTGCCGCAGCCGCCTTTCGGTGCGCTTGCCTGCCTGCATGAAATCTCTGCGACAACTGGCACAGGCCAGATTGCAGCGATGGTCGTAACAAAGATTTATGGCACGCGGTCCAAAAGGCAGCTGCACCATTTGGCGTTGCATCATATGCCGCAACGCCGGCGTAACCGCCGTCAGCGGCATAACCGGAGACGAACCAGCGGCCAGTCTGGGACAACGCAAACGATTGCACCGGGCAAAGGATCCATCGATCACGGAACGACGTATGGCCAGGGCCACGGCACCGTTCCAGATATCACCAAAAGCATTCTGCAGCAGGTTACCCAACGGCCGCTCCAGCCAACTTGGACAACAGGCAAAGACCGACCCGTCCGCATGGACTTCGCACCAGGTAAAAGGTTGCGTGCAAACCAAACCATGATCGTTCATGTCAAACCGTCACACTTTTAAATCGCCGGGGAAAATCCCCGACCGAAGGAAACGAACCGTCATCCGGCATGGCCACATCCGTCACCGACTCCCCTCAAAACGCGCTGCAAGATGGCGAACAGGCATTCTTTTACAACAAAAAAAGCCCCCTTGCATAGCTCGGAGGCTTTAAAAATCACGATTTACACCCGGCCAGTGTGCACGTACACGCTGACAGAGGGTTTTTGTACGGCGATATTATTCGGCAGCTTCGGGTTTTTCCATTTTTATGGCATCAGCGGCAGCTTCAGTAGCCTCGGCAGCTTCATCCATAACATCGGCAGCAGCATCCTTGACAGCCTCAGCGGCGTCCTCGGCGACTTCTTCAGCGGCTTCGGTAGCCTGGTCCATAGTTTCAGCGGCTTCATCCATGACGTCTGCAGCTTCGTCAGCCGCCTGATCCATGGCCGGAGCGACATCCTGGACCTCTTCCGCGGGAGCAGGAGCCTCTTCTTTTTTCTGACACGCGACCGTCATACCGGCCATAAGCAGCATACAAAAGAAAACAAGCACTTTTTTCATCATGGCAAATCTCCTAAATATCCATAGTAATTATTTTGAGAAATCCGTCTGCCCCTATGACAGACGACCGAAAGATACGCTCATTCGCAATAAAATCAATGGAAATCTTATGCAACCGGCTAAATTTAAGTATGTCACGAACCATGAGCTATCGGGAGCCCGGGAACACCTGAAAGTTTATTTCAAAAACATGGAGATACCGACATCCTGAGCCCGCCGATATCCGGCCGTTTCGTTCTGGGACCACGCATGCAGCGCAGGCCCCGACAACATGGCGTCCTGCTCGACCCTCTCGGGATCCCAGCCCTGATGTTTCAGATAGTGCCGGGCACGCCGCATCGCTCCGTCCGGACTACGTTCCATCACCCAAAAATGAGCGCTGACCCCGGGGACAACACGAAAGTTCGGATTCCCGGGAACAGGCCTGGCTCTGATAACGAGAAAATAAGTTTTCATCGCAAACCGTTACCCCGTTACAAAAGTGGGGAATGAAACAGCGGAGCAGAAGTGCGTTATAATTTACCACTCCTACCATTCACATGCAAACGCTAATTAATGTACGCCATAATTCGACACCACCATGAATTTCCGCTTATCCCGCGCGCGCATCCAAAGCCTGCCGAACGGGATACAAATCCAGGCCCGGACTAAACAGCGTTATACTCACCTTGCCGCATTCACCAACACAGCCTGCGTCATGCATTTTTTCAAAAAATATTATTGACACAAATCGTCATTCAGACCTATACTGCGAACGTTTTTATGATGTTATTTTTCTCTTTATCTACCTTATAAAACATATAGTTGTAACCTTCGGGATTATTTCGCTGGTTTTGTCGAGCTGGTTGGGAGGCTAGTTCTGCACGCGGGCTCAATAAGGTGAGTTGCACCTTATTAAAGGCCCAAAACCATCTAAAATCCCTTTGTTATTGTTCCTGGTCGATAAAACGCATTTTCATGGGGAGGAGAACCAGATGTCTAACTTCGCACCACCTGCGGAACTGGCCAAGTCTTTCATTGCCATCGGCAAGGCAAAGGCTAACAACACCACCGTAAAACTTTTTGTACTCGGCATTCTTGCAGGTGTCTTCATCGGCTTTGCCGCACACCTTGCCACCACTGTCGCCACCGGCGCCTGGACCGTTTTCGGCCTGAAAAAATTCTTCATCGGCGCGGTCTTCAGCGTAGGACTTATGTTGGTCATGATTCCCGGTTCGGAACTCTTTACCGGCAACAACATGATGACCGTTGCTCTGTTCAACAAAGACATCACCCTGGCGCAGATGCTGCGCAACTGGGTCATTGTCTACTTCGGCAACTTCGTCGGTTCCATCGCCCTGGCCTGGATGATCGGCAGCGCCAGCGGCCTGCTCGACGGCGCCGTCGGTGCTACCGCCATCAAGATTGCTTTCGGCAAAGTCACCGCCGGCGGCGATGCACACATCAGCATGTACTTCTGGCGCGCCATCGGCTGTAACTGGCTGGTCTGCCTGGCCGTTATGATGGCTATCGCAGCCAAGGACATCGCCGGCAAAGTACTGGCGATCTTCTTCCCCATCATGGCGTTCGTCACCTCCGGTTTTGAGCACTGCGTGGCCAACATGTACTTCATCCCTGCCGGTATCTTCGCCAAGTCCTCCGCTGCTGCCGTGGCAGCTTCCGGCAAATCCGCCGAAGCCCTCGCCGGCCTCAACTGGAGCACCATGTGGACCAGCAATCTGCTGATCGTTACCGCCGGCAACATCGTTGGCGGAGCCGTTCTGTGCGGTGTCGTTTACTGGTGGGCTTTCGTCCGCGGTACGACCCAGCAAGCTGAAGCAGTTGCAGCCAAATCGACGGCTAAAGCTATCTAAACACCTTATATAATCGATCGGGATTTGGCATAGAGGAGCACTCTCCTCTATGCCTTTTTTTATTTTGCGCCTCGCCTCACTGATTGACAGCCACAAACTCCACCCCGAAGCCCGCCTTCGCCATCCAGGCCCGACCTGACCACGATCGGTAAAACAACAGCCCGTATCGGACTGTCACGCAACAGGGTTTTCGATGCCTACGCCGTTAACTCCGGACGGCCGGAATCGGCTTAAGAAAACACCGTAGACGCACCTGATCGAACAAATACTGCGGGTACCCACCCGGCAGCAAATCTGCCCCACCTAAACGATAAATAAAAATGGATTTTGTTTTTCAGAAGGGAAATTTCACCGGGAAGCGGCGCATGACGGCGCATGGAATCCCAGACCGGGGCCCTGACGCCGCCATTTTTCGAAATCCTCGCGGGTGTTGAGATTGAGAAACATCCGCCAATCGGGACTGAAGTGCCTGGCCTGTTGCTCCGAAACATAGTGCGTGGCCAGGCTTTTGAGAAACCGGAACAGGGAATGGTGCCCGGCGCCGAGATAATCCTCAATCGCCGCGACCAGATCGCGTGAGTAGAAAGCATTGAAAGGTTCGATCCAGTCTCCGAAACGCGTGATACAGGCACGAGCCGGGCTGCTTTCAAGGCATTGCCGCATATAACGAATATAATCCAGATTAATATTGGGCATATCGCAGGCCAGGAAATAAACATAGTCCGAGACGGCTGTCTTCAGACCGATATGAATCCCGCCCAGCGGCCCTTTATCGCGGATCTCATCGCTAACCACGACAAAGGGTGTTTCACGATAGAGTTCCGGCGTATTGCTGACAACGATAATCTTGTCGAAAAGCGCCGCAAGCTGCTCTCCGTGATGGCAAAGCAGGTAGTGATTTTTTACCTGCAAAAATTGTTTGTCGAAACCCATCCGACGGCTCTTGCCACCGGCCAGAATCACTGCGCTGCCGAATTTCATATCTTTATATCCCCTGGCTGCCTCGCTTATCGGACGAGGTGATCACTCACTGCACAGAGCATCAAAGTGGGTATAGACATTAAACTTGCCGCCACGGGCAAAACCGACCAGGGTCATTCCCAGCGCCTGGGCCTGCTCAATGGCGGCACTGGTCGGTGCGGAACGGGAAACAATAGCAGGGATACCGCGCCGGGCCACTTTACCGACAATTTCGCTGGAAATCCTGCCGCTGGTCAGAACCATTTTATCCTGTAACGATATACCCTGCAGCATGGCATAGCCCAGAATCTTATCCAGGGCATTGTGCCGGCCGATATCCTCTTCGAAAACCAGGATTCCGGAACCGTCGGAAAGCGCGCAACTATGCACTCCGCCCGTATCCAGAAACAGCTGAGATTGCCTGTTGAACTGAGCCATCAGATCGAGGATATGGGTGGCCTGAAATGTGAAGTTACCCTCGATACGGTCGGCAAGGTCACCGAAATCGGCCAGGTACAACATGGATCGCCCTTTGCCGCAAGCGGTGGTGACGGTCTTCTGGGCAAAGAGCTGATCTCCGGCCAGCATAAACGCATCCTTGTTTTCCAGGGTCACCTGCGCCTGTTTCCGTTCGACATCGACACTCAGGCTTTCCAGTTCGTCGCGACTCTGAATAACCCCTTCGGAGAACAGAAAGCCGACCACCAGGTTTTCCAGGGAACGGGGCGTACACAGCAATGTGATGAAATCCTTACCGTTGACCTGAATCGCCAGATCGTATTCCTCAGCCACCACATCCGTAACCTGACGGATCTGCCCCTGCCGGTATTGCAGGATATCGAATTCTCGTTGTTCCCTGTCTGCTGCCATAGTCGCCTTCCCGAAAACGTCAATCAATAAAGGACGGGGCCGCTGCGATGCCCCGCTGCAGCAACCTGGCGATTTTATCGATCGCCACGCCGGGCCTCAAGCCGAGCCGAATAGTCTGAAAACATTCCTCATCGCTCAATCCGATGGCCCTCAGGACATGAGACGGCTTTGTATCGGACGAGGAACAGGCCGAGCCGGCGGAAAAGGATAACGTGTCCTTGAGAAGCAGCATAAGGGCACTGGCCTCGATCCCGGGAATGGTTATGCTGAGATTGCGGGCCAGCTTGTGTTCCGCATCGCCATTCATGCGCAGTTGCGGAAATGCGCGCTGAAGACGGGCGAAAAGCTCCCCTGACGCCTCCCGAAGATTCCGTTGATTTTCGTCCATCTCCGTCATGCATAAACGCAAAGCGGACGCCATACCGACAATAGCCGGCACATTGAGGGTACCCGGGCGCAGTCCCTGCTCCTGACCGCCGCCGTACAGAATCGGTTGCCAGTGAGCGGTCGCCACGGTATCTCGGATATACAGACCGCCAATGCCCTTGGGCCCGTAAAATTTATGGGCACAAAAGGACAGCAAATCGATGTGCAACTGTTCGACGTCGAGCGGTTCGTGCCCAACGGCCTGGGCCGCATCGCAATGGAACAGGATTCCGGCTTCGCGGCATATTCGTCCGATATCCGCCACCGGCTGCAAGGTACCGATCTCGTTATTGGCAAACATGACCGAAACCAGCCTGGTTTCGGGCCGCAAGGCTCGTCGCAGACACTCCGGATCGATGCGACCGCAGCTGTCGACCGGAAGCAGGGTCACCTCGACACCGAAGTTTTCAAGCCGGGCCAGCGGCGCCAGCACCGAGGCATGCTCAATGGCCGAAGCGATAACATGGCGTTTGCCGCTACAGGCTCCCAAAGCTCCGAACAGTGCCATATTATTGGCCTCGGTAGCGCCGCCGGTAAAAACAATCTCGCGCCCGGAACGACAACCGAGGGACTCGGCGACAGTTTGTCGCGCCTGCTCTACGGCCCGATGCGCGACCTCGCCATGTCTATGCTCCGACATGGCCGGATTGCCGCACTGAGCGGTAAAATAGGGCAGCATGTCTTCGAGCACCCGGGGATCCACCGGGGTGGTGGCATGACAATCGAGATAAATAGGTTCGTGACTCAAAAGCTACATTCCTAGGTGCATAATTCGCAGATGTGTGCCGAAAGGTCGCAACCATGCGGCAAGCGAGCCTTCCGACACTTTCATCAATAAGCTACAGAATCAGTTGCCCTGCTTGACCATATACCCCTTGGCCAGGGCCGTGTTAACATGCACAACACCCGGATTCATCGCCCGAAAAGGGTAATCGGCACCGATTTCCGGCAAGGCATCGGCATCTTCCTGGGTACGAATAACGGAACCGGCCGGCACATAACGCCCGTCCGCTACCGTCACGCCCATGACGATGGACCCCGGTTCGATAACACAACCCTTACCGACAAAAGATTTGAATACCAGCGACTTCATGCCCACGAAAGTATCGTCCAGAACCACAGCCGGACCATGGATCTGCACCTGGTGCGCGAGAGAAACCCGGCAGCCGACGTAGGCCCCATACGACCGGCCATCAACCTGATAAAGGTTTTTGGCCACCGGCTTGCCATTCATCTCCGTCTCCAGGGCATGAATCACCACCCCGTCCTGAATATTGGAATCGTCGCCGACATGAAGCGGCTGTCCCTCGTCGCCCCGCACGACGGCGGTAGGCGAAACCATGATATTTTTTCCCAGAATAACATTCCCGATGACTGCCGCCAAGGGGTGAACATAGGTGCTGGCATCGATGACAGGCTCCGATGCCTCGCTACAAAAATCAGTGACAACGTTTTTTTCGATCATTGGTCAACCCTCCCCTATCCTGACATGAAATATGTTGCTGATAACAACGCCCCCCATACCAGATACGATTGGCATGGGGGAACGGTAAGAGAAAAGTCCTTCCTCTGTTGAGCCTTATACATTGAAAAAACGGGGCAATCGGACCATACGGTAACGGGGACGGCGAATGCCGTCCCCGTACATATGGACTACTATTTGATCTTGTCCGTTTCCTCAGACCAGTCCCAGGCCACCTTTTCAAGCTTGGCTGCACAGGATTTGTACTCGGGAATCTTGGCGATCGGATCGAGTACAGGGTTGGTCAGGGTATTGGCCGCACCCTCGGCGAAGTGGAACGGCATGAAGATGACGTTCTCCTTCAGTTTGGGCGTAACCTTGGCCGTTGCCACGACAGTACCGCGACGGGTGCTGACCTTGACCTTGTCCCCCTCCACAATGCTCAGCTTGCGAGCCGCTTCGGGATTGATCTCGACAAAGGATTCGGGTGACATGGCGTTCAGCCCATCCACTTTGCCGGTCATGGTACGGGTGTGATAGTGATAGAGAACACGACCGGTGGTCATAATCACGGGGTACTCGTCGCAAGGCAACTCGGCACTGGGCTTGAATGCAGCAGGCTTGAAGATACCGAGACCACGAGCAAACTTGCCGACATGCAGGAATTTGGTGCCGGCGTGATCTTCGGTGGGACAGGGCCACTGCAGGCTGCCCAGCTCCGCGAGACGATCGTAACTGATACCGGCATACGAAGGCGTTACCTCGCGGATTTCAGCAAACACGTCCTCAGGGCTGACATAGTCTTTCCCGATTCCAAGTCGCTTGAGGACCTCGGACAGGATCTGCCAGTCGGGCTTGCAGTCGCCGACGGGAGCGATGGCCTTGCGTACCCTCTGAACACGCCGTTCGGTATTGGAGAAGGTACCATCCTTTTCGGCGAAAGAGGCCGCAGGCAGAACCACGTCGGCCAGCTGAGCCGTTTCCGTCAGGAAGATATCCTGCACCACCAAAAATTCGGTGTTTTTCAGGGCCTCTTCCACATGGTTCAGATCCGGATCCGATACCATCGGGTTTTCGCCCATAATATACAGGAACTTGATATCGCCGTGACCGGCGCTGTGAACGATTTCGGTAAGGGTCAGCCCCACCTTATCGGACAACTCGGCACCCCAGGCCTTCTCGAACTTGGCCTTGACATCGGCATCGACTACCTTCTGGTAGGCGGGATAGGTACCGGGCAGAGCACCCATATCGCAGGCACCCTGTACGTTGTTCTGTCCGCGCAGCGGGTTAACGCCACCGGATTCGATACCGATGTTGCCGCACAGCATAGCCAGGTTGGCCATGCTCATAACGCCTTCGGTACCGCTGGAATGCTGGGTTACACCCATGCAGTAGACGATGGAGCCTTTTTCACCTTCGGCATACATGCGAGCTGCCTTCTTGATATCTTCGGCGCTGACACCGCAGATTTCAGCAGCTTTTTCCGGAGTGAAGTCGCCAACGATAGACACCAGTTCATCGTAGTTCTCGGTGCGCTCCTTGACGTACTCGGCATCCTCCAGCCTTTCGGTAATGATGTAGTTCATGATGGCGTTGCTAAGAGCGATATTGGTTCCGGGGTTGACCTGAAGGAAAACATCGGCATCATTGGCAATGTCAATCCTGCGCGGATCGACAACGATGATTTTCGCGCCTTTTTTCTTTGCCTGACGGATCTTGGCACCGATAACCGGATGGTTTTCGGTGGTATTGGAACCGCTGATGAAAATAACATTACTATCGATCAACTCGTTGATGGAGTTGGTCATTGCGCCACTACCAAGCGTAGTTGCCAGACCGGCAACGGTGGAGCTGTGTCAAAGTCGGGCGCAGTGGTCGACACTGTTTGTGCCGAACCCCGCGCGTACCATTTTCTGGAACAGATAGTTTTCTTCGTTGGTGACACGTGCGGAGCTCAAACCCGCGAGAGCTTCGCTACCGTATTCAGCCCTGACGGTCTTGGCTTTGGAGGCAACCAGATCGAGAGCTTCTTCCCAGGTCGCCTTGACCAGCTCGCCATTTTTCCTGACCAACGGGGTGGTCAGACGATCGGGATGATTGATGAAATTGTAGCCGAACTTACCTTTGACACACAGCAGACCGTCGTTGGAAGCGCCGTTAAGCGGTTCAACGCCGACCACTTTGTTGCCCTTGGTAACCAGGTTCATCTGGCAACCGACACCACAGTAGGAGCAGGTGGTCTGGGTTTTGCTGATTTCCCAGCTGCGATATTTTTCTTTGCTTTTCGGCAGCAGGGCGCCGACCGGGCAAACCGACACGCAGTTACCGCAGGAGACGCAATCGGAAGCATCCATGCCCTTATCGAAAGGAGCTACGGGATGGGTGGTAAAACCGCGATTACCGAAGCCGATGGCATTGGTATTCTGGAAGTTGGAGCAAACCTGCACGCAACGACGGCAGGCCACACATTTATTCAGGTCGCGGATATAGAATTTATTGGTATCGTCCACCGGGAAATCGTTACGCAGTCCGGGGTAGATGGTCTCCTCGATACCGTACTGATAACAAAGATCCTGCAGCTTGCAATTACCGGCCTTCTCGCAGGTCAGACAATCGAGAGGATGGTCGGAAAGCATCAGGTGAAGCACCGTCTTGCGCGCTTCGATAACCCGCGGGGTATCGGTCTTGATCACCATTCCGTCCATCAGGGGAGTAGCGCACGCCGGAGCGAGGTTACGGCGATTCTCAACTTCAACCACGCAGATACGGCAAGCCGCAGCCTGCTGGCTGAACATTTTTTCCATATCGAGATGGCACAGGGTAGGAACATCAATCCCTGCCTTCTGCGCTGCCTGCAGAATCGTGCTGCCGGCAGGCATTTCGACAGACTGACCGTCGATGGTTATATTCATCATAGACATCTGGAATGTCTCCTTTCGTTACTGTTTGATGATGGCGTCGAACTTACACTTGTCCAGACATGCGCCGCACTTGATACATGCAGCCTGGTCGATGACATGGACTTCCTTCGGCTTACCGCTGATGCAGTTAACCGGGCAGACTTTGGCGCACAGGGTACAGCCAACGCACTTCTGGTCCACAACAGTGTATTCGAGCAGTTCGGCGCAAACGCCGGCAGGACATTTCTTGTCGATAACGTGCGCGCGGTACTCGTCTTCGAAGACGCGCATGGTCGACAATACCGGGTTAGGCATGGTCTGGCCCAGGCCGCACAGAGCGGTGTCCTTGATGTTCACCGACAGGCTGCGCAGTTTTTCCAGATCTGCTTCGGTACCCTGACCGATGGTGATTTTATCAAGCAGTTCGTAGATACGCTTGGAGCCGATACGGCAGGGCGTACATTTGCCGCAGGTCTCGTCCATGGTGAAGTCGAGGAAGAACTTGGCAACCGACACCATGCAGTCCTCTTCGTCCATGACGATCATGCCGCCGGAACCCATCATCGACTGGCGTGCCACGAGGTTTTCGTAGTCGATAGGAGCGTCCAGATCCTTGTAGGTCAAAGCACCGCCGGAGGGACCGCCGGTCTGAACGGCTTTGAATTCCTTGCCGCCGGGGATGCCGCCGCCGATATCGTAGATAACTTCTTTGAGGGTGGTTCCCATGGGAACCTCGATCAGACCGACATTGGCGATCTTACCGCAGATACAGAAAACCTTGGTGCCCTTGGAAGTTTCGGTACCGATCTTGTTGAACCAGTCGGCGCCCTTCATGATGATGGCCGGGATGTTGGCCAGGGTCTCGACGTTGTTCACGATGGTCGGCTTGTTCCAGTAACCGGCTTCGGCAGGGAAAGGAGGCTTGGTGTAAGGCTCGCCGCGGTTACCTTCCATGGAGTTGATCAGGGCGGTTTCCTCGCCGCAGACAAACGCGCCGGCGCCGTATTTCAACTCGAGGTCGAAACAGAAGTCGGTGCCCATGATGTTGTCGCCCAGCACGCCCATTTCCTTGGCCTGCTCGATGGCCATTTTCAGGCGGGCAATGGCCAGCGGGTACTCGGCACGGATGTAGATGGTGCCTTTGTTGCCGCCGATGGCGTAGGCGCCGATGGCCATAGCTTCCAGAACGCTGTGCGGGTCGCCTTCGAGAACCGCGCGGTCCATGAATGCCCCCGGGTCGCCTTCATCGGCGTTACATACGACATGCTTGATGTCGGAATCGTACTTGGCGGCAAAACCCCATTTTACGCCGGTGGGGAAACCTGCGCCGCCACGGCCGCGCAGACCGCTGTTTTTCATCAGTTCGATAACGTCGGCAGGCTTCATTTCGGACAGGCATTTGCCCAGAGCCTGGTAGCCGCCGACGGCAATGTAGGACTCGACGGATTCCGGATCGATAAACCCGCTGTTGCGGGTGGCTATTCTAAGCTGAGTTGCCATAGTCATTCTCTCCCTGGATTAAAAAACAACGCGCTCGTAGGCGGACGGAATCACACCGTCGACCATCTCGCCGTTTTTGATGTATTTCTGCACCAGTTCTTTGGCCTTTTCGTCTTTGACGTATCCAAAAACAACAGGCTCCTTGCCGGGCAGAGTGATCTCAACGGTGGGCTCGGCGTAGCAGTAGGTCTGGCAACCCACCTGATTGAACTCGACGTTGGTCAGCCCTTGCGCTGCGCATTCCTGCTTCATGGCTTCCATGGCTTCCTTGCCGCCCGAAGCGATGCTGCAGGTTGCCAGAGAAACATTGACTATAACGTTATCGCTTTTGATTTTGTTGGCAGCAGCTTTCAGTTCTTCAGCTTTTTTCTGCAGCTCTGCCAGAGATTTGATCTTGGCCATTTCCGTGTTACCTCCCTGCATTAAGCAAACTCGGCGATGATGTCTTTGACCTGGTCGGGCGTAACATTGGCGTAAACCTTTTCGCCAACCAGAACAACCGGAGCCAGTGCGCAAGCACCAACGCAGCGCAGGCAGTCGATGGAGAACTTACCGTCCTCGGTCACTTCGCTCACAGCGACATTAAGCTGATTTTTAAAGGCATCAACGACTTTGTCGGCACCTTTAACGAAGCAGGCGGTACCCATGCAGACAGAGATGGGATGCTTCCCTTTGGGAATCATTGTGAAGAAAGTGTAAAAACTGACCACTCCGAACACTTGCACGACCGGAACGTTCATGGCGTTGGCAACATACTCTTGAATCTCTTCGGGAAGATACCCGAACAGACTCTGCGCTTTGTGCAAAGCGGTAATGAGGTGGCCTTCCTTGGTCGGCAAGGCCTCGATGAAATCATCGAGTTCCCGGAAAAGATATTCCGGCAAATCTTGCGGCGACCCGCATTTCTGTGTTTCCTGGCAGCTAGACATAGCTTCCTCCCCTGAATCAAAAGATTGGCATCCAAACGCAAACGGAGGGCATTTGCACACAGGTGCAGAATTATCACGCATGCATTGCATGCCTGACCTGTCGGCAAACAGGCGCAGCTATCCCTCGCCCGAAACGCCTAGATCCCGGTTGAAATACCACGCAAGAGGACACGCGTTGCTGGATATCGCGCATCTATGCGGTTTTTTTTGCTGGTTTTTTACTGAGTGTGGGATATACAGAGAAAAGGCCGAGCCTTAACACTCGGCCATTTCTCCTCCTCCAATAACAATATGCAAACGTCGGCCCTTCTCAGGCAGACAAAAACAACAGGGAGTTAAAGACAAAGAATTTCATAGACGGCGCCCCAGTCATGAATCTCCTCGCCGGCACCTCAAGGCACCCTCAAGTTTTCCTCGCTATCGTTTTTTTCTGCCAAATAAGGCCACATGATTGATAGCATCAATAAAATATCATTTCAACATAATTCGCCCTGAAATCACCGGATGAAACACAATTTTATGGGGAAATCATTTTATTCCCAATGGTTTACAAAAAAATAAGCAAAACATTAAATTTACACAACGTTACCATCGGATAAATCATAGCCGACCAGCGGAAGAGAATAACGACGTTCGCCCCCCCCACATCCAGGGCGGTGCCGCCGCAAGCGGCAACAATAGCGTTGACTGGCGACAGGGCGTTCTTGCTGTTTTTCCGTTTGTTGAAATCCAGGAGACAGGGAAAGCGGCGGGAATAAGTCGGAGACAGCCCCGAAATACCGAGACAGATCGGATTAAAACGCATGCGGCGCTGCGCATAGCGCTACGATCAAACGAAATGCGGTTGAATCAATTGCGCCAGTTTGCCGAACTCTTCAAGACTGAGGGTCTCGGCACGTCGACCGGGATCGATCCCGGCGTCCAGCAGGGACACTTCCAGACCGTCGAATCCCAAACCTGCGCCGGTCAGACTGTTGCGCAGAGTTTTGCGCCGCTGGGCAAAGGCGGCCTTGACGACGCGTCGGAAAAACTGCTGATCCTCGACGACAATGCGCGGTTGCGCCAGTGCATCGAAACACAACACAGCCGAATGGACTTTCGGTGGCGGGTAAAACGCGCCGGGAGGAACGCGCAAGACACGGCGGATATCGAACCACACCTGGCACAATACGGACAGAATGCCGTAATTCTTGCTGCCGGGACCGGCACACAGTCGCTCTCCGACCTCCTGCTGGAACATCAATACCAGGCGCGAAAAAAGATGCCGGTGATCGAGGATCTTAAAAACAATCTGGCTGGAGATATTATAGGGCAGATTGGCGATCAGCTTATACGGCGGATCGGTCAAAAGAGCCGTCCAATCCAGCTTCAGGGCATCCCCGAGATGTACAACAAGCTTGTCCTCATCGCGGGCCTGCAAGCCGGCCCCAAGATCCCGATCGATCTCGATGACATGCAGTCTGGCCACCTCCGGCAACAACCGGTCGGTCAACGCTCCAAGGCCGGGACCGATCTCCAGCACCCGGTCCTCAGGCTGCAAATCGGCCGCCGCGAAAATCCCGTCGACAACCTGGCGGTCCTGCAGAAAATTCTGTCCGAAACGTTTTTTGGGACGGTGATTCATGGCCCTTCTTTCTGTCTGCGCCGAGGCCGTCGGGGCCAGCGGGGTATTTTCCAGGTTTGCGTTATGGGAATAATGCGAATAGCGGCGAGATAGACCGTCATGGCGGTCAATGCAGCCCATAACAGGCTGCCGACACCGAGGGGCAGCAACACTTCCCAACCGAGGCTTTTCAATGCGGAAAAACTCAAAGAGGCCGGTATGTGGACATAATCCATATTCAACAATACGCGTCCGGATTCATACTCGAGGGCATAGATGAAAGGCGCGGTAAAAGGATTCGTCACCCAGACGCCCAACACGGCGGCGAACTTATTCTCTTTGAGCATCACGGCCAGGCAAACGGCCAGCAGCATCTGAAAACCGAAGGTCGGGGTCAGCCCGATAAAAATACCCAGAGCCAAACCTTTGGATATTTCCTCAGGAGCACCGCGCAGACGCAGAAACCGTACAACCAATAATTTGATTTGCCGAACCAGAGGCCATCGCCTATACATGCGGTTCCATCCGTTCGTGACTAGCCTGTGCGGGAAGTGGCGTCACATCTCTCTGAAAATGTCAGGTCTTGCAAAAACACACCAACACCCTCGCCAACCGAAAAAAGTCAGGGGCAGAGCACAAGCTACCGGCAGGGCTGTGGCCAACCGGCCTGATCGAGGGGCCAATTGGACCGGGCGTTGAGATCCAGATCGGAGGTACAGCCCCCCGCAAGGTAGGCGTCTCCGGCAACACCGAGCATGGCGGCATTATCCGCGCATAAGCCCGGGCTGGGGAAAAATACCTGGAATCCTTCTTTAGCCGAACGCTCCCCCATCATGCGACGCAGTCCCTTGTTGCAAGCTACGCCACCGGCCACCACGATGCGTTGCAGCCCTGTTTCCCTGGCCGCCCGCAGGGTTTTTTTGCAAAGTACTTCGACCACCGCCTGCTGAAAACTGGCCGCAACATCGCGAAGATGATCCCCTTCGATGGGACCTTTCTGACTTTGCGCATAATACAGCAAGGCGGTTTTGATTCCGCTGAAACTGAAATCAAAGTTGGGTTTTTTAAGCAACGGCCGTGGAAAATCGAAGGCCTTGGGATTGCCCTCGGCGGCCAGCCGATCGATGACCGCACCGCCGGGATAACCGAGCCCCAGAAGCTTGGAGACCTTGTCGAAAGCTTCCCCCGCGGCGTCATCGAGGGTCCGGCCGACAATCCGGTACCGACCGATACCGTCGACGCGATAAAGGTGGGTATGCCCCCCTGAAACAGCCAAAGCCAGATAGGGAAACGGGACATCCTGCTCCAACAGAGGCGCCAGAATGTGCCCTTCCATATGATGAACGCCGACCAGCGGGATATCCAGCGACATGGCCATGGCCTTGGCCATGGACAAACCGACCAGCAAGGCACCCACCAGACCGGGACCGCGCGTTACGGCGATGCCTTCGATATCGCCAAGCGCAACCCGGGCCTGGCGCAAAGCATCGTCGACCACCACCGCCACAGCTTCCATATGTTTGCGCGAAGCCAGTTCGGGGACGACACCGCCATACAATGCGTGAACGTCGATCTGCGATGCAATGACATTCGACAAAACCTGGCGGCCGTCACGTACGACAGCCGCCGAAGTTTCGTCACAGGAAGATTCAAGGGTCAACAATAACATGAAACAGGGTCTTCTTTCTGAACCGGCAGCCCGTAAATCGAGGCATGCAGAAAATCAAAGCAGATTGGCCGCCAGTTCCGCCAACGGCGAACGCTCTCCGCGCATCAGGGTTATGTGCCCGGCAATGGATTGATTTTTGAATTTTTCCACGGCATAGGTCAGGCCATTACTCGATGAATCGATATACGGATTGTCAATCTGATACGGGTCGCCCGTCAGGACGATTTTGGTCCCTTCCCCGGCACGGGTGATGATCGTCTTGATTTCGTGAGGCGTGAGGTTTTGCGCCTCGTCGACAATCATGTACTGTTTAGGAATGGAACGCCCTCTTATATAGGTCAGGGGTTCGATTTCCAATATCCCCATTTCGACCAGCTCCTTGTAACCGCGCTTGCGCTTGCCGTGCTCATCGACCATGCCAAGCAACAATTCGACGTTATCGAAGATCGGTTGCATCCACGGAGCGAGCTTTTCCTCGACGTCGCCGGGCAAAAACCCGAGATCCCGACCGAGGGGAAAGATGGGCCGCGACACCAACAGGCGACTGTAACTGCCTTCATCGGCCGACTTGGCCAAACCCGCGGCAATGGCGAGCAGAGTCTTGCCGGTGCCGGCCTTGCCCACCAGGGTAACGAGCTGGATGTCATCGTTGAGCAACAGATCGATAGCGAATTGCTGTTCGCGATTGCGCGGGGTAATGCCCCACAACCCTTCCTTGGGAGGTTTAATCAGCGGTAAGACCCGTCCCAGGGCGGCATCGTAGCGCCCCACGGCCGTATGGGAGGTATTGCCCTCGTCGACCAGGGTCAAACACTGGTTATCGAAAAAATCACCGTCGACATCGATATACCCCTGACCGTAGAAGCGGTCAACCTGCTCGCGGGGCAGAACCGCCTCGTCCATACCGGAGTAGAGTTCTTCTATGGAAACCTTGTCCGACTCGTAATCCTGGGCATTAAGGCCGACGGCATCGGCCTTGATGCGCAAGTTGGTGTCCTTGGTGACAAACACCACGGGACAATTGCAGTCATCCTTCAGTTGCATGGCTACCGCCAGGATGCGGTTATCGCCACGATCCGCGCGCAGCTCCGGCGGCAGACGTTTAAGGGCCTGCTCGGAATAAAGAACCACCTTAAGCGTGCCCCCCTCAGGAAGTTGCACACCATCGATAAGGTGAGCCTGAGCGCGAAAGCTGTCCAGCAGACGCGAAACCTGGCGCGCATTGCGCCCTATTTCGCTGAGATCCTTTTTAAAGGTGTCAATTTCTTCGACAACCGTGATGGGAATCATCACATCGTTGTCCTTAAAACGGAGCAGAGCCTGAGCGTCGTGCAGCAGAACGTTGGTGTCCAGGACGAAAACCTTTTTCATGGCGCTCCCTTCAAAATGCCGAAATCGTTGGATGACGATACGCGGAAAACCTTGCAGGCCACGACCGGGGCCCGGCCATTTTTTGTGTACCCGGAAATGAAACACGGTGCATTGTGAAAAAAACTGTGTGAAACTACCACCGGGCGTCCGGTTTGGCAACCCCTTTGTCCTGCGTCGAAACGGGTTTCCCGCAGCGGAAGATACGATTCTCAACACATCGGGTGTATTCTACAATAACAGGTCATTCCAGGTAAAATTCATTTTGGAAAATCCGTCAACCGAAGGCCGGCCGGCTTACCGGGGGCGTTTCGGCAAAGGGCTTGCGGCAAACGCTACAGCGTGCTTGACACAACCCAAGATATTGTGGTTTAAAGACCCCTTTGGTACAGTATATTGTCAATGCGCACAAATTTCCCTTAAATAAAATACACAAAGGATCGTTGCATATGATGACCACCGCGGATCTTGCATCCCTGCTCAGCAAAAACGCCCTCACCGTTCTCAAGCGCCGCTATCTCAAGCGCGACCAGGATGGCCGGATTCTCGAAGATCCGGCGGACATGTTCCGCCGTGTGGCCGACGCCGTGGCCGACGCCGAAACCCGATTGGCTTCCGGCCAGGATGCCACATCCCTCGCCGACCGGTTTTACGACGCCATGACCTGCCTGGAGTTTCTGCCCAACTCCCCGACCCTGATGAATGCCGGACGGGAACTCGGCCAGCTGTCGGCCTGTTTCGTGCTGCCCGTCGACGATTCCATGGAGAGCATCTTCGAGGCCATCAAACAGACCGCCCTGATTCACAAAAGCGGCGGCGGCACCGGCTTTTCCTTTTCACGCATCCGCCCGGCAAACGATGTCGTCCTGTCCACCAAAGGCGTCTCCTCGGGACCGATCTCCTTCATGAAGGTTTTTGATGCCGCCACCGAGACCATCAAGCAAGGCGGCACCCGGCGCGGGGCCAACATGGGGATTCTGCGCGTCGACCATCCGGATATCATGGATTTTATTATGGTCAAAAAAGACCTTACGGTCCTGACCAATTTCAACCTTTCCGTGGGACTGACCGAGGCCTTCATGAAAGCCGTGGAAGAAGGTCAGGAATACGATCTGCTCAACCCGCGCACCGGTGAACCGCTTAAAAAACTCGATGCCCGCAAGGTCTTCGACCGGATTATCGACATGGCCTGGACCAGCGGTGAACCCGGAATCATCTTCCTCGATCGCCTCAACCGCGACAACCCGACCCCCCATGTCGGGGAAATAGAAGCGACCAACCCTTGCGGGGAGCAACCGCTGCTGCCTTACGAATCGTGCAACCTCGGCTCCATCAATCTGTCCCGCATGGTGACCGGCGATGGCGAAGTCGACTGGGAAAAGCTGCGTGACACCGTTCAGTTGGGCGTACGTTTTCTCGACAATGTCATCGAGATAAACCGCTACCCCCTGCCGCAGATATCGGAAATGACCTTGTCCAATCGCAAAATCGGTCTCGGCATCATGGGCTGGGCGGACATGTTGATACTGCTGGGGCTGCCCTACAACAGCAGCCAGGCCATTGCCTTGGCGGACAAACTGATGAACTTCATCACCACCGAAGCGCGCGCCACCTCTGTCAAACTCGCCGAACAGCGCGGCGCTTTCCCCAATTTCCCCGGCAGCAGCTACGATCAGGCCGGCGACGGACCATTGCGCAACGCCACCTGCACCACCATCGCCCCCACCGGAACCATCTCCATCATTGCCAACACCTCCAGCGGCGTGGAACCGATCTTTGCCGTTTCCTACATCCGCCAGGTCATGGATAACGACGTGCTCGTCGAGGTTCACCCCCTGTTCGAAGCCATCGCCCATAAAGAAGGCTTCTACAGTCCCGAACTGATGAAGGCCATCGCTGAAAAAGGCACCATCCAGGGGTTTGACGAAATCCCCGAAAAGGTGCGTAAACTCTTTGTGACCGCCCACGACATCACCCCCGAGGATCACATCCACATGCAGGCGGCCTTCCAGAAACATACGGACAATGCCGTGTCCAAAACAGTGAATTTCCCCCACTCGGCAACGCGCGAAGAAGTGGCCGAGGTTTACCGCCTGGCCTATAAGGAAGGGTGCAAAGGGGTAACCATCTATCGGGATGGCTCGCGGGACATGCAGGTATTGTCCGTCGCCAAAGCCGAAGAAAAACCGGAAGAGCCCGCGATTCCCGTCGAATCGGGCAAATCCGGGCACAAACGGGAGCGGCCCCGCGCTCTGACCGGAAAAACCTACCAGATGAGCACCGGCTGCGGCCCCTTGTACGTTACCATCAACCAGGACAACAGCGGTCTGTTCGAATTGTTCACCACCATGGGCAAAGCCGGCGGATGCGCCGCCAGCCAGTGCGAAGCCATTGGTCGGCTGGTATCGCTGGCCTGGCGCAGCGGCGTACAGGCGCGGCAAGTGGTCAAGCAACTGATCGGCATCACCTGCCATAAACCGGCCGGGTTCGGTGAAAATCGGGTAACCTCCTGTGCCGATGCGGTGGCCAGGGCGATCCTGACCCACATGCAGATGGAAACCGACGACGACTCCGTGATCAAAACCGTCAACAACGGCGGCGCCTGTCCGGAATGCGGAGGCCCGGTCGAGCACGAGGGAGGATGCTGCGTCTGTCATGCCTGCGGCTATTCGGAATGTGCCTGATAAATCGGCCGAGATGCAGGAATGGGAGGATATCTGCCGGCAATGCGGGGCCTGCTGCTTCGAAAAGCTTCCCGACAAACATGGGCGGCTATACACCAGCAACATCGCATGCCGGTTTCTGGATGTGGCCACCCGCAAGTGCAAGGTCTATCACAAGCGGTTTGACGTCGGCGAAGGATGTGTCAAACTGACCCCTGAAGTGGTCCGTGAAGCCGACTGGCTGCCGGAGGACTGCGCCTATGTCCAACATATGCGCCGCGAAAAAGAGAAGTGACAATCCGGCGTGCCCTATGGAACCCATGGGGCACACCGGATTTTAGGCGACAGCCTGCTTTTTCATAACCCGTGGGATCGAACACCATGCCTGACCCCGTAAAGACCAAACCCGCTCCGACACGCCGGCAGGCCTGGTTTGGCTGGTGCATGTACGATTGGGCCAACTCGGCCTTCGCCACAGTGATTCTGGCGGCGGTGCTGCCGGTATATTTCGTTTCGCTGGTCCCCACGGCAGGCGTCACACTGCCGATAATCGGAGGCCCGCTGAGCGCCTCGGCTCTGTGGAGCTATGCCGTGGCGGGATCCATGACCCTGGTGGCGCTTGCCGCGCCGGGCCTTGGCGCTATTGCGGATCGCAGCCGTTGCCGCCGACGCTGGCTGATGATCCTCTGCGTTACGGGCGCGTCTGTCACCTGCCTTCTGGCCCTGGCCGGCCCCGGCCGCTACCTGCTGGCGGCGGGTTTGTTCATGCTGGCCAACGCCTGTTTTGCCACCGCCAACATTTTCTACAATGCCTTTTTGCCGGCACTTGCCCAAAACCATGAAATGGACCGCCTGTCGGCCCGGGGATTCGCCCTGGGCTACGTTGGCGGCGGCCTGATGCTGCTGCTCACCTTTTTGCTGATCCAACACCATGACGTGATGGGTCTGGCAACCCCCTCGCAAGCCACACGTCTCGGATTTTTTTTGACCGGGCTTTGGTGGTTGTTCTTCTCCTTGCCGACGTTTTATTTTCTGCGCGAGGAAATGATTCCCCTGCCAAGCGTGAAATCGACCACGGCCACCGGTCTGCGCGCCATGTGGCAAGTCTGGAAAGAACTTCGGGACTATCCGGATCTGCTGCGTTTTCTGCTCGCCTACCTGTTTTACAACGACGGTATTCAGACCGTCATTGCGGTAGCCGCCATTTTCGGCAAGGATGAACTGGGACTGGGTACGACCAGCATTCTCGGCTGTTTTCTCATGATCCAATTCGTCGCCATGCCCGGCTCGCTGCTGTTCGCCCGCTTCGCCCACCTGTGGGGCGCCAAAAGAGCTATCCTGCTGTCCCTGGTTTTATTTACGGTGGTCACGGTATATGCCTACGCCATGCAACAGGCCTGGCAGTTCTGGCTCATGGGGTTGGTCGTCGCCCTGATCCTGGGCGGTAGTCAGGCCATCAGCCGCTCCTTGTTCGGAAGTTTGCTGCCACCTGGGAAAAATGCCGAATTCTACAGTTTTTATGCCGTCAGCGGCAAATTCGCCGCCATCCTCGGACCGGTTGCCTTCGGGCTGCTGGCCCAGATCACGGGCTCCAACCGCATGGCGATTCTCGGCCTGGGACTGTTCTTTGGGGCGGGTTTCGGCCTGTTGCTCTCCGTCAACGTGCAACGCGGCCGCGAGGCGGCCCTGGAGAAGACACCATGAAATCAAAGTATTTCGACCCACCGCGGCCAAGGCTGTTCGGTCACCGCGGCAACTCGGGCGATTTTCCGGAAAACACACTGCCCGCCTTTAGCGACGCCCTGGCCTGCGGCACGCCCTATCTCGAACTCGATGTGCGCGCTACCAAAGACGACGAAGTGGTTGTCATTCACGACGAGTCACTACTGCGCACCTGCGGCATCGACCGCCCCGTCGCCGGCCTGACCTTTGCCGAGCTTCAAAACTACGATGCCGGTGCGACCTTCACCCCGGACCAGGGGCGTTCCTACCCCCATCGCGGATGCGGAATCCGGGTACCGTTGCTGGCGGATGTATTGCAGGCTTTTCCCAGGGCCCTGTTCAATATCGAAATCAAACAGGAGACACCGGCGATGGAAACCGCCACCCTGGAAGTCATCCGGCGTGCAGACATGACCGAGCAGGTACTGTTGGCTGCGGAAAACGACGCGGTCATGGCCCGTTTGCGCCCCCTGTGCCAAACGGCCGGTATTCCGACCAGTTTCAGCTATGGCGAGCTGGTGAGCTTTTTCACCTGGCTGCAAGCCGGCGGACAATCCCCCTACCACCCGCCGGCACAGGCCCTGCAGATCCCCGAGACATACGAGGGGCAAACGCTGGTAACGCCCCAGTCCATCGCCGCAGCGCATACCCTTGGGATCGAAATCCACGTCTGGACGGTCAACCAAGCCCAAGACATGGAGCGCCTGCTGCGCATGGGGGTGGATGGCGTGATGAGCGACCGGCCTGCCGTTTTACAAAAAGTCGCCGCCCTCACCTTGCCCAACGATCATTAAAAAATGCCAGTGGCAACAAAATTACCCTTGACATATATAACCTGCGTGGTTATATATAGACCACGACTTGAAAGCACATCGGACATCCTGAATTTCTAACCGAGGGAGAAAGTTATGCCGAATACCAAAACCTGGCAATGTACTGTCTGTGGTCTCAAGCATGATGGCGACGCGCCTCCGAAAACCTGTCCCAAGTGCGGTGTCAACAGTAGCAAATTTATTAAAATCAAATAGTTGAGCACCCAGATCGCAACTGAAAAAAGCCCCGCATCCGCGGGGCTTTTTTGTTGCAGCACACTTAAACCTCAACCAACATCATCGATCAACTTGCCCAGCAAGGTTCCCTGCCGGGTTGTCTCCACACAAACAGTGGCCGTGCGTTGGTTCCAATGATCGTCGGTATCGAACTCCACAGGCAGATAATGCACGCTCAGACCGTGACGCTTGCTCCCCTGTTTGCTTCCTTCGACCACGACCTGCAGGTTCTTCCCGATAAAGCCTCGGGCGTATTCCGCCTGTTTCCCTTCTCCAAGCGCGCGCAGTTCGGCAGCACGTTGCCGCGCAACGGTGCCTGAAATCTGATGGCGCATGGTAGCCGCAGGAGTTCCGGGCCGCTTGCTGAAAGGGAAAACATGCAGGTGGGTGACCGGCAGATCCCTGACCAGAGCCAGGGTGT
Organism: Syntrophotalea carbinolica DSM 2380; assembly: GCF_000012885.1. Lineage (NCBI taxonomy): Bacteria > Pseudomonadati > Thermodesulfobacteriota > Desulfuromonadia > Desulfuromonadales > Syntrophotaleaceae > Syntrophotalea > Syntrophotalea carbinolica. The sequence goes on from NC_007498.2 coordinate 2,172,453, forward strand.
TGGCAAAGGCGTTCTCCGTCTCCCCGGGAAATCCCGTAATGATGTCCAGCCCAATGGCGGCCTGCGGCACCCGCAACTTGATGCCTTCCACCAGATTACGGAAATCCTTCACCGAATAATGGCGATTCATCGCCTTGAGCACGGCATCGTCGCCGGCTTGCAGCGGGATATGAAAATGCGGACAAAGCCGCTCACAGTGGGCCACCAGATCGATCAATTCCATGGAGACTTCCTGAGGCTCGATGGATCCGAGTCGCAGGCGGCTGACCTGGGTGTCGTCTAACAGCCTGCGTACCAGATCCGCCAGGCTCAGGGGCGGCTGCAGGTCGTTGCCGTAACCGCCGATATGAATACCGGTCAAAACAATCTCGGGAAAACCGGCGGTGCAGAACTTGCACACCTGGTCCACCACCTGTTGCGGCAAAGCGGACCGGCTGGGTCCCCGTGCATGGGGAATAATGCAATACGAACAGAAGGCATTGCAGCCATTTTGAATCTGCACGAAGGCACGGCTGCGGCTGCCAAAAGCGTTCAGGTCAAAGGTAACGCCGCGGGCCTGGCGGATATCCCCGACCTGCACCTTCGGACCGTCAGCGTCCAACCAATGCAGCAGTTCGCTCTTTTCTTCATTGCCGAGAACCCTGTCGACCCCCGGCAGATTTTGCACGGCTGCCGGATCGATCTGGGCATAACAGCCCGTCACAACCACCCGGCAAGCGGGGTTGAGTCGCCGGGCCCGACGTATGAGATTGCGCGACTGACTGTCGGTGGCCGCCGTTACGGTGCAGGTATTGACAATGACCAGATCCGCCCCGGCGCTGTAATCGATGCGCCGGTATCCGGCCTGTTCCAGCTGTTCGGCCATGGCCGCCGATTCGAACTGGTTGGTCTTGCACCCCAAGGTGACAATGGCAAAGCTCCCCTTCATGCAATCCAGCCCCCACCCAATACCCGGTCTTCATCGTAAAAAACCGCCGCCTGTCCGGGACTGACGCCGCTTTGCGGCTCATCGAAACGCACCTCCACCCGGTCGTTGCCAAGCACAACCAGCGTACACGGCGCTTCCTGATGACGGTACCGGATGCGACACCGGGCCTGCAACGGTTGCTGCGGCTGCGCGACGATCCAGTTGGTCCCGGTGGTGACCAACCGGTCGACGTGCAGGTGTTCCTTCTCACCGACAATCACCTGTTTTTTGGCCGCGTCGATAGCAACGACATACAGGGGTTCCGGCCAGGCGATACCCAGACCCCGCCGCTGACCGACGGTAAACCGATAGGCGCCACGGTGTTTGCCCAGCCGCTTGCCGGACACATGCACTATGGAACCTTCGGTATCTGTGGCATGGGACTGACGTTCCAGAAAGCCGATATAATCCCCATCCGGAATGAAACAGATATCCTGACTGTCGCCCTTTTGCGCCACATGAAGGCCGAGACGCTCAGCATGCGTACGCACCTCCTCTTTGCTCATTTCTCCAAGAGGGAAAACCACCCGCTGCAACTGCTGCTGTGTCAGGGTAAAGAGAAAATAGCTCTGGTCCTTTTGCCGGTTGCTCCCTTTGGCCAAAACCTTCAGGCCGTCATGCTCGACAATGCGGGCATAGTGGCCGGTCGCCAGGGCGTCGGCGCCAAGACGGTCGGCCTCCCGTAACAATCGGCTGAATTTAAAGACCCGATTGCACAGCACACAGGGATTGGGGGTGCGTCCGGATAAATACTCCTCGCAAAAAGGGGTGACCACCTGCTGCAGAAACTCCTCGCGCAAATCGACGACATGCAAAGGTATCCCCAGGTCGAATGCAACCTTGCGCGCATCACGTATATGAGCAGGCTCCCGGCCATCGCCAAGGGGCTCGGTATCCCAGACCCGCATGGTCACCCCGGAGACCTGATGCCCCTGCGCCAAAAGCAGGGCCGCGGCTACTGTGGAATCGACACCGCCACTCATAGCGACCAAGATATGCTTGTTCTTCTCTTTCATGACTAACCTTTACCCCGAGTCTCACCCATACCTTCACCACCGGAAGATACGCCATAGCCCGGGTTCATAACCGAAGGGCCACCCGCGCTGACGGGTGGCCCTTCGGAATTCGCTTCGGTAGATCTGCAATCAGGCGTTGGTTTCCTGGTAATTCTTGATGGCCTCATGCAGAGCATCGGCGGCCAGGTTGGAACAGTGCAGCTTGGGCGCAGGCAAGCCGCCGAGGGCATCGGCAACCTGATCGTTGGTCAGATCGAGGGCCTGCTGCAGGGTTTTACCGATGACCAGTTCCGACATCATGGAAGAGGACGCAATGGCGGCGCCGCAACCGTAGGTCTGAAACTTGACATCCTCAATGATATCGTTCTCAACCTTGAGAAAAACCTTCATGCGGTCACCGCAGGAAGAGCTGACTTTTTCGCCGACACCATCGGCATTTTCGATCTCACCAACATTACGGGGGTTGGTGAAGTGGTCGATAACTTTATCCGAATACATAAGGACTCCTTTTCATTATGAACTGAATCAGGCCCGTAGCGGGCATGGGTTGATTTCAGGAATTCGCCGTGGCTTTTGCGGCATCCCGCTCATGGTAAAAGGGACTCATATCGCGTAGTTTCTTAACGATATTGGGGAGGATTTCCAACACCTGGTCGACATCGGCTTCGGTATTGTCGTAACCGAGGCCAAAGCGTATGGCGGAATTGGCCATCATCGGATCGACACCCATGGCATCGATGACGTGGGACTGGCCTTCCAAATCGGACATGCAGGCGGAGCCGGATGAAGCGGCGATACCCTGCATATCGAGAAACAGCAGTACCGCCTCGCCCTCAATGTAATTGAAACTGATGTTGAGGGTATTGGGCAGGCGCATGGTGGGATGACCATTGACCTGACTCTCGGGGATGGCCGCCAGCAAGCCCTGCTCCAACCTGTCTCGCATGGCGGACAAGCGCTGTGCCGTGTTGCGAAGATCGGCGTCAGCCAGCTCACAAGCTACCCCCAGCCCGACGATCCCCGGCAGGTTGTGGGTGCCGGCCCGCCGATTGCGTTCCTGGTGCCCGCCGTGAACCAAAGGCGTCAAGCGGACACCTTTACGCACGTACAGAGCGCCAACCCCCTTGGGAGCACCGATCTTGTGGCCGGAAATCGCCAGCAGATCGACCTGGGCGGCGTCCACATCGACCGGTACCCGGCCGATGGCCTGCACCGCATCCGTATGAAAACAGATCTTGTGCTTGCGAGCCACGGCGCCGATCTTTTCGATGGGGAACAGGGTACCGGTTTCGTTGTTGGCCCACATGACGGAAATCAGTATGGTCTTGTCCGTTATAGCGGCTTCAAGAGAAGAAACATCCAGCATACCGTGCCCGTCAACGGGCAGGTAGGTGACTTCAAAACCGTGCTTTTCAAGATACTTGCAAGAGTTCAGCACGGCAGGATGCTCAACCGCGGTGGTAATGATGTGATTGCCGCGATCCCGGTAGGCATCCGCAACCCCTTTTATGGCAAGGTTGTCGCCTTCGCTGCCGCAGGACGTGAAAACCACTTCTGCTGGCGCGCAGTTGATAAGTTTTGCCACCTTCTCCCGGGCCGCCTCAAGGGCCGCCCCCGTTTCCCTGCCGGCCCAATGGACGCTGGAGGGATTGCCGAAATGCTCCTTGTAAAAAGGCAGCATGGCCTCCATCACCTCCGGTCGTACCGCGGTGGTGGCGTTGTTGTCCATATAAATCCGTTTCACCTCTGTTCCTCCCAGTAACACTTTCAAATTTCCCGCTGCTGACGGGTACCTTGCCGGATCACCGATGCCTCTCTGGACAACTCATCCAAAGTGATCGATGCCAGAAATTTCTTTATACGATGCCCCAAACCGGCCCAGACCATGTGCGTGAAACAGAGTTCTTCGCATTGGCATTCGCCCGTTTCATCCATGCAGGCCACCGGCATCAACGCTTCCTCCACGCTTTCGATGATTTCATCGACGCGGATTTCCTCAGCCGGCCGGGCCAGCACAAAACCGCCGCCAGGTCCACGTACGCTGCGGACGATTTTGCCGCGCCGCAACTTGGCCAGGATCTGCTCCAGAAACGTGACGGAGATGCCCTCCAGATCGGCGATAGCCTTGCTCGAAACGGGCGTATCGGCATTCTCGAGGCTGAGTCGAACCATAGCTCGCACGGCATATTGTGCCTTGGTAGACAAACGCATGAATTAGATGACCTCTTGTTTGCGATCGCCGGAGCACCGTGCTCCCCGTTCGCCTTCCAGTTCCTTGACACGCCGTTCAAGGGCATGCAGCTGATCGAACATGCAGGACATGGCCTTGCCTTCGGGATCAGGCAACTGGCCATGTTCCAGGTCGATCTGACTACCGACCTTTTCGCCGTTGGCATAGACCACCCGGCCGGGAATACCGACCACGGTCGAATTCTCCGGCACTTCGCGAACCACCACGGAATTCGCGCCGATCTTGCTGTTGTCACCGACCTTGAACGGCCCCAGAACCTTGGCGCCGGCACCGACCACGATATTGTTACCCAGGGTCGGATGGCGTTTTTCTTTAGCCCAGGAGGTTCCGCCCAGGGTCACGCCGTGGTAAAGGGTGCAGTCATCGCCGATCTCGGCTGTTTCTCCGATAACCACCCCCATGCCATGGTCGATAAAAAACCCACGCCCGATGCGCGCGCCGGGATGTATCTCGATCCCTGTAAACATACGCCCGAGATGGGATAAAAAGCGGGCCAGCAAACGGCATTTGCGTACCCACAAGGCATGTGCGAGACGATAAAAGAGCAAGGCATGGAAACCGGGATAGCAGAAAATAATTTCCGGAATACTGCGTACCGCCGGATCCCGATCGAAAACCGTCTTGATGTCCTGTTTCAACGTCCGTAGCACAAAAACCCCCTTGCGTGTTACATGAAAGGATGTCGTTGCGCTACGGATAACATGCCTGATCATTTTTGTCAACTATTAAGCCCGCCGCAACAAGCGCCTTAATCGGGGGATGACTTCTCCCTTCCAGGGAAAACGGGACCTTCCTTGACATTTCCACCAGAGATTTCGACGCGCCACCCCAGTATGTAGGATTGTCCACAATCCGGGCAGATCAACATGATGCTGAGACCGTCGTCGGTTTCGTGCAGCGAGACATGAAAACCACGTCCGTATTGGCATTTGGGGCAGATACGAAAATCACGCATATCTCATCTCCTTTCACCGGGCCGATCATCGTCAAGACCGTCATGCACGACCACCGCTTTGCGAAAGGCGTCAGGCAGACGGCAGGGACGGCGTTGCTGGTAATCGAAAGCGACCAATGCCGTAGTGCCCTCGGCGGTTACAACACCATCCCTTTCGATGCGATAAGCCATGCTGAACGATGAGTTTTTCATACTTTCCACCCGTACGCCGATGACCAACTCATCATTGAGAAACATTTCGGCACGGTAGCGGGTATGGGCTTCGGGCAATATAATGCCGCAACCGCCGATGTCCATTTCGCTGAAGTCACCCAACTGCGCAAGATAACCGATACGGCCATCCTGAAAGAAACTCAGCACCGCGGCATTGGAAACATGTCCACCGTAATTGATGTCGGCGATACGCACCTTGTAGGGCATGGTAAATCGAAAATCCTTCAAAAGCACCTCCCCGGCCCCGCAACCACAGGCACCGATACCTTGCTGAAAGCGATAAACACACAGAACTTCTACACGTCACTATACAAACCCGACTCACATGCGCACGCCGGCAGCCTGGCATCAACGGCCTTTCGGCCGCAACCTTTACAGGGCTCGGGTCTGCGCCGTTGTTTCGGGCCTTGCCAAACGCCGGGATTCGGCGAAATTGCTCATCGACGAAGCGCTGTCGAGTTCAACGCTGGCAGCGCGTGCAGAAGTAACTGCTGCGCTGGCCGATGGTCTCGCAACGGATGGGGCGGCCGCAATGCACGCACGGTTGTCCCTCGCGTCCATACACAAGCAACCTCTGGCTGAAATACCCCGGACGGCCGTTTTCATCGGTAAAATCCCGTAGCGTGGTGCCGCCGGCTTCGATCGCTGCGGTCAGTACCTGGCGCACCGCTTCGGCCAGAGCGGCATAGCGGCGGCGGGAAACCCTTCCCGCGGCCCGCATGGGATGGATTCCGGCCCGGTACAAGGCCTCACTCGCATAGATATTGCCGACACCGACCACGATACGCTGATCCATGATGAAATTTTTAACGGCCAGTTTGCGTCCGCGCGAACGGGCATACAGCATGGCTCCGGTAAATTCCACGGCGAAGGGCTCGGGACCGAGATGAGCGAGCAAAGCGTGGTCCTCGGGGCGTCCTTCGATCCACAAAACCGCGCCAAAGCGGCGGGGATCGTTCAAACGCAGGGTGCGTCCGCTTTCCAGAGCGATGTCGACATGGTCATGTGCGGCGGGTGGAGTATCCGACGGAACGATGCGCAAAGATCCGCTCATACCAAGATGAATCAGCAAACAACCGGCCGGATTGGGCAGCAGGAGGTATTTGGCCCGCCGCTCGACGCCGCTGAAAGCATAACCGACCAGGCATGCGGACAGATTCGAAGGCACAGGCCAGCGCAACCTGGGCTGACGCACCACCACGGCCACCACCTTTTGGTCAATGACCCAGGGCGATATGCCGCGACGAATGGTCTCTACTTCCGGCAACTCGGGCATAATCAGGCAAACAGCCCGGCTTCGTTAAGCAGCACCAGAATCACTGCCGCCGGTGCCAGGTAACGCACCAGCACGTGCCACACTTTGAACATAGCCGCGTTGTGTCGCAAATGTGCCAGCGCCTCCCTTTCCTGATCCCTGGACCACACCCAACCGACATACAGAGCCACCAGCAGCCCCCCCAACGGCAACATATAAGAAGAGACGAACAGGTCGAAGGTTTGAAATACGGTGCGCCCTGGCAACAACTGCCGATCCGACCAGAGATTAAAGGACAAAGCGCAGGGTATGCCCAGAACGAATGAGGCGGCGCCGACAAAAGCGGTGGCCCTCAGGCGCGGCCAACGGCACTCGTCGATAACATAGGCGACCACCACCTCCAGCATGGAAATCCCCGAGGTCAACGCGGCAAAAGCCAGTAGCAGAAAAAACACCACCGCCAACAACTGACCGAACGGCAACTGCATAAACAGGATCGGCAGTGTTTCAAAAACCAGGCCCGGCCCGCCCCCAATGGGCATACCGGCAGAAAAGACCACAGAAAAAATCGTCAGGGACGCCAGCAGGGCCACCAGCGTATCGAGCAATGCGATCCGCATGGACAAACCGAACAGATCCGCCTCCGGATCCAGATAAGAGCCGTAGGTAATCATCACGCCGGCACCCAGGGATAGGGTAAAAAACGCATGCCCCAGAGCCTCCAGCAGGGAACGGGAAGTCAGTTGCGAAAAATCCGGCTCAAACATGAAGCGCAACGCCTGCGGTCCGCCCGCGGAAAACATGGCGTGCAGAAACAATGCCATCAGCAGAGCGAACAGTCCGGGCATGAGAATTTTGCTCCAACGCTCGATTCCGCCGCGGATTCCGCCCAGGACGATCCCCACCGTCGCCAGAATGAACACCCCCTGCCACCACAAAACGCGCCCGGGAGAAGCCGTTAATTGCCTAAATAATTGACTGACGTGTTCGGGACTGCCCCGATGCAAGGCACCGGAAGCCGCCTTGACCACATAATCGAAACTCCATCCCGCAACCACGGAATAAAAGGCCAGGAGCAGAAAAGCGGCCACCACACTGCCCCAACCAACCATGCGCCAAGGGCTGCGGCGCCCCTCCAGGGCAACGAAAGAGCCGACGGCATCACGCTGACCGGACCGTCCGACAAGGAGTTCCGCCACCATGATCGGCAGTCCGAGCAACACGATGCAGACCAGATACACGAGCACAAAAGCGCCGCCGCCGTTCTTACCGGCAATATAGGGAAACTTCCAGATATTGCCCAGACCGATGGCACTGCCGGCGGCAGCCAGTATAAAACCGAGCCGGCTGGCCCAGCCACTTCGCATAGCGGGAGGGTTTTCCATACGCCTCTTCTTTCATACCTGCAAGCTAGTTTTCGTCACGAAACGGTTCTTTTCCCCAATCTCTGTGTCTAACTTCCCACTTGCTTGTGCGGCGTAAAAACTAGGTCTCCGCGCAAGTGCTTGATTTCCTTGACCTTGGCAAAAATCGCTCATTTCCTTATGAAAACTACGCAGTTTACTCCCTGAGTTTCCGCATGCACACAAGCTAGAAAAAGACCAGGGATGGAGAATCGAAGAATTCATCGAAGTCGACAGCTTCCGGTGCGCAGGAAAAGTCCTCCACCGGGCGTTTCGCGCCGGAATGATAACGCCACCCCTGCTCCGTACGTTTGACGCACGCCAGTTCCAGAGTCCTTTGAACCTGACCGGCGTAATCGACTTCCATCGTGAACAGCACCTGGACTTCACCACTCTCGACCGCACGTACCCGCACGATACGGCACTCCCGGATGACAAAAGCCCCCCGCAGCGCTTGCGCGGCATAGTCGAGATAATCGCTACAATGGGGAAAAGCCTGTAAAAACGGAGCATCGGCATGATAACTGTGAAAGACAAAGCTGAAATCGTTGCGCTGAAAAGCCTTGACCCGGGCCAGCACCAGCTCCGAGGGCTCCAGGGTATCCAGCGTCTGGCTTTGGTTATGTTGTGCCATCATGATTTTCCTTCCGGTTATTCTTTGAGACGGGGATCCAGAGCATCGCGAATGCCTTCACCGAGCAGGTTGTAACCAAGCACGGTTACGAGGATGGCCAGACCGGGAAACACCGACAACCACCAAGCGGTACCGAGGGTCTGCTTGCCGGCGATAAGCATATTCCCCCAGGAAGGGGTAGGAGGTTGGACACCGATCCCCAGAAACGACAACGCGCTTTCGACCAGTATCGCACCGGCCACGCCAAGGGTGGCGGATACCAGGATAGGCGACAGGGCGTTTGGCAGGATATGCAGAAAAATGACACGGCCATCGCGCGCGCCCAAAGCCTTTGCCGCCTGCACATAATCCCTTTCCCGCAGGGAGAGGAATTCGGCCCGCACCAGCCTGGCCACCCCCATCCAACTGGTCAGGCCGATGACGATCATGATATTCCAGATGGAAGGTTCGAGAAAGGCTACCACCGCCAGGATCAGGAAAAAACTGGGAAAGCACAGCATGATATCGACAAAGCGCATCACAAGACTATCGATCCAACCGCCGTAATAACCGGCCAAAGCTCCGATCAGCACGCCGATACAGGTGGAAATACCAACGGCGACGAAACCGACCAGTAAAGAAATCCGCGCACCGTAAAGAATACGTGCCAGTACATCGCGGCCGAGATCGTCGGTTCCCAGGGGAAATTGCCAGCAAGGCGCCAGCAATTGACGGGTGATATCGATGTCTCCGGGATCACGTCCGACAACGGAAGCAAGCATCGCCAGGGCAAACATGGCCACCACGATAACGGCGCCGGCCAGTGCCATGCGATTATGTTTCAACCGCTGCAGAAAAAGTCCGGTTCCTTGAGACGGTGTTGTTGTACGTGCATCCATAGTCATATCCGCTCAAGCATCCGAACCTCGTCCAGGGACAACAATCCCTTGGCCTGAAGAAGTTCAACCAGTTTATTAAATTTTTCGACGGACACCATCGTTGTTTCGGATGTTTTGGAATCCAACGTCACTTCTGCGCACGGATCCGGCGCCGGGTTATTCACATAACAGCGCTGAATGGCGGCATGTATGGACTGTTCCGAGGCAAGGACCGGTTGCACATTCAGCCCGGTCATAAATTCCAGGGCATCGATGGCGGTAAGATTGCAGGGATCGGCCATGGCCATGCGCAAAGCAGGCCCCCCATGCCCCTGACAACGCTCTATGGGAAAGACCGTAAATGCCAGTGCTCGATCCTCAGGCACGTAGGCAAGCACCTCGGGAACGGGCAAAAACCCGTCGAGATCGACCCTCTCCAACTGCAAACTGTGCTCGAGAAAATCGAGCAGATTATCATCGGACAGAAAACCGAGCTTGACCAGAGACGCTCCAAGCAGACAGCGTTGGTTCTTTTGATAGCACAACGCCGCTTTCAACTCCCGTTCACTTACCAGGCCGGCGTCCAGCAATAACTCGCCCAATTTCAGTTTACTATGATTCATCGCGCTACCTCCCAACTACGCGCGAGCCCCTTCCCGACATGTCGGCACGGCCCCGTTATCCCCGACCGGCAAAAAATTTACTCAACGCCGGCGAATACGCGGGTCGGCCATGGCGTAAGCGAGATCGGCAAGCAGGTTACCCGACAGGGTAAGCACGGCGCCAATCACCAGCACCCCCATGATCAATGGATAATCCCGCATCATGACACCGTCATAAAACATCTTACCCATCCCGGGGATGGCAAAAATAGTCTCAAAAATAACGCTGCCGCCGATCAACCCGGGTATCGACAGACCAAGGATGGTGATCACCGGCAACAGCGCATTCCGCAAAGCGTGCCGATAAACGACCACCCGCTCCGACAAACCCTTGGCCCGAGCGGTGAGGATGTAATCCTGCCGGATCACCTCCAGCATATTACCGCGCATGTACCGCGAGAATCCGGCCAGGCCGCCGAACGCCGAAACGAAAACAGGCAAAATCAGATGATGCAGAACATCTGCGATCTGATGGCCGGTGCTGAGATATTCGTGTCCCAGAGATTTGAGTCCCGCAACAGGAAACAAACCGAGCCGCACCCCGAAAAAGTCCATCAACAATAATGCCAGCCAGAACGACGGGGTGGCAAATCCGAGGAATACGAAAACTGTGGTAAAGCGATCGAACAGGGAATTGCGCCGTACCGCCGAAAGGACACCCAGAGGCACCGCAATCAACAGAATCAAACCGATGGAGAGAACATTGATCATCAGGGTTACCGGCAGCCGTTCAGCGATCTTTTCAGCCACCGGGCGGCGGTCCTGGACAAAGGATTCGCCGAAATCGAGCCGCGCCAGACGTCCAAGCCACTTGCCGTATTGTACAAGCAACGGTTGGTCCAGATCGTACTGGGCACGCAACCGCTGGCGCAATTCCGCACTGACTTCCGGATTGAGCTGAGTCTGCAGATCGGTCGGTTCACCGGGGGCGAGATGGATGACCACAAAGGAAATCAGGGTAATCCCCAGTAGCAGCGGCACCATCATAATCAAACGTTTGGCTATCTGAACAAGCATGGCAAATTCTCAATCAACGCTGGTATTTCTGTTGCTCGCGGGGCACATACCAATGAATAAAATTATGCATGATGCCGGATGGAGCCGGTTCGATACCATGGAAACGTCTGGCGACTACCGGCAGGGTTTCAGGAACATAAAGAAAGATATAAGGTTGCTCCTCAGCCAGGATTTCCTGAAAGCGGCCGTAAATTTCCTTCCTGCGATCCTGGTCCAGGGTACGGCGTCCCGCTTCGAGAAGCGTATCGACCTCGGCACTTTCAAATCCGATGAAATTCAGTTCGCCGACACCGGTCTTACTGGAATGCCAGATATTATAGGAATCCGGATCAGGGGTAATCGTCCAACCCAGGATGGTGGCATCGAAGTTTCCGGGGTTGATAAACTCCTTGAGAAAGGACGCCCACTCGATCACCCGCAGTTTGACCTCAACGCCCACTTCGCGAAAGCGGCGCTGTATAATCTCACCGGCCTTGATGCGCTGATCGTTGCCCTGATTGGTCACAATGGTGAAGGAGAACCGCTGTCCGTCTTTTTCGCGGACACCATCGCCGTCCCTGTCGTGCCAACCGGCCTCCTCGAGCATTTGACGCGCCTTGACCGGATCGTACGCGTAACGGCGCACTTGAGGGTTATGTGGCCAACTACCAGGTTTGTAGGGACCGGTGGCTGCCACTCCCAGACCGAGTAACACGCCATCAACCAACTCCTGTTTATTCACGGCATGCGCCAAAGCCCGGCGCACCCGAACATCCTGAAACAGGGGGCGACGCAAGTTGAATCCCAGATAGGTGTAGGCGAAATCGGGATAGTGGAATTTTTCAAACCGGCGTCTGAAGGCCACCGTATCGGTCTGTCGCGCATATTGCAGAGGGGTCAGATCCATAAGATCCAGGCCTCCGGAACGCAGCTCCAGAAACATGGTCGAAGGATCGGGAATAATGCGATAGACCACACGACGGATGTTGGGACGCCCCTCGAAATAATCCGGATTGGCCTCCAGCACCACCTTCTCGCCCGACTTCCATTCCACGAAACGATAGGGTCCGGTACCGACAGGCGCCCGCGCCAGCGGGCTTTTTGTCACATCCCGGCCTTCGAGCAGATGTTTGGGATGCACCGGAAACATCCAGCTGACGAGCGCGCTGGCCAGCGGCCGGGCATAGGAAACGCGAAAAGTGTAGGCATCGGGCGCCTCGGCCTTGACCACCTGCCGGTAACGTTCCGCATATGCCGTCGGTACCGCGGGATCGACAAGCAGACGGTAGGTAAACAGCACATCCTCGGCGGTCAAAGGATGACCATCGTGCCAACGCACGTCCTGGCGCAAATGAAAAGTGATCCTCAGGCTATCCGGTGAAATATCCCATGAACGCGCCAAATCCCCTTCCACCTGCAAGTTTTTATCGTAACGGACCAGCCCGTTATAGACCAGAGCGTTGATATCGAAAGAGGCCGAGTCGGAAGCCAGCACCGGCAGCAGATTGCTCGGCTCACCGATACTGCCCATCAACAGCGTATCGCCATAGGCGGCCGACTGTCCCCCTGCGTCCTCTTCAATGGGCGCGGGAGGCTGACGCTCGCAGCCCCACAACAGACTCGAACAAAGCAACACAATGCAAAGCAAATGCTTCAAGGACGACTCCAGAAATATTTATTCCTACATCTCGATAATTTACGGCAAGGCCTCTACCTGCACACCGGCAGGCGGGGACTGCTCAAAGCGACTTAGCGGGATATCCACATTGGCGCGCACGTTCCGCCAAACCAGATCTATGGCCATATCTACAGCCGGTAACGCCAGATGCAATTGCTGCGGCAAATTATCCCCGTCCCGCATATTGCCGTATTCGGCCATCAACAATTCGACATCGTCGGCGAAAAATCGCGCCTGTCGAAGACGCAGTTTTCCATCGAACAGCAGTTCCTGACGACGGCCATCACGCGAGCACCGGTCGAGTTGATAAAGGCCATCCTTAATCGCCACTTCACCGGAAGGCAGCGGCAGCAAGGGAACATCGTAAAAGATGAACGGCACCAGCTCTTCCAGCGCGAGGGGCAGGCGCACCAGACGGTAAAGGTTAGCCGAACTGGCCGGGCCGGTATAGAATTTCGACTCGCCGGGCACCAGGGCCGACAAACGATCATCGGCTGCGGTTACGGTCAATACCGGTTGGCCGAACAGTCCAAGCACCTCGGCTCGCAGAAAATCCGGCCTCCGCACCAGCAAAACCTGCTTGACGGCATGCTCCTCACCGGCGTGCGTAACCCGCAGCGCCGTCATGCCCTGCAAGGATCGAAAACGCTGCCCCCCTGCCTGCAAGGATGCCAATAAGGTGTCCGCCGAAACAGGCGGCAGAAGCGACGTCGGCGGACGAACCGGAGCACAGCCGCCCACCACCAAAACCGTCAGCAGAACAAACAGGGCAAACAAGGCTGGTTTAGCGCCATCAATGCGGCGAGAGCTGCTGTAATTTGTTCCGTAATTTTTCATCCTGGGGTCTCAGTTTCAATGCCCGGCCATAAATTGCCGCAGCCTTATCCAACAATCCGAGTTCGCGGTATAGATCGCCAAGATGTTCCTGCACGAGGCCATCCTGGGGCAACAGGGCCGCGGCGGCTTCAAGTTCCCCCCGAGCCTCATCGAAGCGCTTCAATTTAAACAGAACCCAGCCGAGAGTATCGAGGATATGCCCTTCATTATTCAGCTGCAAAGCCTGGCGGGCAAGAGTCAGGGCTTCGTCAAGACTTTCGCCCTGCTCGGCATAGCTGTAAGCAATGAAATTCATGGCTTCGTAATGTTTATCGTCCAGCTCGATGGCGCGGCGCATATCCTCCAGTGCGCCCTTCCGATTGCCCCCGCTTTCCCGCAACAGGCCACGATGGTAATAGAGTTCCGCCGATTCGGGGAATATTTCAAGCCCCCGCTGCAACCAGTTGCCGGCCTTGGTGTTTTCGTTGTGCTCCCGATATAGACTGGCCAGGAAGGAAAATAATTGCGGCCGCCCCTGCGATTTTTGCAAGCGTTCTTCCAACACTTGAATAGCTTTTTCCAACTGTCCCTGGCGGTAGTACAGATAGCCGAGATGACTGGTCGCATCGAGGAAAAAGTCCGACGTGTCCGGAACTTTTTCAAAGGTGGCGATGGCCTCGGTCCATTGTTGCTGATTTTCGTGCACCAAACCTAAATAAAACAGTCCCTGCTCGTGGGACGGATCCATCTCCAGAAGTTTCCGAAAGGCCTCCCCGGCTTGTTGCCACTGTTTCTTTTCCAACAGCAGCAACCCTGACAACCGCTGCGCCTCAACCCGCTGGGGATTTTCCTTCAACATCGTACGCAACTCGACCAGCGCTTCATCAACGTAGCCCAACTCGACCATAGCACGCAACAGCGGATACCGGGAACGATCCTCGGCAAAATCCTGTGTCAGCCCGCGCCTGAGAACCGCCAGGGCCTGCTGCCCCTTGTTCAGTTGCGTGTAGAGCTGTGCGAGTTCGACGTACCCCTGTATCTGTAGCGAATGTTTTTCGATAAATTCGCCATAGACCTGTTCGGCCAGCGAGGTCAGACCAAGCTGATGATAGAGACGCGCCAACGCCAGGCGGCCGACCATAGATGCAGGGTTCTGCCCCAGAAGACGTTTCAGTATACCGATGGCGTCATCGGTAGCGCCGCCGCGCACATAGGCAACCGCCAGTTGCAAATAAACCTTCTCCAGGGTCGGGTCGAGGTCTATGGCCCGGGTCAGGTGCTCGATAGCCCCTTGATAGGACTGGCTGTTCAGCAACAGGTTGCCTAGCAACAGATGAGCTTCGATATAATCGGGATCTTGAATCAGGGCGTCTTCAACAGCCCGCCGGGCAAGCTTCTCTTCGCCACGCGCCAACTGTATTTCCGCCATGACCATACGCAGGTACGCCGAATGGGGATCGGCATCGATGGCCCGTTCAAGAGCGGCAACAGCCTCGGGCAAACGATTGTCCAAAGCCAGCAGACGGGCCCGGGCATAGTGATAAAGAGCTTTGCCGGAAACGGAAACATGCGGCTGCAAGGCAGCTGTTTTATCGCCACCGTCAAGAGCCTGACCCGGGACGGATTCCGACAGACACCCGACCAGCGTGAATGTGAAAAGCAGAAACGGCAACCACCGCTTGAACATCAGAGGACCCCACAGGGCTGAGGAAAAAAAGAAGGGCAACGATACATGAGGATAGGATGCCGGAACAAAACGCACACCCGATTCCGACCCCCTGTAAAATGCCACGAAATTATCATACCACACCGACACCGTCAATCATTTTGCCCGGATGGCAAAAGAGCCTTTACAGAAATATTCAATATGTTAAAGTCTCTGAAATATCAAAGCTTTACCTTGGGAGACCCTATGGATTCGCAAACCCTGCACAAAGCCCTCCTCGCCCCCTCGACCTACGACAGCGGTGAGACCGAAATAACCTTCAAGGAAACCCACATTTCACGACTCTATTTTGTCGGAAATCGCGTTTATAAAATTAAAAAACCGGTGGATTTCGGTTTTCTGGATTTCACAACCCTTGAAAAGAGATTGTTTTACTGCCAGGAGGAAGTACGCCTGAACAAACGCTTCTGCGAAGGCGCCTACCTCGGGGTCGCGGAAATCCGCGAGCATAACGGCCGTATCAATCTCGACGGCCCGGGGCAGACCATCGACTACGCCGTTGTGATGAAACGATTCCCGGAAGAAAATATGCTGCCCCAGTTGTTGTCCCGAAACGACCCCGCCCTGCCCGAGCGCATGGCCGACCTGGCACGCCATATTGCCGAACGTTATCAGCATTTGCAAAGCGTCGGCCCGGGGGAGGATACTGCGCACCTGGATGTGGTGAAAAACAACTGGGAAGAAAACTTCGTCCAAACCGAGCCCTTTATCGGAACCACCATTTCATCCGGTACGTTCGAACGGCTTGCCGAGTATGTCCGTAGCTTCGAGGACAGTCAGGCTGAACTTTTCCACAGGCGCGAAGCCCAGGGATGGGTTCGCGACGGACACGGCGACCTTCACTGTGAACATATCTGTTTTCTCGACGGCAATATCGCCATTTACGACTGCATCGAATTCAACCGTCGCTTTCGCATCGCGGACGTACTTGCGGATCTGGCCTTTTTGCTCATGGATCTGGAATTGCGCGGACGCTACGATCTGGCCACCATCGTTCGCGACAACTACCTCGAGGTCATCGGCATAAGCGACGACACCGACCTGCTGCTGCCTTTTTACCAGATCTACAGGGCCTACGTCCGCGGCAAGGTCGACTCGTTTTTAAGCAGCGACCCGAATGCCGACCAGAATAATCGCAGCGCGGCAGCGGGCCGGGCCAAAAAATATTTCAACCAGGCCCTCGGTTATTTGTGCCGCACACCGAAACTGATTCTTACCTGCGGATTGATGGGGGTGGGAAAATCGACCATCGCCCGCGAGCTGGCAACCCCCCTGGGTGCAGAACTGCTGAGCTCCGACGCGTTGCGCAAAGAGCTTGCCGGCATCCCTCAGCAAGAACGCCACCATGAGGCATTCGGCGAAGGCATCTACAGCCAGAGTTCGCGTCAAGCTACTTACGACGCCCTGCTCACCGGGGCGCTGGCTACACTTGAAACAGGCCGGCCCGTCATCGTCGATGCCAGCTTTGCCGATGAAAAGGAACGAAAAAGATTCCACGCCGCGGCAAACCGGGCGGGATATCCGGTGTGGACGGTACTGGTGACATGCGATCGGGAGATTGCCCTGCAAAGACTCGACGACCGTCAGGCCAAGGGCAAGGACGCATCCGATGGCCGCAGAGCCCTTTACGACCAGCAGGCCCGGAACTTCGATCCGGTCAAGGAGGCTACCCGGGTATTGCGCGTCGACGGCAATGCCGACACTGCAAGCGTCATCGACGAACTTCTCAATGCAATGCTTTCAGATTCCTGAGAACGGAAAGACGGAAACTTCCCCCCATTGGGGGACAAAGCATATCCCGAACAAGATGCGCTACCAGAGGATCTGAAAACCCATCGCGACCGCATAGAGCAAATGCGGGCAGGCATGAGGGCATTTACTACGCGTACTCGCTCGTCGATAAACGTGGTATTATTGCAATTAATCCGTTACCAGAACTGGCGAACCGACCAGGAGTTGAGGAATGAATATTCAGATAAATGAGCGCGGCGATATCGTATTGATTTCGGTAGATGAGGAGCGCCTCGACGCCCATAACAGCACCGACCTGAAAACCCGTCTTTTATCTCTTTTCGAAGACGGAAAAAACAACATGGTCATCAATCTTGAGGGGGTGCGATTCGTCGACTCTTCCGGCCTGGGCGCTTTGGTGTCCGGATTTAAAAATGCCAGTGCCAGGAACGGAAGCCTCAAACTTTCCAACCTGCAACCGCAGGTGCAATCGATGTTCGAATTGACCCGCCTGCACCGCGTATTTGAGATTTTCCCCAATTCCGAAGACGCTATAGCGAGCTTCCAGGCCTGATGTTTGCGGAGTTTCTATGAGCGAAAGGATCGAACTGGACATAACGCTTCCCAAGGAAACCCGCTATCTGAGCCTGGTCGGGCAGATCGGCGAATCGATGGCCCGTTCCCTGCGACGTTTTTCAGGCGACCGTGAGGAACTGGCGTACCATATCAACCTGGTGCTCACCGAAGCTATGGCCAATGCCATCCAACACGCCCAGAAACCCTCCTCCACGGAAATACGCATTACCATCACCCTGATCCAGCACAAACTGACCATCAAAGTCTACGACCAGGGGCAGGGCTTCGATCTCTGCACCCTCGCCCCCCCGGACGCAAGCCATCTACAAGAACACGGGCGTGGTATCTTCATTATTCGCACCATCATGGATCGGGTAACCTACCGCAAACTCGAATGCGGCCATGTGCTTGAAATGGAAAAAACCCTTCACTGACGCCATGACCTGCTGCCTTGCAGGTCCCACCCCCATGCGTTGATGCCGAGAATCAAACCTCCCGGGAGGATAGATCCAACAGTGTCAGCAGTTCCATATGGTCCTGAATCACCAGGTCACTTTCCACCAAACCCTTATACGCCACAAACCGTACTCCGGCATGAAAGGCCGCCTGGCGATCCAAATCCGAATCACCGACAAATAAAACCTCACCAGGGCTCAGACCCAGTTTCTCAACGGCCAGCAGCAGCATATCCGGTGAAGGCTTGGGACGATGGACGTCCTGGGATGTCACGATGGTGTGAAAATGGGGCAACATGCGGAAATGCGCCAGAAGATCGCGAACGCTATGGCCGCGATTGGTTGCCAGAGCCAATTCCATGCGCCCGGCCAACGATTCGAGAACACCCGGCATGCCCTCCTCGGGGGTCATAAGATCCAGCAGAAAACGCAGGTCGGCGGAAGCTGCAAAGGCTTGAGCTTCGGCCACCCTGGCCTCCCCGAGCAGAACTTCGAATACGACGGTACTGGCATGTGTATGACAGAGATCGGCCTCAGGACTGTTCTCGGTCAACGATAAGGGGCTATCAAAGTGATCGAGAACATGGCGGTAAAAAGCAAGATTGGCACGTCGGCTATCGAACAAAACGCCATCGCAGTCGTATATGATTCCGCGTATCTCGGTCATGGTTGCATTGCGCGGCGCCAGCAATACCACACCCCGACAATCCCCACCAATATCATGGGCGCAGACAGCAGCTGTCCCATGGAGATCGTGCCCCAGAGCAATCCGATATGGGCATCAGGCTCCCGCACCAACTCGATGAGAAACCGAAAGCATCCATAACAGGCCAGGAAAGCAAAAAACGGAACACCGATTGCCGCACGCCGAAGATGGAGCAGCCAGAGAATGCCGAACAATACCACACCCTCGAGCACAGCTTCATAAAGCTGGCTGGGGTGACGTGGAAGCGGCCCCGCACCCGGAAAAACCATCCCCCAGGGCAATTGGGTGGTACGCCCCCATAATTCACCATTGATAAAATTACCAATACGACCAAGACCAAGCCCGACGCTGGACGCAGTAACCAGAATATCGCCCGTCAATAAAATACGGTTTCCCGTGTGCCGACACCACCACAGTACAGCAACCACGACACCAAGCAACCCGCCATGAAAGCTCATGCCCCCTTGCCATACAGCCAAAATCTGCCATGGATGATTAAAATAAAAAACGGGATCGTAAAAGAGCACGTATCCCAATCGGCCCCCGGCTATCACGCCGAGCACGCAATAGAACAACAGGTCCGCCACCTGATCGGAGGTGACGTCGAGTTGACGGTAGCGGGCCAGAAAACGAATCAGAACGTAGGCCGCCAGAAATCCAAGCAGATACATCAAACCGTACCAGCGCACGGCCAAAGGACCGATCCTGAAAATAATCGGATCGATATGAGGGTAGGTCAACATGATATCCTCGGTATTTGGGAAAACGGCAAAACTGTCATGGAAAACTCAGACGATAGCATCCGAACCATCGGCCGCAGTCTGCTGCGATCGCCCGAGTTCGAGCAACTTCAGAAAGTCTTGCGGCAAAGGCGCCTCGATATTCAGTGGTTCCTTGCTGATTGGATGCAGCAATTCAAGTCGCCGGGCATGCAACATCTGACGCGGAACATCCACCCCACGCCAGCGGTCCGGTCCCCCGTAGCGAATATCTCCAAGCAGAGGATGACCGGCTTCGGCAAAATGAACCCGAATCTGGTGGGAGCGTCCGGTGGGTATTTCGACCTCCAGCAATTCCGCGTCGCCGAATTTTTCAATGACACGGTACCGAGTCACCGCTTCCTTGCCTCCCCTGGCTACCGATTTCATAAGGTTGGTACGATGTTGACGGGCCAGAAGGGAACGAAATTCTCCTTGGGGGGCCTGCATACAACCTGCGACCAGGGCAAGATAGTGTTTTTGCACACGGCGGGCGGCAAAGATATCGGACAAGGATTTGTGCGCACGCGCATGAATGGAAAAAATCATTACGCCGGAGGTATCCCTATCGAGCCGCTGGACCATACCGAGAGACGGTTTCCGTCCTTTGTTATAGGGATCATCGAGCAGCCTCAGCAACGCCTCGTAAAGTGTCCCTTTATACCGTGCAGGGGTCGGCTGGGAGTTAATACCGGGGGGCTTGTTTACAACAACGAGATACCTGTCGCGCAGAAGAATATGTTCATCGTCAAGGGCAAAGATATCGAGATCCCGATGATCCAGATAGACCTCGACAGCGGCATGGCCCGGTACGGGAAAAGAACTCCTGCGCATACGCCGACCATTAAGGTGAACCCCACCCAAATCGATAATTTTACGCGCAAAAGAACGCGAAAAATCGGGAATGGCTGATGCCAGATATTGATCGAGTCGCATGCCATTGCATTCCTCAGCAACAGTGCGCCTGAAAACGCCCCCCGCCATGATTAACCTTTCTATGCGAATGATTGCCGGAAGTTTAGGATAGGGAGAATGCTACCACAAGCCCTTACGGTTGTCCTGGCAAAATGTCCATGCCAACTGCCGTCTTCGTTGACAGGGGCAGGTTTCGTGGTAGTCTTTTTACCACAAGGTTATGGAAAGTTGTCTCTGAGATGCACGAGCACCCTGGATGAGATGACCAACATTTTGATCGGAGCGTCTATCGCCACAGGTCATGGTGAGCCAGCCCGCCTACGAGTGGGACGCCTGAAATGACCAGCGAGGACCAGGATATTAAGCCGGTCGTATTTTCCGGGAGGTCGACATCTCGGAGACACCCATAATCAGCGATCCGCAACAACAAAGCCCCGCACAGATAGCGGGGCTTTGTTGTTGTTATGAAATGTGACGACGAGCACAAGCGATGACAAGTTCAGTCAAGGATGTGTTTTTCCAGCACGAAACAAGTAAACGTTGCCTCAAAAACCCGCTTGCCCTCGACCTCGACAGTACAGAAAACACTGTGTTTCTTCCCTTCGCGACTTTCGAGGATGGCGTGAGCCTTCATGGTATCACCGCAGCGAACAGGGGCCAAAAATCGAACATCGGCTGCACCCAACACGACGAACGGATCGTTAACCGCAAGCATGGCCGCATAATCGGCAAGACCAAATGTAAAGCCACCGTGAACAAGACCGTGATCGTCGGCGGACATATCGGCGAAGGTCTTGAGCTGCGCCGAAGCCTCACCATCCTTAAGCTCCACCATCTCCCCCACCAGGGTGGGCGAAATCGCTTTATGCGTCCTTGATTGCATCACGCCTCCATGCAGCTGAAACCCGTAAAATACCCTATGTACTTATGCGCCTTTATCGACGCGCTCGCGAAGCTGTTTGCCGGTTTTGAAAAAAGCTGTCTTTTTGGCCGGAATAGCAACAACTTCACCGCTTTTGGGATTGCGGGCTTCCCGAGCTTCACGGGTGCGTACCGTAAAGGACCCGAAACCACGGATTTCGACCCGGTCTCCTCCGACCAGCGCATCACGTATGCCATCCAGCAGCGTATTGACCACCAGTTCGGACTCTTTTTTACTCAGGATCCCATTCAAATAGGAAAGCTCTTCAATCAACTCGCTCTTGGTCATGAACTATTACCCTCCTAATCACGGCCCGTCCACAGATATTGCATTGCCGGAGAACCCTGTTGTCGCTGTTGCAGAGCTCGGCCAACCTGAGAAACGGATTCTTCAATAAAATATTTCAGTAAACTTTCTTTATCCTTGGGTGGATAGACCAGTTTGGGTTCGCCACTTATACCCGCCAATTCCGAGGCTATGGCAACGGCATCCTGCATACCACCCAAAGAGTCGACCAAACCTGCCTGCATGGCTTGCCGGCCGGTAAAAATCCGCCCGTCAGCCAACGTCCGAACCTTTTCAACAGGAAGCTTACGCCCCTTGCTGACAGCCGAAACGAACTGATCATAAACATCGTCGATAACACCCTGAAGTATTTTTCGATCGGCAGGGGTCATCGGTCGTAAAGGTGAACCGAGGTCCTTATGCTGGCCGCTTTTGACAACCTCATTTTTAAGACCCAACTTATCATACAATTCCTGATAGTTAGTGGTCTGCATAATGACCCCAATGCTACCGGTGATGGTTCCGGGATTGGCGACAATGCGTTGAGCAGGGATACTGACGTAGTAGCCGCCGGAGGCGGCGACCGATGCCATGGAAACAACCACGGGTTTCAGGGCAGCGACCCTTGCAACTTCATCATGAATTTCCTGGGAGGGAGCGACAGCACCTCCGGGGGAATTAACGCGTAGGATAACAGCTTTTATGGAATGATCTTCCTTAAAGGAAACAAGCTGTTTAACGGTTGGCTCTGAGACCATCAGCATGCCGCTGATCTCGACAACGCCGATGCGTTCGCCAACAGGCAATCCCTGAAAATTGCCCGTACAACGCGAAAGCAGCAGCGTAATGATCAAAAATAAAATAAAGATGGCCCCGAGAGTGAACAGGGCCATCAGAAAAGGTCTCTTTTTCATGGAGCCTTAAGGCGTATCGGTCCGCCGTCAAGCGGACCGATACCATCCGGTAAGAGTTTTATTCTTTATCGCCGGCCTTGTCCATGGCGCCTTTGAAAATGTCCCCAAGATTGGAGGTAGCGCTTTTTTGCGAACCGAGGAAGGCATCGACTTCAGCCTTTTCCTTCTGGTGCGCAACATGTTTGATAGACAGGGCGATCTTCTTGTCTTCGGTGTCCACATGCAGCACAACGGCCTCGAGGTTATCGCCGACTTTAGCGAAATCCTTCGGCGAATCGACCTTTTCCTTGCTGATTTCGGACACGTGAATCAGGCCTTCGATCCCTTCCTCGACTTCGAGGAAAATACCGAAATCGGTTACGGAGGTGACCTTGCCGCTGATCATGGTACCCGGCGCATAGCGGGTGGCGATGGTCTGCCAGGGATCGGAAGCGAGTTGTTTGATACCGAGAGAGAAACGTTCGTTCTCCTGATCGATATTCAGCACAACAGCCTTGACCACATCACCCTTTTTGAACAACTCGGAAGGATGCTTGATGCGCTTGGTCCAGGAAAGATCCGAGATATGCACCAGACCGTCAATGCCGTCGTCAACGCCGACAAAAATACCGAAGTCGGTGATATTCTTGACCTGACCTTCGATAATGGTTCCGATGGGGAACTTCTCGCCGATAACTTCCCAGGGATTACGCTCGATCTGCTTGAGACCAAGGGAGATACGACGATTGGACACATCGACAGCCAGCACAACCGATTCAATATCGTCGCCGATATTGAGGATCTTGCTGGGATGTTTGATACGCTTGGTCCAGCTCATTTCGCTGACGTGAATCAGGCCTTCAACGCCTTCATCCAATTCAACGAATGCACCATAATCGGTCAGGCTGACCACCTTACCGGAAACCCTGTTACCGGTAGGATATTTTTCAGCCACGCTCAACCAGGGATCGGCGGTAAGCTGTTTGAGGCCAAGGGAAACACGCTCTTTTTCGCGATCGAACTTGAGAACCTTGACTTTGATCTTGTCGCCGACGGCAAGCACATCGGAAGGATGCGCGACGCGACCCCAGGACATATCGGTAATATGCAACAGACCGTCAATGCCGCCAAGATCGATAAATGCGCCGTAATCGGTGAGATTTTTAACCACACCGACGACTTCCTGATCTTCCGCCAGCGTCTCAAGGGTGTCCTGACGCAGGGACTCACGCTGTTCTTCCAGCAGTACCCGACGCGACAGCACGATATTACCGCGACGCTTATTGAGCTTGATGATCTTGAACTCGAAGGTTTCACCAAGCAGCTTATCCAGGTTGCGGACAGGGCGCAGATCGACCTGGGAACCGGGCAGGAAGGCGTTGACACCGATGTCTACGGACAGACCGCCCTTGATACGGGCCGCGATACGTCCTTCGACAACAGCGTCTTCTTCCAGGCTGTTCCAGATCTTCTGCCGATCGGCTTTCTCCTTCGACAGACTGATCAGGCCGTTTTCGTTTTCACGGCGCTCGAACAGCACATCGATTTTGTCTCCGACCTTGATGTCCACCTGACCGCTTTCATCAGCGAATTCGGCCAGCGGGATAATACCCTCGGACTTGTACCCGACATCAACGACAACCATGTCACCGTTGATCTGCAGAACAGTGCCTTCGACGACATCGCCGACGTTCAGCTCCTTGATGCTGTTTTCAAAAAGCTCACTAAAGCTCTGTTCCATGTCTTCGAATTCATCATCCATGAATTCATCAGTGTTGTTGTTTTCCTTAGCTTCTACCATTAACAAACTTACCCCCTAAACGATAATCCTGCCGCCCGGCGACAGCGATGCCCTGAGGTCATCAGCGCAAACATAACACGACAACCTATAAAAAACAAACATTTATTTGGACATGTCGGAGACCCGCTCGACGACCTGATCGATAATCCAGCGCGGCGTGGAAGCCCCGGCGGTAATACCGACGCATTCGACCCCTTCAAACCACCCGTCCTGAATCTGCTCGACCGTTTCGACATGAAAAGTCCGCGGTTGGATTTCCTGGCAGATCTGGGCAAGCCTGGTGGTATTGGCACTGTTGAAACCACCCACAACCAGCATGAGATCGGCTTCGCAGGCTATTTTACGAGCTTCGTTCTGACGCACGGAAGTTGCATCGCATATGGTATTGAATATACGAACTTCCTTACTCTTTCCGAGACAGATATCCGCTATTTGCTGAAGATTCTTAAACGACTGGGTCGTCTGTGCGACAATGCCCAGTTTGGGCCTGTTGGGCAGACGCTGGGCTTCCTTGCAATCGGCTACGACAAACACTTCACCGCCCCGCGTGTAGGAAATAATGCCCTGCACTTCCGGATGGTCCTTTTCGCCGACCAGAACCACCGAATAGCCTTCGTTACAAAGCATGGTGGCATAATCCTGGGCCTTTTTTACGAACGGACAGGTCGCATCCACAATCTTCAGTTCGCGATCGTGAATAATGTCGAGTTCCTCGGCCGTTATACCGTGGGAGCGAATAATCACGGCGCCATGATCGATGTCCTCGACCTTGCGGATGACCTTGATCCCTTTTTCCTCCAGCTTTTTGACTACCTGCGGCGAATGGATAATGGGACCGAGTGAACAGATGTGCTCAAATTGCTCGGCGGCATCAAAAGCGAGGTTGGTGGCACGCTTGACGCCAAAACAGAAACCGGCACTATCGGCCAGAATGATCTTCATGATGCAGCACCCTCCTTCGACGGATCACAAACCTGTTGGCGCTCGGCCACAACCTGAAGCATGCGCTCCAGTACCTGGTCGATATTCATGCAAGTCGTATCGATCAACACGGCATCCTCGGCTTGCCGCAATGGGGCATGCAGGCGGCCGCTGTCGGCAGCATCTCTGGCTTCGACTTCGGCGATGGTTTGATCGAGATCGACATCCATTCCTTTGGCTTTCAGTTCCAGATAACGCCGTTTTCCACGTTCCCGGGCGGTGGCGGCCAGGAAAAACTTGACCTCCGCAGACGGGAATACCACGGTACCGATATCCCGGCCTTCCAGCACAACACCACCCTGCTCACCCATCTGGCGTTGCAGCCCCAACATGCATTGGCGCACTGTCGGCTGGGCAGAAACCCTGGATGACAACAGACTGATTTCCGGAGTGCGGATAGCTTCCGACACATCCTCTCCGTTCAGTAAAACCTTTTCCGTACCATCCTTACGGACAAAGCGGATCTCCATATCGGCACACAGCGCCTGAAGAGATTTTTCGTCATCCGCTGCCAGCCCGGCACGGTGAGCCGCCAGAGCGACACAACGGTACATGGCTCCGGTGTCTATATTTACGTACCGCAACTGCTGAGCCAAACGGCGACTCAGGGTGCTTTTACCGACGCCGGACGGGCCGTCGATGGCTATAATCAACTGCCGATTCACGAGTGTGGCCTTTCTGACCCTGAAAAACCAAGGGCGCCTTTAATGTTCCCGAACACTGTTGAAGAGTTCCCAAAAACCGGGAAAAGAGGTTGCCGTACATTCAGTATCGGTAACGGTTACCGGAGCGGAGGCGCGCAATGCCGCCACCGCCATACTCATGCCGATACGATGGTCGCCCAGGGAACTGACCTTAGCTGCGCCAAGAGAAGGTCCGCCGGTGATCACCATGCCATCCTCCCGCGGCTCCACCAGAGCACCGAGTGCCCCCATTTGCGAACACATGGATGCGATTCTATCGGTCTCCTTGACGCGCAATTCCCTGGCATCACGAATCACGGTCCGGCCTTCGGCAAAAGCGGCTGCAACACTGATAACAGGGAACTCGTCGATGGCACGAGGGATCACGGCGCCACCGATTTCGACACCCTTAAGGTCACTTGCCTTAACCAGGATATCGGCGACCGGTTCGCCGGAGCAGTCGCGCTCGTTGAGCAGTTCGATGTTGCCGCCCATCTGACGAAGGATATCGATAACACCACTGCGGGTCGGATTAACCCCTACCTGTCGTATCAGGAGTTCGGAGCCGGGCACGATCAATGCAGCCACCATAAAAAAGGCTGCCGAAGAGATATCCCCGGGCACTATAACCTCGCCCCCTTTAAGACAAGAACCGGGATGCAGGGTCACGCCGCCTTCAAAGGGCCTGACATCGGCACCGAACCAGGTCAACATGCGTTCGCTGTGATCTCTGGAACGATGGGGCTCGTGGACCGTCGTCGGGCCTTCGGCGTAAAGTCCACCCAGCAGCAAGGCGGATTTGACCTGCGCGCTGGCAACGGCAGAGTGATGGGTGATTCCCTGCAGTGTTTTCCCCTGCAATGCCAAAGGCGCATATTCACCGCCGGCCCGACCCAGAATATGAGCGCCCATTGCGGTCAAAGGGCCAACCACGCGCTTCATGGGGCGTTTACGTAAAAACCGGTCGCCCGTCATAACCGAGAAAAACTGCTGGCCCGCCAACAGGCCGGTCATTAAACGCATGGTGGTTCCGGAATTGCCGCAATCGATAACGTCCTGAGGTTCCTGCAAACCATGCAAACCGCGACCGGCAATACGCAACGCGCCGTCGCCATCCTCGCAGAAAGCCACGCCCATAGATCGAAAGGCCTCCAGAGTGGCTAAATTATCCTCGCCGCGCAAAAGCCCGCGCACCACGGTCTCACCCTCACCCAGCGCACCAAGCATAATGGCCCGATGCGAAATAGACTTATCTCCGGGAACCTGCACTTCGCCAACCAATCGGCCGCCGGGTTTTATTACCTGATTTTCACTCATTGTTTCCCCTAACATTCATACAATCGAATTGTTCAGCCAGGCACGTTATACGATGGCATCCCGACGCTGCTTGGACCGTAGGAAAAAGTCGTATAGCGCCTCACCGTTGCCCTGACAAATATCGCGCTTGACCTCTGCCAGACTGTGCTCGAAAGTCTCGAGGACTTCCAGCAAAGCAACCCGGTTACTCAGAGCGATATCCCGCCACATGGTCGGATCGGAAGATGCGATGCGCGTAAAATCACGGAATCCCCCGGCGGAATAGTTGAGGATATTCTCATTCTCACCACCGCAATTGGCCACGGCATCGACCAGTGCATAAGCCACCATATGCGGCAGATGGCTGATGCCGGCAAGCACGCGGTCGTGTTTTTCCGGTGTCATCACGACCACCTCGCTGCCGGCAGCCTGCCAG
Organism: Syntrophotalea carbinolica DSM 2380; assembly: GCF_000012885.1. Classification (NCBI taxonomy): domain Bacteria; kingdom Pseudomonadati; phylum Thermodesulfobacteriota; class Desulfuromonadia; order Desulfuromonadales; family Syntrophotaleaceae; genus Syntrophotalea; species Syntrophotalea carbinolica. The sequence continues at coordinate 2,200,320 of NC_007498.2, forward strand.
AGAGATTTGATCAGCTCCAGAGCCTGGCCATCGGTACGCGAGGTCGGCGTAAGAATACAACGGCGTCCCCGATAAAGAGAGGCAAATGCAGCCGCTGCGCCGCTTTGTTCAGTACCGGCTACCGGATGTCCGGGCACAAACTGGATATCCTCGCGCAACAGAGGTTCTATCGCGCAGATGACTTCGGCCTTGACGCTGCCGCCGTCCGTCAACACGGAACCGGGTTTCATATGCGGGATAACCTCGGCCGCTACTTTGGCCAGGGTCTGCACCGGCGTTGCCAGAAAAACCACATCCGCGCCGGCCACACCCTCGGCCAGGGAATGAGTGAACGCGTCGACCACGCCCTTTTTGAGGGCCGTTTCGAGATTGGCACGGCCACGGCCGATACCGACAACCTCGCCGACCAGGCCGGCCTCCTTGAGGGCCAGGGCGAAGGATCCTCCGATCAACCCGACACCGACCACGGCTAATTTGGGAATAAAAAAATCCGACATGTTAGCTATCTATACCTTGATTGAAATGAACTCACATTCAGCGTCAACGACAGCGGGGATAGGAACCGAGCACCTTGAAAGAGCGGCAGCAAGCCTGCAGGTCTTCCAGCGCCTCAGCGACGGCGGCATCTTCAACATGCCCTTCCAGATCGAGGAAAAAGATATACTCCCACGCCTTGGTTTTAATGGGGCGGCTTTCGATTTTGGAAAGATTGATACCGCGTTTATTGAAAGGCCCAAGCATCCGGCAAAGGACTCCGGGCTCATCCGCGACAATGAACAGTACCGAGGTTTTATCATGTCCGGTAGGAGACGTAAGCTGCCGCCCTACGACAAGGAAGCGCGTGAGGTTGTTGGTGTTGTCCTGAATCTTGGGCTTGACGATGCGCAATCCGTAAAGGGAAGCCGCAATTTCGCTGGCGATGGCGGCAACGCTGGAATCCTCCGCCGCCTGGCGTGCCGCCATAGCGGTACTCGATGCATCGACCAACGGTACATCTGGCAGATTTTCCTCCAGCCAATGACGGCATTGCGCCAAAGCCTGGGGATGCGACAGCACCTTTTCGATATCTTCCATCTTTCCGGAAAGAGAAAGCAGATCGTGGGAAATCTCCAGAAGAATCTCCGCATTGATTTTAAGATCGGACTCGACAAACATATCGAGGGTATGGGACACAATGCCCTCGGTGGTATTTTCGACCGGGACCACGCCGTAGTCGGCGCGCCCGCGACGCACCTCTTCGAATACTGCCGGGATACTTTTCTGCGCCACCAGCTGTGCAGAAAAACCGAACTGTTTTTGAGCCGCCTGATGGGTGAATGTTGCCGAGGGCCCGAAAAAGGCCACCTTCATGGGCTGCTCAAGGGACAGCGACGCGGAAATAATCTCCCTGTACACACGGCGGATAGCTTCAGACGGGAACGGGCCGCTATTCCGGGCGATAAGACGCTCGAATACAGCCAGTTCGCGGCCGGGGTTATAGAATTCCAGCCCCTGCCCGGCCTTGGCGTGGCCGATGTCCTGGGCGACACGCGCCCTTTCATTGAGCAGATCCAAAATCTCGTCATCGATGGTATCGATTTTGTGACGCAATTTCGACAAAACTTCCAGATCTTTTTTTTCCATGGTCACCCCATCCCTTAAAATTTGGCCTGAAAGATTAGCCTATTCATGCATAAAAAGCAAACGAAAGCCTGCGTTGCGCCCTGACGCCCTTCTGCTAAATCCTTGACCGGCCACGATCCAGGGATTACACTACGGCGTATACCATCGCAGGTGTATTTTTCTCACGGAGGGATCATGGCAATTTCCACCAAAGTTTCCGGCTTTATCGAACGGGCATCCTGGATTCGTAAAATGTTTGAAGAAGGTTCGCGCCTTAAGGCTATCTATGGCGAAGACCAGGTCTTTGATTTCACCCTCGGCAACCCCTCGACAGAGCCGCCGAAGGCCTTCAACAAGGCGTTGCAGGAACTGGCCCTGAATCCGCAACCGGGCATGCACCGTTACATGAACAACGCCGGCTACCCGGAAACCCGCGAGGCCGTGGCCCGCCATCTGTCGAAGGTGGCCCAGTCTCCGGTTGAAGCCGGCCATATCATCATGACCTGCGGTGCAGGCGGGGCCTTGAATGTAACTCTCAAAACCATCCTCGACCCGGGCGACGAAGTCATTATTCTGGCCCCTTATTTTGTCGAATACATTTTCTACGTCGATAATCATGGCGGTACAACCAAAACCGTGCCTACCCGCAAAGACAGCTTCCAACTCGACATAGATGCCATTGAAGCTGCCATCGGCCCCAAGACCAGGGCCATTATCATTAATTCGCCCAACAACCCCACCGGAGTCATCTATCCGCCCGAAGACCTGCAGACTCTTGGCGACATGCTGGAACGCAAGCAACAGGAATTGGACCGTACCCTGTTTGTGCTGTCCGATGAACCGTACGCTCGTTTGAGCTACGACCATGCCGAGGTACCCTGCATCTTCTCCCATGTGCGGAATGCGGTTATTGTGACATCCCACTCCAAAGACCTGGCCCTGCCGGGTGAACGCATCGGGTACCTGGCCGCCAATCCAGCCATGGATGAGGTGCAGAAATTCATGGAAGGAGCGATTTTCTGTAACCGTGTCCTGGGGTTTGTCAATGCTCCGGCCCTCATGCAGCGACTGGTTGCCGGGTTGCAGGACGAAAGCGTAGATATCGCCGACTATCAGGCCAAGCGGGATGTCCTCTACAACCACCTCAGCGCGCTCGGCTTTCGCATGGTCAAGCCCCAGGGCGGCTTTTACCTGTTTCCCGAATCCCCCATGGAAGATGACGTGGCCTTTGCCCGCCTGACCCAGGAACACCGGGTGCTGGTCGTTCCCGGACAAGGTTTCGGCACCCCGGGTTATTTCCGTATCGCCTATTGCATCCCCATGGAAACCATCCAGGCAAGTCTGCCCGCCTGGGAAAAAATCGCACGCGATACCGGCCTCTGCTGATCCGTGCCGTCCTGAACCTACGAAGCCCGGCGGATTTTATCCCCGGGCTTTTTTCATATGGAGTCCGCTTTTACGGCTTCAAGAATTCAATGACGCCATTTGATGGAACACCCCATGGAGGGCGATTGAACTTCCAGACACGGCGCACCGTGTACAAGCGCTTCCATGGCGTCCCTGAGATTGTGCCGGGTCACCTTCCCCTCATCCTTCCAATTGTCATCGATACGACCATGATACACAAGAAACCCCGCGGCATCGAACAAGTAGGGGTCCGGCGTGCATTGCGCGGCAAAATCGCGTGCAACCTGCTGCGTGTCATCCACGAGATAAGGAAAATCGATCTGCAACGCGGCGATTTTCCGTTTCATTGCCGAAGGCGCATCCTCGGGATAGTCAGGGTGGATATTGCTGTTAATGGCCACGCAGGCTATACCACGCGATTTGAACTCGGCAGCCAAAGCGACAAGCCTGGGCCATTGGGCATTGGCATAGGGGCAGTGATTGCAGCTGAACACCACCAGCAATCCCTTGCGTCCGAACAATTCATCACTGCCGAAAAGATGCCCGTAGGGATCCTTGAGACGGAATGCCGGCATGGCGCTGCCAATGGGCATATCTTGCGAATAAACCAGGGACATAACACCACCTCCCTTGCGGAAAAGATTATTCGTCCCTGATATGATAACGCATCACGCCGGAATGAAAACCGGCAGGAAGGGTAAGATGCGGATTCAGGCCATGGAAACCGGGCGGATATCGCGCACCTGCAACTGAACGGAAACGCGCTCCCGCCATTCGTTGCGTTGCGGAGTGAACAGAATATCCTGCGGGCCGGCCAACTGCGCCTGCCTCTCCGCCATCCCGAAGGCGATACAAGGCAGACCGTGCCCTCCCTGACAGGCAATGAAACGCAGGTGTTTGTCCCCCACCCGTTGCACGCTTTGCAGATGCACTCCCCGCGCCAGATAAACCGGCTGCGGGTTGCCCGGACCGAAAGGGGCCAGACGAGATAGTTCATCGATGCTGTCGAGATCGATTTCCTCGAGAGAAACCTCGCCATCATGAAATTGCCTGAACCGCAAATCTTCCGGGCTCAGGGTCTGGCGGGCCAGTTTTTCGAAATCCCTGGCGAAGGCCTCCACCCGGCCGGCATCGATTGTCAATCCGGCTGCATACTCGTGCCCCCCGAACCCCTGCAGAAAGGCTTGACAGTCCGACAACGCCTGATAGAGGTGCAACCCCTTTATCGACCGGCCCGACCCCTTCCCCACCCCCTCGTTCAGTGCGATCAGGATGGTCGGACGATGATACTTCTCCACCAGGCGGCTGGCAACGATACCGATCACACCGGGATGCCAGCGCTCGTCAGCCAGCACAATGCTATGGGTGGCGCCGGATGACCGCTGCCGCCAACGCTCATCGGCCTGTTCCAGGGTCTGCTGTTCAATAGCCTGACGGTCGCTATTGACCCTGTCCAGCATTTCGGCCGTCGCCATGGCATCCTGTACGGACTCTTGCAGCAACAACTCGACACCGACAGCACCGTCTTCGAGGCGGCCGGCGGCGTTGATCCGCGGCGCCAGGCGGAAACCGATGCTCCCGCAGGTGACCTTGTCCACGCCGGCGACCTTCTTCAAAGCCTGTAGTCCGGCCCGACCGGAATGGGACAGCAACTCCAGTCCCGCCTTGGTCAAGGCCCGGTTGAGGCCCTTGAGCGGTACAATATCGGCAATTGTCCCCAAAGCGACAAGATCGAGTCCGTAACGCAGGTCGGGCTCGCAAACCGTCTTCCAGTGACCAAGATCCCGGAGGTGTTTTCGCAACGCGACCAACAGCAAAAATGCCACCCCGACACCGGCGAGATTCTTGAAAGGATAACCGCAATCCGGGCGGGATGGATTGACAATGGCAAGGGCCGCAGGTAGCGTTTCCGGAACCTGATGATGGTCGGTTATGATCAGATCCAGCCCCAGTTCAGCCGCCCGCATGGCCTGTGCGTGCGCGGAAACACCGCAGTCCACGGTCACCGCAAGAGTCGCGCCATGGGTCGCGCAATCTTCCAGGGCCGCGGCGGAAACGCCGTAGCCGTCCTTGAGACGCAGCGGAATATGATAGGAAACCCGGGCCCCGAAGGCCCTCAGGGTTTCAACCAGCAACGCTGTACCGGATATGCCGTCGACGTCATAATCGCCGTGCACCGCAATCTTTTCGCGGTTGCACACCGCCTGCGCAAGGCGCTCTACGGCCTTGTCCATATCGGCCATCAGGCAGGGATCGGGCATACTGGACAGTTTTGCCTGCAAAAAGGCTTGCACCTCATCGAGGGAGCCAAGCCCGCGCCGCAACAGCGCTTCCGATGCAAGTCGCGACAGGCCCAGGCATTGCTGCAAAGCCACGGCATCGAGTTGTTCGCTAACGTCTCGCTCTAACCAGAGCGTGTCGGATGCTTCACTCATATTTCCTCGGATCGATCGGTACGCACCAAAAGTGAAAGGGCCGGAAGGGTTTCCCCCCCCGGCCCCATTTTTACCAGTAACGGCAACCCGCAATCAAGGTGCCTTGACGGCCGCCTGCTTGCGATTCTTGTAGTCATCCCAGAACAGCAACACGGGGCTGGCAACAAAAATCGACGAATAGGTTCCGACCACCACCCCGACCAGCATGGCGAATGCGAAGTTGTGGATGACACCGCCACCAAACAGGAACAAGGCCAGGATAACCAGCAGCGTCGTTCCGGAGGTAAGAATGGTCCGGGACAGGGTTTCGTTGATACTGGCATTGACCCTGGTGGGGAATTCCTCCTTGGTCGATTTCGCGCAGTTTTCGCGGATGCGATCGTAAACGATAATGGTGTCGTTCAGAGAGTAACCGATGATGGCCAGAAAAGCGGCGATGATCGGCAGATCGATCTCCTTGTTGAACAAGGAAAACGCGCCAAGGGTGATAAGTACATCGTGCAGCAGGGCGATGATGGCACCCACGGCGAACTTGAACTCGAAACGAATGGTGATATAGATCAGGACGCCGACCATGGCAAAGACAATGGCCAGCAGACCTTTTTTGCGCAAATCCTTACCGACCTGCGGACCGACCATTTCCACCCTGCGGATTTCAACGGTACCTTCACCGTAGGTTTTTTCCAGGTGAAGGCGAATCTCATCAGCAAGCCCCTCGAGCTCGGAACTGGTATCCTGGGCGCGCAGCAGAAATTCATGGGAATCTCCCTCGAAGTTCTGCACCAGCAAACCCTTCATATCCATCTCCTTAAGAGCGGACTTGATCTGGGCTGCCTTGGTCGCTTCGGTAAACTTGACCTGAATGAGGGTTCCCCCGGAAAAATCGATACCGTAATTGGGACCGCCCTTGACGACCAGAGAACCCATGCCCACTACAATCAGCACCAGAGAGAAGATCAGCGCCAGTTTGCGCCAGCCGACAAAATTTATATTGATATCATGCTTGATAACCTGCATGCCGTCCTCCCTAGATACTCAATCGCTTGACCTGGTAGCGTTCCAGGAAAAAGTCGAAAATAACACGTGAGACGAATATCGCCGTAAACAGCGACGCGGCAATCCCGATGGACAGGGTCACGGCAAAGCCTTTGACCGGACCGGTGCCGAACTGAAAGAGCACCAAAGCAGCGATCAGGGTCGTGATATTGGCATCCATAATGGTCAAAAAGGCTTTACTGTAGCCGGCCTCCAGGGCATTGCGGGCACTCTTGCCGAGCCGCAACTCCTCACGGATACGCTCATAAATGAGCACATTGGCATCCACCGCCATCCCCAGAGTCAGCACGATACCGCCGATACCTGGCAGCGTGAGACTGGCCTTGCACAGACTCAGCATGGCCATAATGAACACCAGGTTGAGTACCAGGGCCAGGTTGGCCACCAGGCCGGCGAGGTTGTAATAGATGCCCATGGCCAGCACCACCGCCACGCAGCCGATAATGACCGACCAGATACCACGATGGATGGAATCCAGACCGAGGGAGGGACCGACGGTGCGATTTTCAAGGATGGTAACCGGCGCAGGCAATGATCCGGCCCGCAGTACGATGGCCAGATCGGTGGCCTCCTGCTCGTCGAAGGAACCGGAGATCTGCGCGCTGCCGCCGGAGATCCGTTCGCGGATAAACGGCGCGGAATAAACGGTATCGTCAAGCACGATGGCCATGCGCTTGCCGACATTGGAAGCGGTTATCTGGTCGAAACGCTTGGCACCGACAGCATTGAAGTCGATCGATACGTAGGGTTCGTTGAATCGGGGGTCTATCCGCACCTGCGCATCGGAGACCAGATCGCCGGTAAGCACGGTTTTGTCGTAGACCACCAAGGGCGTCTGGGTGACCGCGCCACTGCGCCGGTCAACCTGTCTTTCGTAAAGCAACTGGGTACCGGGAGGCAACACCCCTTTGGCCGCAGCCTGCAGATCGATGTTTTCCGCAACCATCTTGAATTCGAGCAAAGCGGTTTTGCCGAGCAGGTCCACGGCCCGCCGGGGATCCTTGATGCCGGGCAACTGAACCAGAATACGGTCGCTGCCCTGCCTTTGCAGAACGGTTTCACTGACGCCGAATTGGTCGATGCGGTTACGTAAGGTCTCGAGAGCCTGCTTCACGGCATTATCCTGGATGGACGCCACGGCAGAAGAGGAAAAGCGGAAATATTTTTCGATATAACCGCCCTGAGTTTCCAATGTTAAAGGCTCCAGATCGCGATAGCCGCCGTCGGCCATAAAGGCATCGACCTGCTTGCCGGCCTCGTCGTCATAAACAACGACAACCAAGCGATCGTTACCCACCCGGGAGACGCGCTTGAAAATGATGTCTTTTTCTTTCAGCTCGGTTTCCACCTGGTCGACGATGCCGTCGATCCGGCTTTCGACCGCTTTTTCGACATCAACCCCGAGAACCAGGTGCATGCCGCCCTGCAGATCGAGTCCGAGATGCAAAGGGTCGAAGCTCTTCTTCAGCCAATCAGGGGAACTGTTGGGAAACAGAGTCGGCATTAAAGCCAACAATGACAGAGCGAGGCAGAACAGTACAACCCCTCCCCGCAGCTTGATGCTCTTGGACATGGCTTTTCACTACTCCTTTCGCAATCAATGGCAACACGTCGTCCGACAATCCCCCGCGAGTTGAGTATTCCGGCAGGAGGTCCTGCCGAATCTCAATAACGCTCGCAGCAAGCGTCAGCGCCGTAAATAAGAATCTCTTCCCGCCCGCAATGGCAACATGCAAAAGCAACAGGTCGGATCCGCCGAAAGGGTTACCCCCTGAGGCTTAATTCTGCCCAACACTTACAATAGAGGAACGATTCATCTTGATTTTGACACCGGTGGCAACTTCCAGGGTGACGATTTCATCCTGCACGCTGGCCACTTTGCCATGAATGCCGCCGGCGGTAACGACCATATCGCCGACCTTGAGTGCATCCACCAGGTTCTTATGCTCTTTGGCGCGTTTTTGCTGGGGACGAATCAGCAAAAAGTAAAAAATACCGAACATCAACACCAGCATGATGACCGTTCCGTAGGGATTGCTTTGACCACCGGGAGGGGCCGCCATGGCATGTGCTTCGGAAATCCAGAACATAATCAGCTCCTTTAGTTTGAAGTTTCGATCTTCGAGGTTGAGTTTATGAGCAGACTAACATAAATGCAAGAACAGTCTCCGACTTTTTCAAACCGACAGGCCGCCATCGTTTCTACGTCGGTAAAAATCCGCACGGAAGGCTTCGAACCGGTCCTCTTCGATGGCAACACGTGCCTGCGCCATCAAATCCAGATAGTAGTGAAGGTTATGCCGGGTATTGAGCATCGAAGCCAGGATCTCGTTGCTTTGAAACAGGTGCCGCAGATAGGCACGGCTATAATGACGGCAGACATAGCATCCGCAGTCAGGGTCGATGGGACCGTCGTCGTCGGCGTAACGCGCCTGTTTGATGCTGATCTTGCCGAAAGACGTAAACAATGTTCCGTTGCGGGCATTGCGTGTCGGCATGACGCAATCGAACATGTCGACCCCACGGGCAATGCCTTCAATAAGGTTTTCCGGCGTCCCTACCCCCATGACGTAACGCGGCCGGTTGTCAGGCAACAGCGGCAGGGCCACATCCATCATCTCGTACATACGCTCGGCTTCTTCGCCGACGGACAGGCCGCCAAGGGCATAGCCGTCAAAGCCGATCTCCATGAGCTGCTCGGCACTTTGGCGGCGCAGATCGGCATGCATGCCTCCCTGTACAATACCGAACAGGGCTGAACCGTCCTGTGCGCTGCGGGCTTTTTTGGATCGCTCGGCCCAGCGCGTTGAAAGGGCCGTAGATTCGGCGACATACTCGCGCGAAGACGGATAGGGAATACATTCATCAAAGACCATGATGATATCTGACCCCAAAGCCTCCTGCACGGCGATAGACAGCTCCGGCGTAAGGATCTGATGGGAGCCGTCAAGATGGGACTGAAAACGTACACCTTCTTCGCTTATTTTGCGCAATTTCCCGAGGCTGAAAACCTGAAAACCGCCGCTGTCCGTCAAAATCGGTCCGTCCCAGTGCATGAAACGGTGCAAGCCGCCTAATCGCCTGACACGTTCATGGCCTGGCCGCAAAAACAGGTGATAGGTGTTGGCAAGTATAATCTGAGCGCCTTCTTCCTTCAACTGCTCCGGCAAAATAGCCTTGACCGTACCCTGGGTACCTACCGGCATAAACACGGGCGTTTCGACCACGCCTCGCCGAGTGATCATCCTGCCGCGGCGGGCTCTGCTGGTGGTATCTTGTTTTAAAAGTTCAAATCTGAAATCGGTCACAGATCACATTTCTCTCTAAAAGACGATCGAAGGAAACATTCGGAGACATCTCCGGACTTCGACATGGGTACCTATCAAAGGATCAACATACAGTCGCCGTAACTGAAAAATCGAAATTTTTCCGCCACAGCCCGCTGATAAGCCTCAAGGATGAATTCACGTCCGGCAAGGGCGGCCACCAGCACCAACAATGTGGAGCACGGAAGATGGAAATTCGTGACCAGCCCGTCAACGATCCGAAACTTGAATCCGGGGCGTATAAACAGATCGCATGTGCCGGCCCCTGCCTGCAACCTGCCCTGTTCATCGACAGCGTACTCCAGTGTACGGGTACTGGTGGTACCGAGGGCAATCACACGCCGGCCGTCATCCTTGGCCCGATTAACCGCAGCGGCCGTACCCTCGGGCACAAAATAATTTTCCTCGTGCATCCGGTGTTCGGTAATATCGTCGGTACGCATGGGAAGGAATGTCCCCAGGCCGACATGCAGGGTCAGAGGCTGAATCTCTACCCCCTTGGCCCGCAAAACATCGAGAATCTCATCGGTAAAATGCAGCCCTGCCGTGGGCGCCGCCACCGCGCCGGCCTCGCGTGCAAAGACAGTCTGATAACGGCTGCGGTCATCCGGTGTAGCCTCACGTCGGATATACGGCGGCAGCGGTATCCGGCCCACCTGCTCCAAGACTTGACTGAAATCGCCCTGAAAAGAAAACCGCACATGCCGATAAGGAGGTTCACCCCCTTCGACAACCGTGCCTTCAAGGCCTTCGCCAAGAATCAAGCGCGTCCCCGGACGGGGTGATTTGGAACACTTGGTAAGGCACGCCCAAACCTCTTCCACGCCGGGCAAACGCCGTACCAGAAATACCTCGATACGGCCGCCGGTTTGCTTGCGGCCGATCAGACGCGCCGGGATTACACGCGTATCATTCACCACAAGCACATCACCCGGACGAAACCAATCGGCGATATCGGCGAACTGCGCCAATTGAAGCTGTTGCGTCACTCGGTTGAGAACCATCAGGCGGGAAGCCTGTCTTTGCGCCAAAGGATGTTGGGCGATCAATTCCTCCGGCAACTCAAAATCAAAATCACTCAAACGCATCGCTTGAAAAACCTACCGGTTGCGCGGGGCCCAAGTGCCCCAGCAATCAAACATACCTGTCGAACAAAAGTCAACGTCTATCGGCCTCTGGCAAAAAATCGGACATCAATAACGCGCCATGCAAATCATCCGGGAAACAGGCCGGCTCCAAGCCGACTGCGGATATGGAATGCAAAAAAAGGAGCGTCGATATGACAAGGGTTATCCCTTCACAAGATATACCAGCAGCAATCCGCCCAGCATCAGAAACAGGCCCATACCACGCAAAACACGATCCGGCAGCGCGACAAAACTGAGCAGCGTTCTTTTCATTCTCGGCGGTGAAAGAAACCAGGGCATCCCTTCGACAATCAAAACGACCCCTGCAACTGTCACCAAAAATTCGACCATGGTTGTCTCCTGCCGGAATTGTCTAAAACCATTATCATTCCCTGACTTATAGACCTTTGCAGGGCAAGAACACGCTCGAAGACCGTATCGACCGGACTCAGCAGACCGACCTGGGCCTTCGCCAAGGGGCGCTATATTAAGCTTCCGTGCCAGGCCTGTCAAGCAGGCCTCCAGGTTAGAGCCAGCGCACAATCGTTCACAGAAAACGGCCTGGATCCCAGGTTATTTTCCGCGACTCGGCCTTTTCGGGGGGCGCCTTCTCGATCTTCGGGGCGGCCCGGCCTTTTTCGGCATGTTGGCAGGAGGGGCTCCCAATAGTTGCGCGGCAACGTCCTCCCGCCCGCAGATTTGCAATGCCTGCAACACATCATCCCGGTTTTCGGGAAGATGCGATAACAGCAAAGCTTTTTGCAGTCGCCTTTCCCTGGCCGACCTGGCAACCGCAACGGGCGTATCCGAATAGGGATCGACCCCCGTATGGTACATGCATGTGGCAAGGGTCCCGGGCGTGGGAGTGAATTCCTGAACCTGCTCGACGCGCATCCCGTTTTCCTTGAGGAACAACGCGGTATCGACCATATCGCCAAGGGTACATCCCGGGTGACCGGCGATCAGATAAGGGACCACGGATTGACGTTTATCCAGAGCGCGGCTGTAAGCACGAAACTGTTTCAAAAAACGGTTGAAAAGCGCCGCACCCGGCTTGCGCATGATACGGGCCACTTTGTCGCTGAGCGTTTCAGGCGCAACTTTCAACAATCCCCCGACATGATGTTTAAGCAATTGTTGAAAATATGCCGGCTGTCGTTCCAACAGATCCAGGCGAATTCCGGACGCGACAAAAACATGCTTCACGCCGGGGAGCCTTCTCACTTTTTCGAGCAGTGAGGCCGCGGCTTGATCTTCGATGACCAGATGCCGACACGGCTGCGGAAACAGACAACCGTCACGGCGGCACGATTTGCGTGCCTTGATATTCCCGCAGGACATACCGTACATATTGGCGGTCGGGCCGCCCACATCGGTGATTGTACCGCGGAAGCCCTTATCCCGGGCCATGTCCGTTACTTCAGAGACAATCGAAGCCTGAGAGCGAGACTGGATAATTTTTCCCTGGTGAGACGCGATGGCGCAAAAAGCACAGCCCCCGCAACAACCTCGATGGCTGGTAACGGAAAAACGGATCTGTTCAAAAGCCGGGATCGATTCCCGGTAACCGGGATGGGGCTTACGACTGAAAGGCAAGGCATAAATGCCGTCAAGCTCGGTCTGGGATAATGGCAGAGACGGCGGATTTACCAGCACCCAACGGTTGCCGTGCCGTTGCGCCACAGCCCGGCCGCTATAGGGGTTGCCCTCCTCGGCGGCGAGACGGAAGGCACGACCGAAAGCCTCCGGGTCGTTGCTGACCGCTTCATAAGATGGAAGTTCCAGGGCACCAGGGGGGATATCCGGACAAACAACAGCGGTGCCGGGCAGATTCATAATCTGTGCGGGGCTCTCCCCGGCGCAACAGCGCCGGGCCAGCTCGAGCAAGGTATTTTCGGCCATGCCGTAAATCAGAAGATCGGCCTTGGCGTCAACCAATACCGAACGACGCACCTGCTCGGTCCAATAGTCGAAATGAGCCAGGCGGCGCAAACTCGCTTCGATGCCGCCGACAACGACGGGCACCCCTTTGAATACGCCCTTGAGAGCCGCGGTATAGGCAATCACGGCCCGATTCGGGCGGGCGCCCGCTTTACCGCCGGGAGTGTAAGCATCGTTCCGCCGCAGCTTGCGCGCGGCCGTATAGTGATTAACCATGGAATCCATGGCGCCGGCGGACACGGCGGCAAACAACCTTGGACGCCCCATGACGCTAAAGGCTTGCGGCTGACGCCAATCGGGCTGAGCCAGGATACCTACACGGTAACCGTAATGGGCCATAAACCGGGCCAACAACGGAACGCCAAAGGCCGGATGATCGATATAGGCATCGCCGCTGACAAACAGGATATCCAGTTCGTCCCAGCCGCGGGCGAGCATTTCCTGCCTGTTGGTAGGCAAAAAATCGCTGCAGTGCTGCCCTCCGGAAGTCCCGGCGGCTGGATTAATCACCTTGTTGACCGATACATTGACATAGAAACGACACAGGGTTCCTCAATCGGCAAGACATAAATCAGGGATACAGCGGAAGATCACTCAATCCGCTATCTTCCGACCACGCCTGCATAAGATTCATGTTCTGTACCGCCTGACTTGCCGCCCCCTTAAGCAGGTTATCGATAACCGACACGATAATGACGCGACCGGTTCGCTTGTCGCTGACCACACCGATATTGCAGTAGTTACTGCCACGTACATGCAAAATATTGGGAAGCTCGCCTTGAGGATGAACCCGCACGAAGATCTCGCCGGCATAGCGCTGGGCGTACAATTGCTGGAGCTGTGCCGTGTCCATCGGCTGCACTAAAGAAGCGTAACAGGTTGACAGGATACCGCGGTTCACCGGCAACAAATGGGGAGTGAAACTGACCTGCACAGGCTTTCCGGCAAGCTGCCCGAGGGTCTGTTCGATCTCGGGGGTGTGCCGATGAGACGCCACGCCGTAGGCCTTGAATCCCTCATTGACTTCGCAGTAAAGGCTGCCGACCTTGGCTGATCGACCCGCCCCGCTGGTACCTGACTTGCTGTCGATAATCAGCGAAGCTGCGTCGATAAGGTTATTTTCCAACAACGGAGCCAACCCCAGCGCAATGCTGGTAGGATAGCACCCCGGATTGGCGACGAGCCGGGCATCAACCACCTGCTGACGATACAGTTCAGGCAAGCCGTAGACCGCTTCGTCAAGCAACTCGGGGCTGGTGTGTTTGTCATACCATGCTTCGTAGACATCGACATCGTGCAGGCGATAATCGGCGGAAAGATCCACCACCTTTTTCCCGGCATGGAGGAAAGCCGGAACCACGGCCATAGCTGCCTTGTGGGGCAATGCCGTGAACACGAAATCGGATTTCCGAATAATCGTATCGACATCTACGGGATCGAATGTCAGATCGATGCGCCCAGCCAGAGAAGGAAACACACTGTCAATACTTGCACCGGCGTTTTGCCGGGACGTGACACAAGTGATTTCGACTTGAGGATGGTTGAGCAACAGACGAATCAGTTCGACGCCGGTATATCCACTGGCGCCGACAATGGCAACTTTCAGCATGATATCCTCCTCAAAAGCGAAAAGGGAAACCCACGGGTTTCCCTTTGCACCTTGACTGACAAGAAACAGCCCCGCCTGATGCCGGGCTGTAACATATCCGGATTAACGTTTGGAGAACTGGAACCGCGCACGAGCACCTTTGCGCCCGTATTTCTTACGTTCCTTGGCACGGCTGTCACGGGTGATGAAGCCGGCTTTTTTGAGAACGCCGCGCAATTCGGGATCGGCCTCCAGCAGAGCCTTGGTGATACCATGCTTGATGGCACCGGCCTGTCCGGAAGGTCCACCGCCGCAGACATTGACCATAATATCGAACTTACCCATATTGTCGGTCAGCTCGAGCGGCTGGCGGATAACCATCTTGGAGGTTTCACGACCAAAGTACTCATCCAGAGTGCGACGATTAACGGTAATATTGCCTTCACCCGGCTTCAGCCAGACGCGAGCAATGGAAGTTTTTCTTTTGCCGGTTGCGTAGAACCTTTGTTCGGCCATCTTTATCTCCTGACTCGGTTCTGAATTCTTCAGATGTTCAATTCGAGCGGCTGCTGAGCTGCGTGGGGATGATCGCTGCCGGTATAAACCTTCAGCTTGCGGAACATGTCACGCCCCAGTTTGTTCTTGGGAAGCATGCCCTTGACAGCTTTTTTGATCAGATCTTCGGGTTTTTTCTCGAGCATCTGAGCGGCGTTGGCTTGACGCAACCCGCCAGGATATCCCGAATGACGATAGTACATCTTAGCGGACATCTTGTTACCGGTCAGCTTGACTTTCTCGGCGTTGACGACAACGACGAAATCGCCGGTATCGACACTCGGGGAGTAGATCGCTTTATGCTTTCCCCTCAAAACGCGAGCAATTTCAGTCGCAGCCCGACCCAGCACCTTGCCGTCCAGATCTACGATGTACCAATTCTTTTTGACCTCGGATTTCTTTGCTACCTGCGTGCTCATGGCTTCCTCTCTATGCGTAAACTGTGATTTTCGTAACGGGACCACAGGACAACCGAACTTAACGGAAAGCCCCCGGTATGTCAAGGTCTTTTTAGCCTTCGACGCAATCCTGGGGCGCATAGGCGACTTCCATCAGACAAAGCCCCTGCGCAGGTGCGGTTATGCCGGACTGTTTGCGGCAACCACCGGCCAACATGGCGCCGACCTCTTCCGGCGGACGAGCCCCCCGGCCAACCTCGACCAGGGTGCCGACCATGATACGCACCATGTTGCGCAAAAACCCGCTACCGCGCACATCGACATAAACCCACTCCTCGGCATCCACAATATCGACGGAAAATACCTCGCGAACCGTGGTGCGGGCGGCACATCCGCTGGCACGAAAGGCCGCGAAATCATGACGGCCGACCAGCAACCGAGCTGCCTGTCGCATAGCTTGCAGATCGAGCACGGTCCGCACATGCCAGCTAAAGCGGCAAGCCAACGGCGATCTCACCGGCGAGCGGTAAATACTGTAACGATACCACTTGCCCACAGCGCTGTAACGGGCGTGAAAATCATCCGGCATCAAAGCCGCATCGCGCACCGCGATCTGGGCGGGAAGAAAACGGTTCACACCCTCCCTGTAGGCCGCCATCGGCAAAGGTTGCGGCGTAACGAAATGCGCCACCATGCCCCGTGCGTGCACACCAGCATCGGTACGTCCGGAAGACACCAGGCTATGCGGGCCGCCACAAACCTTTGCCAGTGCTTCTTCGACCACCTGTTGCACCGAGAGACCATTGGGTTGTCGCTGCCAACCAACGTACGGCGTTCCATCGTATTCAATAATAAGCCGGACTACGCTCACGGCAACCCCCAGAACCAAACGAATGCAAAAATACCTACGACAAAAAAGATCCCCAGGTCACGAAAAGCCAAACGATGGGCGACGCCGGCTCCCTCCATCGAAACAGGAACCTCGCCGTCAAGCACGGCGTCGGCCATCGTATCGGTCGCCAGAATCAGTCGGTCGAAGAGATGGCCGAACTCGCTAACCCATCCTGCGACCCCATAGCGATGGGCGCCGACAGCAGCCTTGCGAGCATCCATAAAAGCCAACACTTCATCCTGAACCCGGGGCAACCACATAAGGACCAGCATACCGTGGCGAGCCACACGATGAATCGGGACCAATCCTTCGACCGGCCTCATCACGACAAGCACAGCCGCCAGCAACGCCGGCGCTGAGGTAGTCCAGCAAAATAACGATGAACAGGTAACCGCCAATATCAGGCGCCAACCCACCATCGAACCTGCTATCAATCCATCGAGAGACAAAAAAGGCAGCCCCATAAGCGTTCGTCCCGAACCACCGATCAGATGCAACAACACACCCGCCATCAACACCCAGCGCAAGGCATAAACCCGCTTCAGAACACGAAGGAAGGAAACACGCCCCACCATGACCGCCAGCAACACGACCATCGTCAGCAAGGCCAACCGCCAGATCTGCGTGGCGGAAAAGACCGCAACAAGGACCGCCGTCAGAGCAACCAGCTTCCCCCGGGGGTCAATATTTACGATCCAAGGCGCCGCAACATCGCCACCTGCTGAACCCCAATCGATGCCCATGGTCGTCACCAAAAGATAAAGGGGGCCAAGCGGCCCCCTCTGTCCATAAAGTCAAACGATAAAACGCATCCAACGATCACAGATACTTGGCCGCAAGCAATTCGGCTATCTGCACTGCATTGGTAGCTGCTCCCTTACGCAGATTGTCGGCCACCACCCACAGGTTCAAACCGTTATCGATGGACTCGTCTTCCCGGATGCGCCCGACATAGGTAAGATCCTGCCCGGCCGCATCGATGGCCGTAGGATAAACCAGATTGGCCACATCATCCACCACCTTGACACCGGGGGCCGCCGCAAGCAGTTCACGGGCCTTGGCCGCGGACAGCGGTTTTTCGGTTTCGATATTTACAGCTTCACTGTGGCTGTAAAAAACCGGAACGCGCACGGTTGTCGCGGTAACCCGCAAAGATTCGTCACCCAGAATCTTCTGCGTCTCGTTAACCATCTTCATCTCTTCCTTGGTATAGCCGTTATCGAGGAAGACGTCAATATGGGGCAGACAGTTAAAGGCGATCTGATGAGGATACACCTTACATTCTGCGGGACGGCCGTTAAGCAATTCCCCCGACTGAACGCGCAGTTCGTCGATGGCGTTGAGGCCGGTACCGGAGACTGCCTGATAGGTTGACACCACGATACGCTTGATTTTGGCATAATCGTGCAACGGCTTCAGTGCCACCATCATCTGAATGGTGGAACAGTTGGGATTGGCGATGATCCCTTTATTGGTATGCAGCGCTACGTCTGCGGGGTTAACCTCGGGAACCACCAGGGGCACATCCGGATCCATGCGCCAGGCGCTGGAATTATCGACACAAACAGCGCCGGAAGCGGCAGCAATGGGGCAAAACTCCTCACTACGGGATCCCCCGGCGCTGAACAGGGCGATATCGATATCCTTGAAAGAATCCCTGCCAAGCTTCTGCACCACGAGTTGCTCGCCCTTGAATTCAAGAAATTTGCCTTCAGAACGTTCGGAGGCCAGCAGCCGCAACTCCTTAACGGGGAAATTGCGCTCGGCCAATACTTCGAGCATCTGATTTCCCACGGCGCCGGTGGCCCCGACAACTGCAACATTAAACAACTTGGACATGGGTGATTCCTTCCGCTTGAACCGCAATAATATAGATTCGTCAGGCCGGACCTACTCCGGCCCCTTTCCGTTTAACTTTTAATAAGCTCGGCAACCACGGCATCGCCCATGGCGCTGGTGGATACCAGTTGTTCACCGTCGGCATCCTGATAGATATCTCCGGTACGCAAACCGGCGGCGAGGCAATTTTCCACGGCTTTTTCGACAGCATCGGCGGCATCGGCAAGTCCGCAGGAATAGCGCAGCAACATGGCCGCAGAAAGAATCTGAGCCACGGGGTTTGCTATATTTTTGCCGGCAATATCGGGGGCGCTGCCACCAGCCGGCTCATACATGCCGAAACTACCCTCGGCCAGGGAGGCGGAGGGAAGCATACCGAGGGAGCCGGTGAGCATAGCCGCTTCATCGGACAAGATATCGCCGAACATGTTGGGGCACAAAAGAACATCGAACTGCTTGGGTGCCTTGACCAACTGCATGGCGGCATTATCGACATACATGTGGCTCAAGACAACGTCCGGATAATCGGCGGAAACACGCTCGACCACTTCACGCCACAGCACCGAGGTCGACAGTACGTTGGCTTTATCGATGGAAACGAGTTTCTTGCCGCGTTTGCGGGCCGCATCGAAAGCCACGCGCGTAATACGCTCGACTTCGGCATCGGTGTAAGCCATGGTATCGAAACCGCGGCGCTCACCGCCTTCGCCTTCCACGCCTTTGGGCTGGGCAAAATAAATACCGCCCGTAAGCTCCCGCACGACCAGAATATCGAAGCCACCCGCAATGACTTCCTCTTTCAAAGAGGAAGCGGAGGTCAGGGCAGGAAAAACGATGGCGGGCCGCAAGTTGCAGAACAGCCCGAAAATACGCCGCAACGGCAACAATGCCCCCCGCTCGGGGCGCTCTTCGGCAGGCAACGTATCCCACTTGGGACCACCGACGCTGCCGAATAGAATAGCGTCGGAAGCCTGGCAGATCTCCACAGTCGCATCGGGCAAGGCCTTGCCATCCCGGTCGATAGCGGCGCCGCCGACATTGGCGAACTGACGCTCAAAACGCACTTGAAACTTCTGTTCCACGGCATCGAGTACCTTCATGGCTTCCGCCATGATTTCAGGACCGATTCCATCTCCGGGCAATACCGCCAACTTGAATTCTTTTTTCATCTGAATATACTCTCCTCACGGCCGAGCCCCTACCCTGCCACACAATCCGGCACAGGTTCCCGCTCAACCGGCGTCATGATAAAAAGCACCCCTGGAAATTGTCAAATATTTTCCCCTGACCCGAGAACACAACATCAAGCCTGGTCCAGCTTCGACACAACCATGTGTGCAACTTTTGGCACATGTGACACAAAAAACGACCGGACCCTTGGCCCGGCCGTCTTCTGCTCAATAACGCTTATCAGCGAACTCGACCCAACCACCGGCCTCAACCAGCGCTTGATCGAAGGGACTGATGTCGAAACGGCATACCTCGTTGCGCCCACCGGCCGAAGCCGTAAGCTGGTGCCCCTGAAGATCAACCTCGATACTGACTTCACCCTCCTGTGACAGGGCAAAAATCCGATCGATATCGGCTGCAGGCAACTCAATGGCCAACATCCCGCAATTGAACATATTCTGGCGGAATATGCGCGCGTAGCTCTCTGCAATCACCGTATAAATGCCGTTAACCTCAAGAGACCAGGGCGCATGTTCACGGGAAGATCCGCAGCCGAAGTTTTTACGCGTGACCACTACCGTAGCTTTTTGCAATGCCTCGCCGGCAGGATCAAACCCCTCCAGCTTCAGATCCTCAAGCAAGTAGGGCTTAAG
Source organism: Syntrophotalea carbinolica DSM 2380 (assembly GCF_000012885.1). NCBI lineage: Bacteria > Pseudomonadati > Thermodesulfobacteriota > Desulfuromonadia > Desulfuromonadales > Syntrophotaleaceae > Syntrophotalea > Syntrophotalea carbinolica. Next base: position 2,220,309 of record NC_007498.2, read on the forward strand.
GGCTTCCTTGGTAACCTCGGTCAGGTAACGGGCCGGAATAATTTCGTCGGTATTGATATCGGACCGGTCCAGAAACAATGCCGGCCCTCCAAAAGTTCTTTTCATGGGTATCTTTGCTCCTTCCTATAAAAACCGCCGCAGCCGTTAAAGATCGCGCGGATCGGTAACGGTTCCCTTAATACCGGTGGCGGCAGCCGTGGCCGGACTCATAAGGTAGACCATTCCGCCTTGCCCCATGCGCCCCTGGAAATTGCGATTACTGGTAGCCGCACAGGCTTCATCGGGCGCAAGCACGCCGTTACTCATACCGAGACAGGCGCCGCAGGTGGGATTGGTAATACAAAAACCGGCATCCATAAACGTGGCAAGGATCCCTTCTTCCATGGCCTCGCGGAAAATTTTCGGCGTCCCCGGCGAGAGAATGCCTCGCACATTGGGCGCCAGCTTATGCCCCTTGAGAATATCCGCGGCCTGACGTAAATCCTCCAGTCGACCGTTGGTACAGGTACCGATATAAACCTGATTAACAGGCGTACCGGCCATCTGCCGAGCGGTCTTGACGCAATCGGGTTTATAGTCGTAGGTCACCTGCGGCTCAAGTTGGCTGACGTCGATATCGAGCACCTTGGCGTATTCGGCATCGGCGTCGGAATGCCACTTACGAAAATCGGCGAGGGCCGCTTCCTTGCTGGCATATTCTTCCGAGATAAACGGCCAGAGATAATCGACAGTCACCTGATCCGGCAGACAGATGCCGCAAGTGCCGCCGGCTTCGATGGCCATGTTGGTCAAGGTCATACGAGCATCCATGGACATGGCATCGACCACGGGCCCACGGAATTCGAGCACGTGATCGGTAGCGCCATTAACGCCAAGCTTGTGAATAATGTGCAGAATCACGTCTTTGGAATACACATGTTCGGGCAAGGTACCGGTAATATTGACCAGAATGCTCTGCGGCTTGCGAAAAGCACATACCCCCTTGAGGATGCCGACCTCCAGATCGGTGGTCCCGACACCTGCGGCAAAAGCACCGAAGGCTCCGTGGGTACAGGTATGACTGTCCCCCATGATGACCGTGTAACCGGGTCGGATGAACCCCTTTTCAGGGAACAGCGCATGGCATACACCGTTCTGACCGATATCGAAAAAGTCGGGAATGTCATGACGTTGCGCCCACTCGCGCAGGATTTTACCCTGAATGGCCGTTTTGGTATCCTTGGCCGGGGTCACATGATCGATAACGGCTTTAATTTTAGATGGATCGAAAACCCGATCCTTGCCCCGCCACTCGAGATCGGCAATAGCGACAGGGGTAGTGATTTCATGACAGAGAACCCGGTCCAGGTCGAGAACGTAAGTACCCGGAAAAGGTTCGTCACGCAAATGCGCTGCGAATATTTTCTGTGCGATAGTCTGTCCCATAAATGACTCCAAACAATTCTTGAAAAAAACAGGCCGAACAGGCGGCCTGTGACACACTTAAAAATGGGCCGACGGGCGGGCCTTTACGATCAATGCCAAACGGTTAAGGGCATTGATGTACGCCTTGGCGCTGGCCACGATGATATCGGGATGTGCGCCCTGACCCAGAACTTCGCGGCCGTCAAGCTCCAAACGGACCGTACATTCACCTTGTGCGTCAGTTCCCCCGGTTATAGCCCCCACGGTAAAACTGAGCAGATCGGCCTTGCTGTCGGTCAGCTTTTTGATGGTTTTGAAGGTGGCGTCTACAGGACCGCCGCCCATCATAGCCGCCTTTTTGATTTCGCCGTCAATCTCCATGGCCACCGTAGCGATCGGGGCGGCAAACGAACCGGAACTGGTAACCATCTGCACCAGCTTGTACTTTTCAGGGATACGAATAATTTCGTCGGCCACAATGGCGTCGAGATCTTCGTCGAAAATTTCTTTTTTCTGATCGGCAAGTGCCTTGAAACGGGTAAAGGCCCGATCCAGATCTTCCTTGGAAAGATCGTATCCCAACTCAACCAGACGCTGTCCGAAAGCGTGACGCCCGGAATGCTTGCCCAGGACCAGCTTGTTCTGGGTCAGGCCGATCGATTCGGGGGTCATGATTTCGTAGGTCGACTTATCCATCAAAACGCCGTGCTGGTGAATCCCGGCTTCGTGGGCGAAGGCATTGGCACCGACGATGGCCTTATTGGGCTGCACCTGAATGCCGGTAATGGTCGATAACAGCTTGCTGCTGGCATAAAGATGCTCGGTCACGATATCGGTCTTGAACGGCAGGATATCGGCCCGGGTGCGCAGGGCCATAACGACTTCCTCCAACGAGCAGTTTCCGGCCCGTTCGCCGATCCCGTTGATGGTGCACTCGATCTGTTCGGCACCGGCTTCGACAGCGGCCAGCGAATTGGCCACGGCCAGCCCCAGGTCGTTATGGCAGTGAACCGACAGAATGGCTTTGTCCACATTCGGTACGTTGTTTTTGAGACCGCGAATCAGGGCCGCGAATTCGGAGGGGATACTGTACCCGACCGTATCGGGGATATTCACCACTTTGGCACCGGCGGCGATAACCGCTTCGACCACCCGGGCCAGAAATTCCGGACGGGTGCGGGCGGCATCCTCGCAGCTGAATTCGATATTTTCCGTGTAGCGGCCGGCATGTTTGATGGCGGCTACGGCGGTTTCGACAACCTGGTCCTCGCTCATTTTCAGCTTATACTTCATATGGATATCGCTGGTAGCCAGGAAGGTATGAATACGCCCGCGTTCCCCCGCATATTGGAGGGCCTCCCATGCACAGTCGATGTCCTTGACCGCCGCGCGGCAAAGGCCAGCGATCTGCGGCCCTTTGATGGTCTCGGCGATCCGCTTGACGGCCGCGAAATCCCCTTCCGAGGCAATGGGAAAGCCTGCCTCGATAACATCGACATTCAGCTTTGCAAGCTGGGAAGCTATCCGCAGTTTTTCATCGATATTCATGCTGGCGCCGGGCGATTGTTCGCCATCGCGCAAGGTGGTGTCGAAAATTTTGATACTTTTGACGTTCTCCATGTGACCTCCGTCAGTCGTGACTCCCCACTTCACCAAGAGCCGGGAGCAGTCGTTGTTGTGAATGATTTACGGACGATTTCAGGTACTTCATCATGCGGATGAAGCATCAGGTCGCTTAGGTCCGATTCCACCTGACCACCCCCTTTCTTTCCACTTTGGCAAAAGAACCGCGAGTCGTGCGCTGCATACAAAAAAGCTCCCTCCCTTCCAGGGGCGAGAGCTTTGCTTCGCGGTACCACCCTGATTCAGTTCCAGCAGGAACCCTTCATTGCCCTTAACGCAGGATCACGTCACGACCTAGCCGATTTCAACCGGATCAACCGTGCGACTCCGAGGCGAGTTCAGTCCGCTCGATACCGGCTCGCAGCGACCGCCGGCTCTCTCCTATCGAGGTAAAGACCTAATACTCCTCTTCAACGTCTTTATTTTTCTTTCGTTCGCCCTAATAGACCAGACTCAAAGCCTTACTGTCAAGCCGTAATGGCCCCGAGGCGGGGCAATGCAGCGTTTTTTCGATGCGACAATACGAAATTCAGCGGCCTTGAAATCGATGCGGGCAAAACCTCGCACCCGGGCATGGCATGGAATTGCCCGGGCGCGGTTACATGGCATACCCTCCGGGGCGACGACAAGTTACTTCAGGAAGCCGAGGACAGTCTCCCCGCAGCAAACACGTTCTCCGACAGTCACCTGAATGTCGACGTCGTCCTCCAGATAGATATCAACCCGTGATCCGAAGCGAATCAGCCCGTACCGGGCACCCCGCTGCAGAATATCGCCAACGACCGGATAGGTCACAATGCGCCGTGCAATCAGACCGGCGATCTGAACCACCAGCATCCGCCGACCGGAGGTATGCTCAAGCAACATCCCGGATTGTTCATTGTGCAGGCTGGCCTTATCCATGGCGGCATTCAGAAACTGGCCCTTATTGTAGAACATATCGACAACCTTGCCGGCCATCGGCACCCGGTTGACATGCACGTTGAAGACCGACATGAAGATACTGATTTTGGTCACTTCGCTTTTAAAATAACGCTCTTCAAGCGCGGGGCCGACATAAACGACCTTGCCATCGGCCGGCGCCAGTATAGCCGCATCTTCCGCATCGCTATAACGATCCGGATTACGAAAAAAATATGCCGCAAAAAGTGTCAGACCCAGGAACAAAAGAGTGCAGACACTCCAACCGAGAAGAGCAAAGACCAAAGTAATAAAAGCAAACAACCCAATGAATGGATAGCCTTCAATAGCAACAGGCTGATTCTGATTACGCATATAACGGTTTCCTCTCTGGGGCGTATAAAATTGATCTTTCAGATTTCATAAAACCCCCGAAAATACCTGATGGCATGGACTCCAACATTGTAAGTAAAGCAACCGACCGGGGAAAAGACCAAAGGTCACCTGCAATCTGCCACCCGGAGTGGCAACGGGTGAAATCAGCCGTGCAGGCCCTTGGCGCCCCGCCCCAGAACGACCGGACCGGAGCGAACGATTTCCTGAATGCCGATGGGCTTGAGTAAATCGATCACAGCCTCGATCTTGCCAGGGGCGCCCGTGATTTCCATGGTGTAGGATCGCGCTGTCACATCGACAACATTGCCCCTGAAAATATCAACGATGCGCAGCACTTCCGCGCGCGTATCTTCGGTTGCCTGCACCTTGATCAGAGCCATTTCGCGCTCTACATATTCGGTATCGGTAAAATCGATAACCTTGATGGTATCGATCAATTTATTGAGCTGTTTGGTGATCTGCTCGAGGATGCGCTCATCCCCGCTGGTTACAATGGTCATGCGGGAAAGACTATCATCCAGCGTCGGTGCAACGGAGAGACTCTCAATATTGAATCCCCGCCCGGAAAAAAGACCCGCAACGCGTGTCAGAACACCGAACTCGTTTTCCACCAAAACGGATATTGTATGTTTTGCCTCACGGCTTGCCATGACACCCACCTCCTATGAAGCCAGAACCATTTCATCGATTGCAGCCCCGGCAGGAACCATGGGCATAACGTTTTCTTCGCGATCGACCTTGAACTCCATCAATACCGGGCCGGGCGTTTCCAGCGCCTTGCGAATAACACCCTCAACCTGATCAGGACTGCTCGCCTGCAGACCGGTAGCACCGTATGCTTCAGCCAACTTGACGAAATCGATGGGCAGATCGAGTGGTGTCTGGCTATAGCGGCGGTCAAAGAAGAGCTGCTGCCACTGCCGAACCATGCCAAGGAAATTATTATTCAGAATGGCGATTTTGACCGGCAATTGATATTGCACAAGAGTCGCCAGTTCCTGGGAATTCATCTGAAAGGAGCCATCGCCGGAGATATCGATAACCTGCCGGTCGGGACAGCCGACCTGGGCACCGAGAGCCGCAGGCAATCCGAATCCCATGGTTCCCAGACCGCCGGATGTCAGAAAGGTGCGCGGGTGGGAAAAATTGAAAAACTGCGCGGTCCACATCTGATGCTGCCCGACTTCAGTGGCAATGATAGCATCCTTGCGGGTTAGCTCGCGTATTTTTTCGATGACGTACTGAGGCTTGATCACCGTATCGCTGGACTTGTAGGTCATAGGATACTGGGCCCGCCAGCTATCGATCTGACTGCGCCAGGGAGCGCTGATTTCGGAAAGCTCCTTTACCTTCTCGCTATCCTCCTTCAGTTTGGCGACAATTTTACCCATAACATCGCGCAGCTCGCCGACAATGGGCAGATCGACACGTACATTTTTCTTGATGGACGTGGGGTCGATATCGATATGAATGATTTTGGCTTTGGGCGCAAAGGCCGCAATACGGCCGGTAACGCGGTCGTCAAAGCGGGCACCGACGGCAACCAGAAGATCCGCATTGGTTACGGCCATATTGGCGTAATAAGTGCCATGCATACCGAGCATACCCAGCGACAAAGGATGGGCCGTGGGGAAAGCCGCCATGCCCATAAGGGTCGTCACCACCGGAGCCTGGATAAGTTCGGAAAAAGCTACCAGATCCTCACTTGCATCGGAGGCCGTGGCACCGCCACCGACATACAGCACCGGTCGACGGGCGGCCAGGATCATCTTGGCAGCTTTGTCGACCTGGCGGACATTGCCGCTGTAGGTCGGTTTATAACCGCGCAATTCAACGTTTTCAGGATAGACGAACTTGGTGGAAGCCAACTGCACATCCTTGGGCAAATCGATCAGTACCGGACCGGGGCGCCCCGTTCGCGCGATATAAAACGCCTGTTTTACGATGCGCGCAAGATCCTTGACATCCTTGACCAGATAGTTGTGCTTGGTGATGGAACGGGTGATGCCGACGATATCGGCCTCCTGAAAGGCATCGTTACCGATCAAGGGCGTGGGCACCTGTCCGGTAATGACCACCATCGGAGTGGAATCCATATAGGCAGTGGCAATACCGGTTACCGTATTGGTGGCACCCGGACCGCTGGTCGCAATCGCCACACCGACCTTGCCGCTCGCCCTGGCATAACCGTCGGCAGCGTGTACAGCCGCCTGTTCATGCCGGGTAAGAATATGCTTGATGGGGTAATCGGGTAAATCGTTATAGATATTGATAACCGTGCCGCCGGGATAACCGAAAACGGTATCCACACCTTCCTGCAACAGGCTTTCAAGCAAAATCTGAGAACCGGTCTTTTTCACGCAACGCCTCCTCACAAGCCAGCTTTACTTAACAAACGCCTGGCCGCCGGCAGCGGCCAGGCCATATCATTCTTTTCAGCGTGCCTTACAGACGGCACCGGTATTGGCCGACGTGACGACAGAAGCATAGCGGGACAGCCAGCCTTTTTTGATTTTAGGCTCGGGCGCCTGCCAGCGCTCACGACGCTTGGCCAGTTCCTGATCGGAGACTTTAACCTCCAGACGCCGGGAAGGAATATCCAACACAATGGTATCGCCATCCTCCACCAGGGCTATGGGACCGCCGACCGCCGCTTCGGGCGAAACGTGACCGACACAGGGGCCGCGCGTACCGCCTGAAAAACGCCCGTCGGTAATCAGCGCAACGCTGTCACCCAACCCCAACCCCATAAGGGTGGCCGTAGGTGCCAGCATTTCACGCATGCCGGGGCCGCCTTTGGGACCTTCATAACGGATAACAACCACATCGCCGGCTTTCACCTGTCCGCCCATCAGCGCCTGCATGGCTTCTTCTTCGGAATTGAAACACCGGGCAGTCCCCTCGAAGGTCATCATTTTTTCGGATACGCCGGATTGTTTGACAACTGCTCCATCGGGAGTAAGATTACCGGTCAGAATGGCGATTCCGCCCTCTGGGCGCACGGCATCTTCCTTAGGATGGATAACCGTTTCATCGACATCGATAACGCTATCGATAATCTGCTTCACACCGACGCCATTGAGGGTGGGATTATCGTGAATCTGGTCGCGCAACTGGTAAAGCACACCGGGCACGCCGCCAGCCGCATCGAGGTCCTCCATAAAATGCTTGCCGCCGGGATTCATGGAGGCAAGTTGCGGCGTTTCACGGCTGAGCTTGTCAAACAGATCAAGCGGCAAATCGACTTCGGCTTCATGAGCGATGGACAGCAGATGCAACACGGTATTGCTGGAACCACCCAGGGCCAAGTCAACCCGGATGGCGTTTTCAAAGGCTTCGCGCGTCAGAATCTGCCGGGGCGTTATGCCCTCGCGCACCAGACTGACAATCCGCTCGCCGGAAGCGAAGGCAATCTGCCGTTTCAAAGAAGAAACAGCCAGGGCCGTACCGCAGCCAACAAGGCTCATCCCCAGCGTCTCGGTGAGAATCGCCATGGTATTGGCGGTAAACAACCCCTGGCAGGAGCCGGCACCAGGACATGCACGGTCTTCGCACTGCTGCAATTCCGCAGCGTTGATCTCCCCGGCTTTGTAGCGTGCCATGGCCTCGAAGGTGTCGGTCACAAAAGAATACCGACGACCACCGCGACCGGTTCCGGTAAGCATGGGACCGGCCGTCACCACGATACAGGGAATATCGAGGCGCGCAGCGGCCATCAGCATGCCGGGAGTGATTTTATCGCAATTGGTCAGCAGCACCAAGCCGTCGAGACGGTGCGCCTCGGCAATGGACTCGACCATATCGGCAATCAATTCACGGGTCGACAGAGAATAATGCATCCCCTTATGCCCCATGGCAATACCGTCACAGACGCCGGGGATGCCAAACAGGAACGAATACCCGCCTCCGGTATGAACGCCCTTTTCAATAAACCGTTCCAGGTCGCGCATGCCGATGTGACCCGGGATCAGATCGGTAAAGGAGGTGGCAATCCCGATCAGGGGCTTACCCAATTCCTTGCGGGGGATACCGGTACCCATCAATAAGGCACGATGAGGTGCCCTTTCAAAACCTTGCGTAATGGCCTCGCTACGTTTGCCTTTCATATGGTTTAAATCTTTCCTTTCTTGCTCATCGCTATGGTTTTAGACTCCAGACAAAAATCCCGGAGCTGTATACCTGCTTTTCAAAGATACCCGTTCCTGACCCGGTATAGGGCCGCGGGCGGGCGAACCAAACGAACCACCTCATGATATCGATAATATGAAACTTTTTTTGAGAACAACAAACAACACATGATGCAGAAAGGGTTCGGACGGTATGCCCAAACCCTTTCTACAAAATCGGAATAATGTTTTCTACCGCTTGAATGAGCGCAATATCTGCTCCATTTCATCCTTGCCTGCCAATTTCAGCTTCTGCACCTTTTTTCTCTGGAATTCTTCTTCGGGACTAAGATGTTGCTGCTGATCCAGTACAACCAATTCGCGTTCGAGGAGCACATGCTCTTCATAAAGCCTGCGATAACGTGGGCTTGCATCGCACAGATGCTGGATCAGCCCGAGATCTTGTTCTTCCATCAGACACCTCCCAGGAAAGGGTTGACAAAGAGCGACGAGCTTGTTTCAAAATAACGAATCGGCCCTCATATGTCAACTGCCCTGACAAGCTTCATGTGACCCCGGATGCGCAGCCCCATCAGGGCTAGGAGCTTTTTTGGGATGCACGCATGATTTCGGCCTCGGAAGCGCGGATATAGCACGGCACTAAGGCCTGGGCCGTGGTTGTCCTGCCGGCCTGAAGCCGGTCCCAAACCAACCCGGCAGCGCTCGAAGCGCGGGGCAGGTTGACGGCCATCGGTGCAAAATGGGCGCGCGATCCCAGCTGCGCACTGATCAGATCCCGATACAACAGTGCTCCGCTGCCGACAAACAGATGCTCGCCTTGCAGCTGCTGCAACAATGACTTGGGCGCCAGAACCTGCTCATCCGTCACTGCGGCGGGCATATCGGAGCGACAATCGAAGACCGCTGCGTAGACTTCACTCTTGCGAGCGTCGATTATACTGCATACCGGGTAGGCAGCCGACGGACAGGCTGCGGCCAGCGTCTCCAGGGACGAAACGCCGACCACGGATGCACCCGAGGCATAAGCCAATCCCTTAACGGTGGCCACGCCAACCCGCAAGCCGGTAAAAGAACCGGGACCGACTACGACGCCAAAGGCCTCCACTTCGGCCAACTTGACTTGAGCTTCGGCCAGCAGCCATTGCAATGAGCCCAGAACACGATCCGTATGTGTACCGCGCAGGTGCAGCAGCACCTCACCCAGCAATTCGGGGCCGCGACTCAGAGCCACGCTGCCGGCGGGAGTCGAGGTATCGACAGTAACAATCAACGGCGCCATGCCTACCCTCCAAATGTCAGACGCATGATATCATTGTAAAAGGCCCACGCCATCAGCAGGATAAGCAAAACCAGCCCAATCTGCTGGGCGACTTCCCTGGCCTGCTCCGACAGGGGCTTGCGACGCACCAATTCAACAACGCCAAACAACAGGTGCCCCCCATCCAGAATCGGAACGGGCAAAAGATTGAGAATCCCCAGCTGAATGCTCAAAAATGCCAGCATGGAGAGGATCTGGGCTATGTCGATAGACTCGGCGACGGATCCCGCCATCTGCACCACCATAATGGGGCCACCGATATTCTTGGCGGAAACATGGCCGGCGAACAGTTTGCGCAGAAACAGAAGCGTCATGTCGACGAGTTCAAAACCTCGCGCCGCGCCTTCCCGAAAAGCGTCTCCCAGCACATAGCGCTTGAACACGGACTCGGTTTTGGGGCCGACACCGAGCATATAACGACCCACCCCGGACTCACCGCCGGCGTTTTCCTTGAACAAAGGAACCACCTGCAGGGTCAACAGAACCCCTGAACGCTCGACAACCACGGTCATGGGCTTGCCGCCGCCGGCCTGGACCAATGCGGGAATATCATACCAGGAGCCTAACGGGTTGCCATCGATGGAAACGATGCGATCGTTCAGCTGCAGACCTGCGGAAGCGGCCGGCATCCGATCCTCGAGGTAGCCGATCACTGCGGCCTGCTTCGGCAACACCCCCAGTCCTCGCAAACCCTCCGTAGCCGAAGCATCGGCGGGCAGTTGCACGGCAAACAATTCGCTGTTACGCGCAACCAGAAACGACAGATCGCTGCCCGCCTGGGCCAGAAGCTTTTTTTCTGACTCGGACCAGCTGCCAGCTTCCACGCCACCAACCTTGAGGATACAGTCGCCCGCAGCTAAACCCGCCCTATCTGCAGGCGATTCGGTAACCACATGCCCGATACACGCCGGCTGATCCAGAAACGCCGGCTGATCCATGCCGATAAAAAAGGCCAGCGGCAAAAACACAAAGGGCAGCACCAGATTCATAACGGGACCGGCTGCGACGATGGCAAGCCGCTGCAAAACCGGTTTTTCGGCAAAAGAGCGCAGCTTATCCTCTTCGCTTAACGGCAGGGCTTCCTCATCGTTACCCTCCCCAAGCATCTGAACGTAACCACCCAACGGTATCAGGCAGATTTTATATTCCGTTTCCCCCAAGGTACGCGAAAAAAGTTTCGGACCGAACCCCAGGGAAAACTTGAGAACCTTGACGCGGCACCATTTGGCAACAAGAAAGTGCCCCAGCTCGTGGACGAAAACCAGCACCCCGAGCATCAGTATCCCGCCAAGTATTTTCAGCATACCGTCGCTCCTTCGCCCCTGGCATCGATAAAGCGGCGGGCTTCCTTGCGACCCCAAAGATCGGCGCGCAGAACCTGGTCGATATGTTCCAGCGGCTTGACCTCCAGGCCCTGCAATGCGGCGCGTATCACCCGGGCGATATCGAGGAAGGCAATTTCTTCATTGAGAAAAGCATCGACAGCGATTTCGTTGGCGGCATTAAGTACGGCCGGAGCGGTGCCCCCCATCGCCAGAGCTTCATAGGCCAGGGCCAGACATGGAAATCTCTCCAGATCCGGTTCGTCGAAAGTGAGATTGCGCATACTGCAAAGATCGAGCGGCGGCAGATCCAGAGGCAGACGAGTGGGGTGAGACAGGGCATAGGCAATGGGGGTTTTCATATCGGGAATACCTAACTGGGCAATTACCGCACCATCGACATACTCAACCAAGGAATGCACAATACTCTGCGGATGGATATGCACGGCAATGCGCTCTGCCGGCACATCGAACAACCAGCGTGCCTCGATAACCTCGAGCCCCTTGTTCATCATGGTGGCGGAATCGATGGAGATTTTACGTCCCATGCTCCAGTTCGGATGAGCCAGGGCATCTGCCGGAGTGACACTGGCCATATCCGCCAGCATCCGGTTGCGAAAAGGCCCCCCCGAGGCTGTCAGGATAAGTCGCCGAACATCATCCATACGATGGCCTTCCAGCGATTGGAAGATAGCGGAGTGTTCACTGTCCACGGGGAACAGCCGCACACCGTGGCGAGCGACCGCTTCCGTAACCAGGGAACCGGCCGTGACCAACGTTTCCTTGTTGGCCAGGGCAATATCCTTGCCTGTCTCGATGGCGGACATGGTTGGAACCAGGCCGGCCGCGCCGACAATGGCGGAGACAACCATGTCTATATCTTCATGACAGGCGCACGCCACCAGCCCTTCGACCCCGGAAAGGATCTGCGGAGCATCGGCGCCGAGGCGCTCTTTCAGCTGCTGCGCACCGTCCGCGGATATTACCGCCACCATTTTGGGACGGAAGCGGCGGATTTGCTCCTCCAGACGAGCGAGATTGTTGCCGGCTGTAAGGGTAACGACCTCGAACTGTTCGGGAAAAGCCGCAACAATATCCAGAGTACTTACACCTATGGAACCGGTAGATCCGAGGATGCCGAGTTTTTTAACGGAAGCCATAACCCCCTCTAAACCTGAAAAATCAGGATGAAATAGTATGTTAAAGGAAATGCGAACATCAAACTGTCGAGACGGTCGAGGATCCCCCCGTGTCCAGGAATCAAGGTACCGGAATCCTTGACGCCGAAGGATCGCTTCAGAAGCGATTCAAACAGATCGCCGAGCTCTGCGATCACCCCCACCACCAGACCCAGGAGCAACAATGGCACAAGTGCCGCCCATGGTGCAAAGGTCAGATGCGCCAAACCGGCGGCAAGCACACTGCCGCCAAGTCCGCCGATGGCACCTTCGACACTCTTTTTGGGACTCACGCTCGGATAGAGCTTTCGACGCCCGAAAAAGGTGCCCGTAAAATACGCGCAGGTATCGTTCAACATGACCATCATAAGTACGAGCAGTACCCACTGTATGCCGTGGGGCTGGCTCCTTAACAAGGCCAGATGCGCCAGGGGGATGCTGATATAGATGAAACCGAAAAGCAAAAGGGCCAACTGCCCGGAAACTTTATCGATCGCACCGTGGCGGAACAGAAAAACGCAGGCGAACAAAAAGACCGATGCGATCAAACACCCCACAAACACGGCATAATGGCCCAGCACAAGCGGGACCATAAGGCCGATTCCGGCCACAATGCCCAGGTATTTTTCCATGGACCGCCCAGCGGCCAGAGCCATGGCGTAATATTCATATAAAGCCCAGCCGGCAACCGCGTAGGTCAAACAAAAAAAGCCCCATGGCGGAGCCCACAGGATAAACGCAATCAACAAAGGCAGCGCGATGCATGCAGTCAGAATTCGGGATTTGATAACATTCTCCTTCAGTCGGTGACATCATCTTGACATTGATCGGCAGTCAAACCGTAACGGCGTTGGCGACGACTGAATTCAGTAAAAGCCTCGTGCAGATGGGTGGGGCTGAAATCGGGCCACAATACCGGAGTGAAGTAGATTTCCGCATAAGCCAGTTGCCACAAGAGAAAATTACTGATGCGAATTTCGCCACTGGTACGAATGAGAAAATCGGGGTCGGGCATACCGGCGGTCTGAAGAAAACCGGAGAAACATTCCTCATCTACGGCATCCAATCCGAGTCGCCCAACAGCCACTTCGCCGGCGATCGCCTTTACAGCGCCGAGAATTTCGTCCCTGGCGCCATAGGAAAGCGCCAACGTCAGTACCATATCCCGATTATTGGCCGTTCGCTCCATAGTACCAATCAAGGTGTGCTGCACAGCTTCAGGCAATCGGTGAATGGCCCCGATAACATTCAGACGAATGCGATGGGTCAGAAGGGTTTCCAACTCCCGTTCGAGAAAGGTATTGAGCAGCGACATCAGGGAATCGACTTCTTCTTCGGGACGCCCCCAATTCTCGGAACTGAAGGCATAGAGGGTCAGATAGGACAGACCCAGCCGTCGCGACTCCTCGATAATAACCTTTGCCGTTTCCACGCCGTGGTGATGTCCGAGGATTCGGGGCAGTCCACGCTGCTCGGCCCATCGGCCATTGCCGTCCATAATGATAGCAAGATGTCGGGGTATACGCATTTCGGCACCGCCGTTTTCAAAGTGCATTCGGGAAGGAAAGATCAAACATTAACATAACCGATTTTCACCAGCAAGACAGGATCGCCATGAAACGGGATATAAGAAAAGGGACGCCGGCACCGACGTCCCTCGGTTTAACTTTCACTGATCGGGCAAGCCCGCAATAAAACGCCCGACGGCCCCCTTTAGCGGAACCCATGAAGCGCTTTATTGCCGAGTTTAGATTTCCATGATCTCTTTTTCCTTTTGGGACACAAGATCATCGATTTTGGCGACATAGGAATCGGTAACGTCCTGAATTTCCTTTTCGCCGCGTTTCAGGTCGTCTTCACTGATTTCCTTGTTTTTTTCCAGTTTTTTCATGCCGTCGTTGGCATCCCTGCGGGCGCTGCGGACCCCCACTTTGGCATCCTCGCCCATCTTGCGAACCACTTTGCCCATTTCCTTGCGACGCTCTTCGGTCATGGGCGGAATGACAAGACGAATCAGGTTGCCATCGGAGGTGGGATTAAGACCGAGATCGGCTTTGAAAATAGCGCGCTCGATATCGGCCAGCAGTTTCTTTTCCCAGGGCTGAATGGTAATCAGACGGGGTTCGGGCACGGCAAGGGTTCCGACCTGGTTCAGAGGTGTCGGGGTGCCGTAGTAATCGACCATGACATCGTCCAGCAGAGACGTAGAAGCCCTCCCGGTGCGTACTTTGGTCATGTCCTTCTTCAAGGACTCCACAGCCTTGTCCATGCCGCTGCGAGCTTTTTTGATGACATCGTTATACATGGAAGTTACTCTCCTTTGACGATGGTACCAATGGCCTCGCCAAGCACGACCTTCTTGATATTGCCGGGGCGAGACAGCTGAAATACCACAATAGGCAGATCGTTATCCATACACAGCGAAGTCGCCGTGGCATCCATAACTTTAAGACCTTTTTTTAACACGTCAAGATATTTCAGATTATCGAATTTGACAGCGTTTTTGTCCTTGCAGGGATCGGCGCTATATACACCGTCCACTTTAGTGGCCTTAAGAATGACATCGGCGTCAATTTCCATGGCACGCAGACTGGCTGCCGTATCCGTGGTGAAATACGGATTACCGGTGCCACCACCGAAAATAACCACGCGCTTCTTCTCCAGATGGCGAATCGCGCGTCTGCGGATATAAGGCTCGGCCACCTCGCGCATCTCGATAGCCGTCTGTACCCGGGTCGGCACTCCGGCCTGCTCGAGGGCGTCCTGCAAAGCCAGACTGTTCATGATGGTTGCAAGCATCCCCATGTAGTCGGCGCCGGCACGATCCATCCCGCCGGCAGCGGCGGCCATGCCGCGGAAGATATTGCCCCCGCCGATGACCACGGCCACCTGCACCCCTAGGCCAATGACTTCCCGGATTTCCTCGGCAATACCGGAAATAACCTGAGGGTCAATGCCGAAGCCCTGGTTACCGGCCAGGGCTTCACCACTGAGTTTCAAAAGAATCCGCTTATAAACCGGTTCTTGATCATCCATAGTCGATGTCACTTTACTTGGTCATGGATGCGACCTCGGCCGCAAAGTCATCGGAACGTTTTTCAAGCCCTTCACCCAACTGGAACCGGACATAACGGGACAGTGTAACCTCAGCACCGATTTCTTTACCGAGGTTTTCGACAACTTTTGTCACGGTGAGATCGGGATCGATGACATAAGCCTGCTCAAGCAGGCAGACTTCGCCGAAATATTTATTGATTTGCCCGGCGATAATTTTTTCAACGATCTTCTCCGGCTTACCACTCTCCAGAGCCTTGGTACGCATAATCTCTTTTTCTTTTTCAACAACCTCGGCCGACACTTCGTCGCGGTTCAGATACTGAGGGTTGGCAGCGGCGATATGCATGGCCAGGTTTCGACCGAGAGCCGCGACGCGCTCATCATCGCCTTTGGACGTTTCGAGCTCGACGAGGACACCGATTTTACCGACGCCATGAATATACACGGCAACCGCACCCTGCGCTACATCGAAGCATACAAAGCGCCTGAGGTTGATGTTTTCACCGATTGTAGCGATCTGATGCGTCTGTTCCTCGGCAACGGTGCGATCGGTACCGGGAAACGGCAGAGCCTTGAGAGCTTCGAGATCCGCGGGTTTGGAGGAGACAACTACCTTGGCAACACCGTTGGTGAATTCCTGGAAATTGGCATTTTTGGCAACGAAGTCGGTTTCGGCGTTAACTTCGACCAAAACGCCGCAGCTACCTTCGTTAAGACCGACCACAAGACCTTCGGCAGCAGCACGGTCGGCTTTTTTGGCCGCAGCGGAAAGGCCTTTTTTACGAAGAATGTCAACAGCTTCTTCGATGTTACCGTCAGCTTCGCTAAGAGCCTTTTTACAATCCATCATGCCTGCGCCGGTTTTGGTGCGCAGCTCAGAAACCATCGATGCGGTGATTTTCATAAAAAACCCTCCTCAGTTATGCTTGGGAGCGACAAAACGCGTGCCACGTCCCTGATATATTCAGCAAAAAGGCGGTCAGTTTCCCGGACCGCCTTTTTGCGAGTTCAAAACACCTTGAACGATTAAGCTTTGTCGGCAGACTCAACCACTTCGGCAGCTTCTGCTGCCGGGGCTTCGCCCTTGCCCTCAACTTCGACCTTATCGGTCTCGGCCTTGTCCGATTCGGCCCGAATCGCGGCTTCGCGAGCCTGAGCCCCATCGATGCAGGCATCGGCCATCTTTGCAGCAAACAGACGGATCGCACGAATCGCATCGTCATTACCGGGAATGATGTAATCGATATCGTCGGGATCGCAGTTGGTATCCACCACGGCGACAACAGGGATGCCCAGCTTACGGGCTTCCTTGACGGCAATGGTTTCTTTTTTGGGATCGATGACAAAAATGGCACCGGGCAGTTTATTCATCCCCTTGATACCGCCAAGGGTCTTTTCCAGTTTTTCTCTTTCGCGCTCAAGATTCAGCGCTTCTTTTTTGGTCAGAAGCTCATAGGTGCCGTCCTGCGCCATGACTTCGATCTTCTTGAGACGCTCGATGCTTTTCTTGATGGTCGCAAAGTTGGTCAACATGCCGCCGAGCCAGCGGTTGTCGATATAAAACTGATCGGCGCGTGCCGTTTCTTCACGAATCGCTTCCTGAGCCTGCTTCTTGGTGCCGACAAACAGAACCTTGTCACCGTTTTGAACCGTTTCGCGGATAAACTGATAAGCCGACTTGAAATAGCGAACGGTTTTCTGCAGGTCGATAATATAGATACCGTTGCGTGCCCCGAAAATATAGGGCTTCATTTTGGGGTTCCAGCGTTTGGTCTGGTGGCCGAAATGCACACCGGCCTCGAGCAGTTGTTTCATACTTACTTGTGCCATGAACTTTCTCCTTAAAATTGGTTTGCCTCCGCGCCCATCTTCCTTGGCGGACCCAGCCTTACCGTCGGCAGGGCACCTCCGCCACAAGTCAGGACGCGTGCGTATTGTGAACAAGCTTATGTACCATGGAAGACCCGTTATGGCAAGGACAAAATCGATGCAAGCCAGTTTACAAAACGGCTCGAACTGTATTACTATGCCGGGCTATGACAAGCCTTCGCATCCAACGTTATCTACTGCGCGAAACCCTTGTTCCCATGCTCCTGGGACTGGCGGTTTTCACCCTCGTCCTGCTTCTGGGTCGCATCCTCAATCTGGTCGAGCTGGTCATCAACAAAGGGGTACCCCTGGTTGATGTCTTGCTGTTGCTCGCCTACCTGCTGCCGACGTTTCTCGTCCTGACACTGCCTCTGTCCTTCCTGCTGGGGGTTATGGCCGGGTTCGGACGCATGTCCGCGGATCGGGAAATTCTTGCACTTAAGGCATGCGGCGTCGGATTGCGCCAGTTGACCGCGCCGATCGTAGGATTGGGATTACTGGTGAGTCTGGCTACCGCTGCGACAACCATTGCCATCAAACCGGCCAGCGAAGACCTGTTTCGCGAAAAACTGTTCCATATCGCCAGCAGTCGCGCCAACATCGGTATTCAGGCCCAAATCTTCAACGACGAATTCGAAGGCATCATCCTGTACGCCAACGATGTCGACGAACGCTCCGGACGAATGCAGGGCGTTTTCATCTCGGATGAACGAGACGACACCCTGTCCTCCATCATCCTGGCCAATGAGGGTCGGATTTTTTCCAACCAGGAAAACCTGACCCTTACCCTGCACCTGGAAAACGGCACCATACATCGCCAACGCCGGGAAACCGGCAGCGGCTTTCAGGTTATCGAGTTTACGCGGTACGACCTGAATCTCGACCTCGGGCAGACCTCCATGTCGGCGGATCAACCACGGAAAAACAAAAAAACCATGACGCTTGGAGAGCTATACCAGGCCATCCGACCCGACGCAGCAACGCCCCCTTCCAAAAAAAGGGAATTGCTGGCCGAATTCCACTGGCGCCTGGCTGTTCCCGTAATCCCCCTGCTTTTCGCCCTGCTCGGCGTTCCCCTGGGCATTCAGCCGGTGCGCTCCGGTCGCGGCAGCGGGTTTGCCGCCGGCCTGCTGGTTTTCCTGGCCTATTATGTCCTGCTGTCCCTTGCCGGCACCCTGGTCGTCGATGCCGGCTTGCCTGGCCTCATCATGTGGGGGCCCAATTCGATTTTCCTTTTGGCCAGCATCGTCGTTTTACGTGCCGCAGCCAAGGAAAAGCCCCTTCCCCTGGTGGAGTTTTGCCGTCGATGGACGGACATCCTCATCCGCCGCCTGAGGAAATAAGCGATGACGCCTCTCTACAGCCGCTATATTTTAGCAACTTTTTTCCGACTGTTCGGCTTGGCTATCGGGGCCTTTGCCGGCCTTTATCTACTCGTCGAGTTTTTCGAACGGATTGACGATTTTATCGAGTATCATGCTTCCGTCACTTTATGCGTAGCGTACTTCCTCAACAAAACCCCTCTGATCATTACCCAGGTTGCCCCCCTGGCATGCCTCATGGCGGTTTTCATGACCCTTGGCGGGTTCACCCGTTCAGGAGAGCTGGTGGCCATGCATGCCGGCGGCATCAGCCTGGCGAAAATAGCCGCGCCCATGCTGCGTATGGGGCTTTTATTCTCACTTATCATACTCGCCGCCAATGAAGTTATCGTACCGCCCTCCATACAGCGGGCCAGGCATATCCTCACCACCGAAGTAAGAGGAGGCCCCGCCGTGCATTACAAGCAGGATAAAATCTGGCTACGACACAATAGATCCATCCTCAACATCCGTCAGATCGAACCGGTACAGCAAACTTTAAAAGGTATCACGCTGCTGTCTTTTGATAAAAACTTCCGCATTCAACAACGCTTTGATGCCGGCAGCGCCGTTTATAGCGGCGGCAGGTGGTATTGCCAGGATGCCGTTACCCGTCGATTCGACACGACATCCGGCAATTTGTTAACGGAACAACGCCTTGCGGAAAAGATAGAGGACCTGCCGGTGGTTCCGGAAGACTTCAAGGTTCCCGGCAGCAAACGCAACGAAGATTTGCCCATCAGCGAATTCCATCGCCTGGGGAAAAAGCTTAAACGCGAAGGATACAACCCTACCCGCTTCCAGGTCGACATGCACGCCCGTATAGCCGCCCCGTTTGGGTGTCTGATGATGACCTTCCTTGGCATCCCTTTCGCGATCCGCAAAGGCCGCGGCGCCAGCATGGCCCTCGGCATCGCCATCAGTGTCGCCATCGGCGCCCTCTATTTCATCCTGAACGCAACCCTGCTGGCCTTTGGCTACTCGGGAACCTTCCCCCCAATCATCGCCGCATGGAGCGCCAACATCCTGTTCCTGCTTTTCGGTACCTGGCTGTTTTTGCATAGCGAAGGCTGATTTCCCGCCGATCCGTAAAAAAAAGGCGCCCCACTCGGGAGCGCCTCTGTTGCCGAAAAGATTTAAACGAAATCTCAGTAGCGATAGTGTTCGGGCTTGTAGGGTCCATCCACCGGAACGCCAAGATAGTCGGCCTGCTTTTCCGTCATCCTGGTCAACTTCACCCCCAGGTTAGCGAGGTGCAAACGCGCCACTTTTTCGTCCAGTTGCTTGGGCAGTACGTAGACCTTGTTTTCATACCGATCGGAGTTTTGCCACAGTTCGATCTGCGCCAGCACCTGATTGGTAAAAGAGTTGGACATGACAAAGGAAGGATGTCCCGTGGCACAGCCAAGATTCACCAGCCGGCCCTTGGCCAGCACGGTGATACGCTTGCCGTCGGGCCATTCAATCTGGTCGACCTGCGGTTTGACCTCGTGCACCGTCAGACTGGGGTCGTCATACAACGCATCGACCTGAATTTCCGAGTCGAAATGCCCGATATTGCAGACGATGGCTTCGTTCTTCATGACATCCATATGGCTGCGGGTTATGACATCGACATTACCGGTGGTTGTCACAAAAATATCCCCCCACTGGCAAGCTTCGTCCATATCCACCACCGCAAAACCTTCCATGGCGGCCTGCAGGGCACAGATGGGGTCGACTTCCGTGACGGACACCAGGGCCCCCATCCCCTTAAAGGCCTGGGCACAGCCCTTGCCCACATCTCCGTAACCCAGCACGACGCATTTTTTTCCGGCAATCATGACGTCGGTGGCACGTTTGATTCCATCGATAAGCGATTCACGGCATCCGTAAAGATTATCGAATTTACTTTTGGTCACCGAATCGTTGACGTTAAAAGCCGGGAACAGCAGTTCCCCGTTTCGGGCCATATGATACAGCCGGTGCACGCCAGTGGTTGTTTCCTCACTTACGCCTAAAAGCCCCGTAGCCATGCGCTGCCAGTACTCGGCATCCACCAGCAGTTGCCGATTGAGCAAGGCGTCCACGATACTGAGCTCTTTATTATCGTGAGAAATTTCGGGTACCTTTCCGGTACGGGCATAGGCGCGCTCACGCTCCACCCCGCGGTGGATCAGGAGGGTCGCATCGCCACCGTCATCGACAATCAGCTGCGGACCTTCTTCATAAGCCAGAGCCTTGAAAGTGTACTCCCAGTATTCCTCCAGAGTCTCCCCTTTGTACGCAAACACCGGAACACCGGTGGCAGCGATGGCGGCAGCGGCATGATCCTGGGTTGAATAGATATTGCAGCTGGCCCAACGCAAATCGGCACCCAACTCCGCCAGGGTCTCGATCAATACCGCCGTCTGGATCGTCATATGCAAAGACCCCGTGATACGGGCCCCGGCCAACGGTTTGGTACCGCGATACTCCTCCCGGATGGCCATCAAGCCGGGCATTTCCGCCTCGGCCATACGGATTTCTCTACGCCCCCATTCAGCCAACCCCATGTCTTTGACAACGTAATTTTCCGAAATAGACTCACTACTCATGATTTGTACTCCATTTGAATTTAAGGCCATACCCGATGGGCAGGCTATTGGATTTTCACCGCGGATAAAAGTACGACGGCATGCTCCGAATCGCGACCATTAAGCATCTCAAACGATTTTAGCTCAAAGCCTGCCATAAGCAGCCAGCCCTCCAGTTCCGAACGCTCGAAGCCCAACCATTGATCGGCCATACGCTCCCGGGCCCACTCGTTTTGATGACGATGCAAATCGGCCAGGGTAATCCCACCACCTGGCGCCAGCACCCTGGCAAGTTCGCAAAACACCTGTTGTGGCTGAGGAGCATGATGCAGCACCATGTTAAGCACGGCCCACTGCACTTCCCCTTCGGATACGGGAAGATGCCGCATCTCCCCCAAGCGTAATTCGATACCGGTCAATCCGGCATCCCGAATACGCTGACCGGCCTGCTGCAGCATGACCGAAGAATGATCCACACCAATCACGCGATCCGCCCGACGGCGCAAGCCATCCAGAAGATTACCGGTGCCAACCCCGATTTCGAGGATGACCGGCCTTGCCGGTACCTGATCCAGCAACCGGGCTCGGTAAGCTGCCATGGGCAACGCATCCCGCACCAGATCATCCCATTGTCGAGCATGCCGATTGAAAAACTCCAGGCTCCTGACCCGCCGTTGCTCCAACACCATAAGCAGGCGTTCCCGGTCGGGACACGCCCCGGCATCACGCGTCAAACGCGACTCCACGAATGGCCGAATATCCTGGAAAAAATCATTGCGGCCATCCAGGCGATAATAGGCCCAGGTTCCTTCGCGCTTCACCGATAACAGGCCGGCTTCTGAAAGAATCTTGAGATGACGCGAAACCCGGGATTGGCCCACATCCAGAATGGTGGTCAACTCCTGCACGGTAAATTCTCCGCGGGCAAGCACCGCCAACAAACGCAAACGGGTCGGATCGGCCAAGGATTTAAAGGTCGTGAGCATCTATCGAACATCCTGATTTCTATATATCAACTTTTCTTGATATAACCAATCCGAACCCAGAATGCAAGAAAAAAGGCGCACCCACATGCGGGTGCGCCTGCTTTCCGACAAATACGGCAATCTTACCGAAGAGGCATGAGTACGGTATACACGCGCCCGGTGGCAATTTCGGTGATCTGTAATCGCAGTTGCGCGGCAGAGATGGCTTCCCCCGGAAAGAACAGAAAACCGTGGGCGAGGCCGCCAGGCTGTATCCCTTGATTCACGAGTGATTTATTGGCCAGATCGCGAGCGATCTGTCGACCGGCGTCATCATCCGTAGCCCCCTGTGTGCCACCAACCACGGCACCACCGGCACCGCCGACCGCAGCCCCCTTAAACAGAGCCGAGCCGACATTTTCTCCACTCAAAATGCCAATCGCGGCCCCCAGAACAGCACCGCCGGCGGCTCCAAGCATCGCGCCCTTGCCGCCACCTTTGGCAATGCGCGCATATTCTGAACTCTTCTCGATGCGTGTATAGGCTGTACGGCTATCGAGCAGGTTCCACAGATTGCCTTCATTATCGATCAAAAAAGACTGTTCCGGCACGATGGCGAGAGCCTGCGATCCCTGATTATCGAACACCACCTGCACGGGCAGCAAGCCGGCGCTACGGATATCGAAACCGAAGACTTTGGAGGCCTCGGTTTTCTCGACAAACGCCTTGGAAGCTAGCTGGGCGCCGGCCACCGTTTGCATGTTGCCGTAGCTGGCCGGAGAACGAAAGGGCACTTCCTGACTTCGATAGGTCGTACAACCGGCCAACAACACCAGCAGACCACCGAATACAACCAAACGTGAAATTTTCATGATCCCGCACCTTTCAGTTAGCGATTGTAGGAATATTCTACCATACATTCTGACAAGGCCCCTGCAATGTGAATTCCCGCCGCAGGCATGATGGGGATCGACCAGCGTGCTTACCTGCCTCCCTCAAAGCCACCGCCAGGCCAGCAGGTGACATCGATACCACATCCAGGACAACAAAGCGCAAACCCAGTAAACCGCAGGTCGGTCGATAATCCCCTCGATACGTCGATCGAAATAATCGAGCACCGACAACCGCCCCTGTCCGACAGTTACCGCATGACGATAGTTACGGGCCGTATCGAGCATAAATGCCAACTGCCAGGCATTGCGGCAGACAAATTTTCCGATATGACGCCAAAAGCGGATTCTATGGCGAAAAGAAAGACACCGCAGCCGCCGAGAGAATTCCTTGAAGAAAGGCCCCAGGCGCAGTCGTTCACATGCCGACTGCTGCCGATATATGCCCGGTACAGCTGTAATCCAGGCACCGTAACCGGTGCCTTCACAGGCCAACAGCATGGCATTGAGGGCTTGCCGGGGATAAAAGCCTTCCGTTTCGAACCGACGCGCCGAGGTCCCGAGAACGGCGGGCAAAAGCAACCACTGTCCGCGGGCATCGATGTTTTTCGCCATACGAACATCTTCAAGAAACGGCAATGTTTCGTCAAATGGGCCCAGCACATCGAAAAACGAACGAGCCATCATGAATCCCTGATCACCGTGCGTACAAAAGGGACGATGCAGGTAGGTTTTCCAGGCATGATGATAAAAGAGCCAGGAACGTTCTTCCGTATGGCGCGTAAAGGTAAGAGGAAAATGTCCGACAACGGCCCCATCACCAGTTTGCTGATGGGTGGACTTAAGGCAGGCATGGGCACTGGCGAGGGCCTGTGGATCTTCAAAAGTGGAATCGGCGTGGAGAAACAGCAAATAATCGGCACGGCTTTCCGAAACGCCGACATTGAATTGCCGGCCTCGGCCGGGTTCGGAAACGATTAGGCGGCAATCGAAGGGACAGCCCTGACGCAATGAAGAAAAAACGGCGGCACTGTCATCATCGGAACCGGCATCACAAAGGATGAGTTCGAAAGTCACCCCCTGCTGCCGGCGCAGAGTGGCAAACAGATCGACAAGGGTGCGACCCTCATTGAGGATGGGAACAATGACCGACAGCTCAGGTTTCAATAAATCGGGCAAAGGGGGCATGATGTGCCTGCATAAAACAAAAGGCGAACCTTTCGGTTCGCCTTTTGTCTGCAACGATCAGAGACCGGCGCGTCCGCGCAGGGAGTCGACACGGTCGGTGCGTTCCCAGGTAAATTCGGGGAGTTCACGACCAAAGTGCCCATAGGCTGCGGTTTTGCGATAAATCGGGCGCAGCAGGTCGAGGGTTTCAATAATTGCGGCCGGCCGCATATCAAACTCTTCGCGTACGATGCGGGCGATTTCATTGGAAGGCAACACCCCGGTTCCGAAGGTATTGACCATGATGGATACCGGCTCGGCGACACCGATGGCGTAAGCGATCTGGACCTCGCACTTACGGGCCAGCTTAGCGGCAACGACGTTCTTGGCGACGTAGCGAGCCATGTAAGATGCGCTGCGGTCGACCTTGGAGGGATCTTTACCCGAAAAAGCTCCGCCACCGTGGGATCCCTGGCCACCATAGGTATCGACAATGATCTTGCGCCCCGTAAGACCGCAGTCACCCTGAGGACCGCCAACGACAAAGCGACCGGTGGGATTGACGTAAAACTTGGTATTTTCATCAAGCATGTCGGCCGGAACGACTTTTTTGATCACCTCTTCGATCAGGGCCTCGCGCAAGGTTTCATAGGCGACGTCGGGCGCATGCTGGGAAGAAACGACAACGGTATCGACCCGCACCGGCTTGTCATTGATATACTGCACCGAAACCTGCGACTTGCTGTCGGGACGCAAAAAGGTCAAAAGACCGCTTTTACGTACTTCGGACATACGCTGAGTCAATTGGTGAGCATAGGTAATGGGCATCGGCATAAGCACCGAGGTCTCATCACAGGCATAACCGAACATCAGGCCCTGGTCACCAGCGCCCTGTTCTTTAAAGAGCCCCGCACCTTCGGTAACCCCTTGAGAAATGTCCGGCGACTGCCGGTCGATAGAGGTCAGCACCGCACAGGTTTCCCAGTCGAAACCCATGGCGGAATCGTTATACCCGATATCCCGGATAACTTCGCGGACCACCTTGGGATACTCGACGCGGGCATTGGTGGTGATTTCACCGGCAATAACGGCCATTCCGGTTGTTACCATCGTTTCGCAGGCAACACGACTTTGGCGATCCTGATCAAGGATAGCGTCAAGGATGGCGTCGGAAACCTGATCTGCGACTTTATCGGGATGGCCTTCGCTTACGGATTCGGATGTGAAAAGAAAATCGGTCATGGGCATGGGAAACCCCTCCTGTTATAAAATTATTAAACCGCCAAATTCTAAGTACCACTGTTTAAACTGTCAAGCATTTACTCGACAGGTCCGCCGATTGGCTTACCGAAAAGGGAAGGAAAGCGCCTGTTCATTTCGCCCGCCAGTCTTCTGGCGGCCTCCGGTGCCGAGCCCAACTCGAAAAGCTCAGCCACCAATTGCTCGGCCTCGGGTCTGTATACCTGCCGAATGATACGTTTGACCTGGGAAATAAAGGGTGCATTCATGGACCATTCATCGAAACCAAGCCCCAGTAGCACCAGCGTATAAAGAGGGTCCGCAGCCATTTCGCCGCAGATCCCCACCATGACACCGGCCTGCTGGGCGGCCCGGCAGATCATGCGCAACGCACGCAAAACCGCCGGATGCAGAGGCTCATACAGATAGGCAACGTGTTCGTTGCCTCGATCGACCGCCAGACAGTACTGGATAAGGTCGTTGGTCCCTACCGACAGAAAATCGACTTCCCGGGCAAGCAATTCCGTGACCAGCGCCGCCGCAGGGGTCTCGATCATTATGCCGATTTCAATGTCTGCATCAAACGCATGCCCCTCTTCGGCCAATTCCCGTTTCACTTCATTCAGCAGATTTTTGCAACTTTTAATTTCGGCCACCCCGGTAATCATGGGGAAAAGGATACGGGCCTTGCCATGGGCGGAAGCACGCAGAATGGCACGCAGCTGAACTTTGAAAAGGATTTTTTCTTTCAGGGAAAAACGGATGGCGCGCAACCCCATGGCCGGATTCGCTTCATCGGAGAGATCGATATCCGACACCAGCTTATCCCCGCCGACATCGAGTGTTCGAATGGTCACCGGGTGCGGCGCCATGCTTTCGATAATTTCCCGGTAAGCTTCGACCTGTTCGTCCTCGGAGGGTACGCATTTACGCTTCATATAGAGGAATTCGGTGCGAAACAGCCCCACCCCCTGAGCGCCTTCGCGTAAGGCAATGGGCACCTCTTCGGCAATTTCTATATTACTGCGCAATATGATGTTATGGCCATCGAGAGTAACGGCATCGAGGCCACGAAAATAGGTGAGTTCTTCGGCCTGGTATTCGTAAAACTGTTTTTTGTCCAGGTACTCCCTGAATGTATCCGGTGAGGGATTCAGGACAACGGTACCGGTGCAACCATCGATGATAACCGGCATACGTTCGCGTATTTGCGATGTAACAGACTCGAGACCGACCACTGCCGGTATGCCGAGGGAACGCGCCAGAATCGTGGTATGGGATGTCCGGCCGCCGAGGTCGGTGATAAAACCGATAATGCGCGATTTATCCATCTGCATGGTATCCGCAGGAGACAAATCGTGGGCCACCACCACGGACTTCCGCTCGATATCGGCCAAAGATTGCTGGGAAACACCTACCAGGTTACGCAGAATACGATCGCCAACCGAATCGACGTCCGACCGGCGTTCACGCAGATACTCATCGTCAATAACATCGAAAACGGCGCGGAACCCTTTCAGGGTTCGCATAAGCGCACCCTCGGCATTGATTTTTTCCCGCCGGATGGTGGCCACCGTCTCATCGACAAGCATCGGGTCTTTCAGAATCAACAGATGCGTATCGATAATATGCAGATGTTCGGCGATATGAGGATCGGCGACACGCTTTTTAACGTCTTCCAGCTGCTCCCTGGAATGTTGCAGAGCCGCGTGAAATAAACGAACCTCCTCCTCGAGCTCGTGGGGTTCAAGGGTTCGCTCAACGGCCGACATGCGTCGGCGGTCAACCACATAGGCCGATCCGATCGCAATACCCGGCGATGCGCCTATGCCTACCAGGAAAACATCCTGCAGCATGTTACAATTCTCCGAAACCGTTATCGATCAATTCCCCGAGGGCCTCCATGGCATGTTGGGCGTCCTGCCCGGAAATGGCGAGTTCAATATGCGATCCCTGGGCAGCTGCCAGCATCAAAATCCCCATAATACTCTTGCCACTAACCTCTTCCCCATCTTTCGAGACGGTAACCTCGGACGTAAATTTGCTGGCGGTCTGAACGAATAAAGCCGCCGCCCTGGCATGAAGGCCAAGTTTATTGATAATAGTGAACCGTTTCTTTTCCATCAAAGTCTCGCAATGCCGCATAAATGCAATCCGATCCATAACAAAGTAACCACAGCGATCAACATCAGAAGGGAGGATAAACCGCGCCGGACAAGGCTGCCCGCGGCCAACACGCCGGGCACGACCAACCATCCCCAGACAGAGGATACCTGCAGGCCCTCAAGTCCGGTATGAGCCACCCAGGCAGACAATCCCCCCAACAGCATAACCATTAAGGCTCTTAAACGATAGGCAAGATCCGGCAATCGCCAACGCTGCAAATTGTCGATAATACGATAATCCCGGCGATACCCCAGCCAAAAGCCGTAGAACCGCAGAAAGAAAGCCGGCGTATTGTAGATCAACAGGAACAAAAAAACGCTCCATCCGTATCCGGCCAGGGTTAACCAGACCGCCAGGCATGCGGCAAGTGGGCGCCACGTACCCCAAAAAAAACTGTCGCCCATGGCGGCGCAGGGACCGGCCAATGCCGACTTGAAATCCTCTACCTCCATGCTCGAATCCATACCCCGACTTTTCTGCTCTTCCAGACGCAGACTGCCACCGATAATAGGCAAGGCAAGCACAGGGTTGGAATTGAAGTAGGCTAAATTTTTTCGACACACACGCTGTAAATCGGAGCCATGATACAGCCGCCTCAAACCGGGCAAAGTCACGAACAGAAATCCGAGATTCTGCATGCGCTCGAAATTCCAGCTGGACTGTAAAAACAAGGCCCGTAAAGCCATGGACCACAGAAGCTTTTTGGAAAACCCGGACGATACGATCATGCTTTATCCAAAAACCGACAGCAAAGAATATACCAGCAGAAAGGCGCCGCTATACACCCATATGGCGCGATGAAAATTCACGGTACACAGACACGCAGCGACGCCCGCCAGCGGTACGACTATCTTCAACCAGGGTTGCATCGCCGGCAGTTCCCCTGCCAGCACGGGGGTTAAAATCCATAAGCACGCCAAACCCCCAAGCACAATGACACCGAACGTACACAACGATGCAAAACCGAAATGTAGAATACCTTGCAGGTGCAGCCAGAACAGTTGGTGGTAGCGCTCGGCTTCGATCGCCTGCTCGGCGCGCTGCCACAAAGATCCGTTTAAACGCCGGGCGACGCGATCGAAAAATCCTCCCACTCTGCCAAAAGGCAGGGCAATGAGCAGACACAGGATGGAAAATGCCAGCGCAGGCACGGGGTCGCCAGGATATTGGGTCACGGCCAGGCAGGTACTGCCGACAGCAACCTGGGTATCATCCGGGGGAATGGCTGCGCCGATGGGAATGCGCCCCAACCACAGCAATTCAAGAAACGCCCCGATCTGCAAGCCGGTCGCGACATCCCCCATCAGCCATCCGGTCAATGGCGCGGCCACTATAGGCCTGGCTATCATCAACTGCAGTACGGCTGTGCGATCCAGTCCGGCGACCAGCGATGCCACTGCGGCCATGCAATAGGGAACGGCAGACATCATATTGACTTCACTTATCCTTCAACACGGCACGCCATCCAAGCTGTCGATCCGAAGGAATACATTGCAGAACGATCTCAACCCCTTCGGACTCGAGCTTTTCAAGGTTTTCCACATCGTCGCGATCCAACGTAACGGTACATCCCAGCTGATGAAGGCCCTGGGGCCGATGAAGGTTGCCGAGGTTAAGTTGCGGGAAGTGCAATCCTGAACGATAAGCATGCAATGCATCGTCAGGGCTGGCAAACAGAACCAGAACCCGAAGCGCATCGTTATCGGGAGAAGAAACAAACCGGGCGGAATCCTCTACAGATTCGATAACCACCTGAATCCCGCGCGGCACAGCGGCAGCCATGAGACGCTTATGCAGGCCTTCATCGGCAATCTTGTTGTTCGCCACAACAAGACAGTTCGCCTTGGTCGAGGGAATCCACGCTTCAAGAACCTGTCCGTGAATCAATCGGTTATCTACTCGTGCTAAAACAACGCTCATAACACCATCAGCCAGGGCTATTTGGATAGGATATCGCTGGCCAGCAGAATACTTTGCTGTCCGTAATCTCTCAAAAGTACCGCAAGATCCGACATGGTGCGCCCGGAACGTTCCTGAGAAGCCCTGAGAAGCATCGGTAAATTAACTCCGCTCAGAACATCGACAAGCCCCTGCTCGAGAAAAGAGAATCCGATGTTCGACGGTGTACCGCCAAACATATCGGTCAGGATCAAAACCCCATCCCCGTCTATTCCCACCTTGTCTATGGCGTGACTGAACCCCTGCCGGATCTCGTCAGCCCCCTGGCCATGACGGATCTCGACAGACGCGACCATAGGCAACGGGCCAAGTATCATCTCGGCGGTTTTAACAAGCTCTCCGGCCAAACTGCAATGTGTAGCAACGACTAAACCGACCACCGGCATCTACTCCTTGGCAACATCGCGGTGCAATCCGTCCACCACCATATCTTCACCCTGAATCGCATACCGCAGATGTTCGGCAATAGCGACGCTACGATGGCGACCACCCGTACAGCCGATGGAAATGGTTAAATAGCTTTTGCCCTCTTTGCGGTAAGAGGGCAAAAGATAATCGAGCAGATGATTGAAACGATCCAAAAATTCCCGACATGCAGGCTGTCCCAAAACAAAATCGCGGACACCTTGGGAAAGCCCTGTCTGCGGACGCAAATCCGGCACGAAATGCGGATTGGGCAGGAAACGCACATCCATGACAAGGTCGGATCCTTGCGGAATCCCGTAACGGTACCCGAAAGACTGCACCAGTACGGCAAGAGGGTTTCCCTTGTCATCGCCGCATACCATATGAACCACCCTGGCCCGTAATTGATGAGGGGTGAGCCAGGACGAATCGATAATTTCGGTGGAGAGATCCATAATGCCGCCAAGCAGGGCGCGTTCCTGGCGGATCGATTCGGCGACGCCCTCTTTTTGCGAAAGTGGGTGGCGACGCCGCGTTTCCGAATAGCGCCGCAGAAGGACATCGTCAACGGCGTCGAAGAAGAAAATATCGACAACGTGGCCCGCCGAACGTACCTCGGCGAGGGTCTGTTTATATCCCTCCAGATACGGCTTATTGCGAACGTCGACGACGACGGCCACATTGGAGCCGGCGACGGCGCTGCCGGCATGCAACTTCAGGAATTCAGGCAGCAGAACCAGCGGCAGGTTATCGACAACAAAAAAACCCTCGTCTTCAAGAGCCCTGGCCGCTGTGGTTTTACCGGATCCGGACAACCCGGTGATGATAATCAGACGTGCACGTTTCATAGCACTCCAATACAGATGTTCCCTTCAATCAACCGACACAAAACATTAGTTGACCGCAATGACTGGGAAATACGCAAAAAAAGGTGCCGGACGACCTCGAGTTTCGAATGCGGTCGCCAAGACACCCTTTTCAATGAACACTGCGCGGCAGACGACTTGCCGCCATGGCCTGCAAAAAGCTTTCGACTACTACCCTGCAAAGCGAGCAGGCATCAAAGCCGCTCTTCTTCTTCGCCAATGATGCGATAAAGCTCGTCACCGGAATCGGCACCCAGCAAACGTTGACGCACGGCCGGGCTTTTTAACAGCTTGGAGATACGGGCAAGAGTTTTGAGATGCACTCCCACCGATTCTTCCGGGGCAAGCAACAAAAAGAAAAGCTGCGCCGGTTTGCCGTCAAGGGAGTCGAAATCGACTCCCTTGCGGCTGCGACCGAAAGAAAGCAAAAGTTGATCGATGGTGCGGAGCTTACCGTGAGGTATCGCTACCCCTTCACCGATCCCGGTACTGCCCAGACGCTCACGCTCCTGCAGTACACGTAAGACCTCATCGTGCTCAAGACCTTTCTCGATCTTGTTTGCAGCTCCTGCCAGTTCTTCTAGCACGGCATCTTTTTCCACCGCTTCCAGGTCTGCAATAATGGCGGCGGGGTTAAGCAGGTCGACGATTTTCATAAGTTAAACAAGAGCATCGAGATCCCATGGCGGAGCAACCGACGGGATTCGTCTCTCCTCCTCAGCATTCCATAAAATAGACGAAACAGCTTACTTTGTTTCCGGCACAATCAGCCCGTAATTACCGTCTTTACGGCGGTAAACAACACTGATTTCGTTGGTAGAAGCATCCGAAAAAACCAGAAAGGTTTTATTCAGCAGATCCATCTGCATAACCGCCTCTTCAACGGACAGGGGCTTAACGGAAAAGCTCTGGCTGCGGATGACAACCGGTTCGGGCGAGCCCTCATCGATACTGTCAGCCGCAAATACGGTTTTTTCTACCTGGCGTACACGCTCCGATACGGGCTTGTGTCTTTTGATCTTTTCCTTATACCGTTTAAGCTGGCGTTCGATTTTGTCAACCATGCCGTCGATCGCGGCATACATGTCGTTAGTCTCGTCGGAACCTTTGATGGTGATACCTTTAGCCACCAAAGTCACCTCGGCGCAATGCCGAATTTTCTTTTCCACCGACAGAACGGCTTGAGCATCAATCGGTTCTTCAATGTACTTTTTGACCCGTGAAATTTTTTCCTCAACATACGCTCTCAGTGCTTCACTAACTTCCATGTGTCGAAACGTCACGGCAATCTGCATGCTTGTAAACCTCCTGGTGAACGGGTTAGGTAGAGTAACGAGGCTTTCCGCTTACAGGTCTCTATACCAATTATACCCCGGGTTTTTGATAACGCTCAAAACAATCGCTTACGCTCGGTAGATGATCGAATATTCAACATTTCCCGATACTTCGTCACGGTACGACGGGCGATGTCGATCCCCTCCTGACGAAGAATATCGACAATCTTCTGATCCGAATAGGGCTTTTTGGGATTTTCGTCTGCGATAATATCCTTGATCTTGCTTTTCACGCTTTCGGACGCTATCGATTCCCCTACTGTCGTATTTATACCGCTGTTGAAAAAATACTTCAACTCAAACAATCCACGCGGAGTCTGCACGTATTTGTTGGTTGTCACGCGACTCACCGTCGACTCGTGCATTTCGATATCTTCGGCAACATCGCGTAGGACCAAAGGCTTGAGATGTTCAATACCCTTTTCAAAAAAATCGCGCTGGAACTTCACAATACTCTTGGTGACACGAAAAATAGTGCGTTGCCGCTGATGGATGCTTTTAATCAGCCACAGCGCACCGCGTAATTTGTCCTGGATGTATTCGCCGGCGGCCTCGTCGACCTTCTTTTCCCCGGACATGGCATTGCGATAAAAGGAATTGATGCGCAAATTGGGCAACCCCTCGTCGTTAAGTACCACAACGTATTCGTCGCCGACCTTGTGTACGAAAATATCCGGGGTTATATATTGAATTTCGTCCTGGCTGTAAGCCCTGCCGGGCCGCGGGTCGAGTCCGGAGATAACCCGGGCGGCACCAAGGACGTCATCCAGCGGCACGCCAAGAGTTCTGGCTATGACCTGGTATTTACGATTTTCCAGCTCCGCGATGTGATCTCTCAAGATGGTACCGACCAGGGATTCTCCCATACCCAGCACCTCGGCCTGTTTAAGCAGGCAATCGCGTAGATTATGCGTGGCAACCCCGGGAGGATCGAAATCCTGCACCACAGCCAGGGCGTTTTCGGCGGCATCCGGACTGACGCCTACGGCGGTTGCAATTTCCTCGATGGTCGACTTAAAATAACCGTCCTCATCGATATTGCCGATGATCTCACCGGCAGCGGCACGCTGATCATCAGGGATACGGGACAAGTGAAGTTGCCACAGGAGGTGATCGGCAAGAGAGGTTTTCTTGGTCAGCAGGCTTTCAAAGCTGGGACGTTCCTCATCGGCTTCATACGTATCGGCGGTTGCCCCACTGGCATTGTAGCCATCGAGGTAGTTCTGCCAATCGGCCTGGTTAAACTCCTCCATATCGCCCTGCAGTTCCTTGACCTCTTCGGTCTTGGTTTCAGGCTCAGGCGTTTCGGCAATTTCGGCAACTTCAGCGGCCAACTCCTTGTCTTCGGCGGGATCGAGTCCTTCTTCCAAGACAGGATTTTCTTCCAGTTCCTGGCGGACCACCGCCTCCAACTCCAAACGCGAAAGCTGCAACAACTTGATGGCCTGCTGCAACTGCGGCGTCATGACAAGCTGTTGACTTAATTTGAGCTGTTGCCGAATTTCTAATGCCATGGTTCCCCAATCTTTTACTGCAAAGGTCGAAAATGCCGGCTATAAGCATGTGACGGTGTCATTATAAACGGAATTTTTCGCCAAGATAGGTCGCTCTTACTTCCGGACAGGAAGCAATCTGTTCCGGATCGCCGCAAGCCAGAATCTGGCCGTCACTCAAGATATAGGCCTTGTCACAGACTCCGAGAGTTTCCCGCACATTGTGATCGGACACCAGCACACCAATCCTTCGCTCACGCAAGCGACAAATGATGTTCTGAATATCGTGCACAGCCAACGGATCGATACCGGCAAAAGGCTCATCCAGAAGGATGAATCCGGGATCGATGACCAAAGCGCGCGCAATCTCCAATCGACGACGCTCTCCCCCCGAAAGCGCATAACCGGGTGAGCGTGCCACATGCTGCAGGCGAAATTCTTCGATCAAATCGTGGGCGCGTTGTTTACGCTGCCCGGCAGCACTGTCGACGGTTTCCAGGATCGCCAGAAGATTCTGCTCGACCGTAAGCTTCCGAAAAACCGAGGCTTCCTGAGGCAAGTAAGATATACCTGCACGGGCTCGCTGGAACATCGGCATCCCGGTCAGGTCCTGCTCATCGAGAAGCACCTGTCCCCGATCGGGGCGAATAAGACCGACAACCATATAAAATGAGGTTGTCTTTCCCGCACCGTTGGGCCCGAGCAGACCGACGACCTCCCCGGAACGGATTTCCAGATCCACGCCCCGCACGACACCGCGGCCGCGATAGCTCTTCCAAAGATCCTTGGCTTCGAGTCTACGGCTCAACGGGAGTCCCCCCCGGGGTCAGGATCGCTCTAACACGAGAACCGCTCTGACTCTTGACAATACTGCGATCCTCCTCGAGATAGAAAACGATTTCATCGCCTTCGACGGAATTGTCTCCCTGTTGCACCCGCGGCGTTTCGGTCAGAACAACCGTCCCCTCGGCGACGTTGTACAGTCCGCGGCCCGCGGTGGCAGTACGGTCATCTTTTTGCACAACGACGTCACCGATGGCCTCGATGGAAGAAACCCGCGTACCGCTTTGTCCATATGCGACGATCAGCTTGGACGACCGAATGGTCAATCCGTCCTGCCTGGCAACGACCTTGCCGACGAAAACCACCTTTTTCAAAGTTCCGTCGGCTTCGAGTTTCTGCGAGGTAATTTCCAGAGGTTGTGCCTTGCCTGCAGTCGCAGATGCCTCGCACCACGCCGTATCAACCAGCGACAAGCTCACCAACACCGTAACCAGAAGAACACGCATCAAACCCATATTCAATTCCCTATTCCAGCGGGCAAGGACGCTTTGACTTGAGAATCCAAGGTCAGCAAACGCTCTTTAACCCTGTAATGCATGCCACGCGCGGAAAGCCGCATGTTGACGGACTCGACACGTACCGGCAAATCCGTTGACACCTCATCCGCCCGGGAGCGGTATCGCAAACGTTCGGTATAAACGGTATACCCCTCGGTGGTTTTCACGACAACATTGCCGCGAGCTTCTATTTCGCCCGTTTCCGAGAACCAGACCCCCTCGCGCGACGTAAGCGTCATTTGCACACGACCCTGTTTGTCGAAAAACTCCACCCGCATATCCTGGACAGTACTCTTGCTTTGTTGGTCATCGTAAGCTGCCGATTTGGCCGTAAGCATCCAGCGTCGCAAGCCGTCGCTGGTTTCAGTGTATTGAATATCCTGCAGAGCAAGATCGGTATTCGCGGGGAGAGAATCAACAGGAGGTTCGGAAACAGGCTCCGGACGGTGAGTCCACATTCTCATCCCAAGACCGAATGCAACCGCCAGAACGATAATAAGCAAGAAATTTCGAATAGTTACCCTTCGCATCATAGGTGCCGTCAGTATAACATTATCGCTAATTGCTGTAAAGAAGGATCCGTAAACAACTGGCACGACTTTTGATTCACGCCGGCTCCCCGCTTTTGAAATAACGGTCCGTGACAGCCTCCCAGCCACCGGCCTGCTTCAACAACATGTCACACACCTCACGCACCGCGCCTCGCCCCCCGGGCCTGGAGGCGACATAATCGACACGTTCCTGCACCTCGGTCACAGCATCGGCAACCGTAGCGGAAAAACCGACCCGCATCAAAATCGGCAGATCCACCAGATCATCCCCCATGTAGGCAATCTGGTCCTCTTTAAAGCCATGCAGCCGGAGGATCTCCCCATACGGCAGCAGCTTGTCCTTGGCATTCTGGTAGAGGATTTCTATCCCCAATTCGCTGGCGCGCCGTTGCACAATGGACGAACTGCGGCCAGTTATGATGCCGACCTGGATACCGGCCCTCTGAAGCAACTTGAGGCCATGCCCGTCCTTGACATCGAAGCTTTTGATCTCACCGCCACGCTCATCGTACTGAATGCGCCCATCGGTCAAGATCCCGTCCACATCCAGCAACAAAAGGCGAATTTTTGCCATGGCTTGCTGCATCAGACCACCCCCGCTTTGAGCAGATCATGAAGATGGATGATGCCGACCGGCACCGTACTGTCGTCATCATCAAAGACAAACAGCGAGGTAATCGAAAACTCCTCCATCTTCTGCACGGCCTTGGCCGCCAGATTGGAGCGCAGAATGCGCTTGGGGTGACAGCTCATGACATCGCCCAAAGGCAGATCCAGAACATCGCAGCCCCTGCCCATAGTACGGCGCAGGTCCCCGTCCGTAAACACCCCGACCAACTCGCCTGTTGCGTTAAGCACACCGGTAATGCCCAGTTTTTTACTGCTGATTTCGAAAAGAGCATCCTTCAGCGGAGTCGTTAGGGATGCCAGGGGAATATCGCTGCCGGTATGCATCAGGTCTTCCACGGTGAGCAGCAGTTTTTTACCAAGGGCGCCCCCGGGATGGAACAAGGCGAAATCCTCTTCCCGGAATCCCCGTCTTTCGAGCAACGCCACAGCCAGAGCGTCACCCATGGCCAGGGTGGCGGTGGTACTGGCGGTGGGCGCCAACCCCAACGGGCAGGCCTCTTCGCGCACGGCAACATTCAGAAGCACATCGGCCGCACGGGCCAGAGCGCTTTCAGGATGACCGGCCATGGCAATCAGCGGCAGCCCCATCCGTTTTATCACCGGGAGAATCCGTACGATCTCCTCGGTATTGCCGGAATTGGACACAGCGATCACCACATCGCCCTTCATGAGCATACCCAGGTCGCCGTGGATCCCTTCGGCGGGATGCAAAAAAAACGCCGGGGTACCCGTTGAAGCCATGGTCGCAGCGATTTTCTGGCAGATCAGCCCGGATTTGCCCATCCCCGTAATCACCACCCGTCCCTGGCAGGACAGAATCAATTCCACGGCGGCAACAAAGCGTTCATCCAGTCGCTGCGCCATTGCAACAATGGCATCGGCTTCAACCTGGAGAACCCGTCTGGCGGTATCCAACATATCGGTCACGATTCAGTGTTTCCTTTAACAATGGCATCAATGGCCATCATCTCTTTTAGGGTTTTTTTCACCTGGTCGAGCGGCAGGGAGTTGGCGCCGTCGCACAAGGCGCGATCCGGATCCGGATGCACTTCCCAGAACAGGCCGTCGACGCCGACGGCAACCGCAGCACGCGAAAGCGCAGCCACAAATTGGCGCTGCCCCCCCGAGGAGGTTCCGGCCCCGCCGGGCAGCTGCACGGCATGGGTGGCATCGAAGACAACCGGACACCCCAGTTCTCGCATAACGGCAAGAGAACGCATATCCACAACCAGGTTATTGTAGCCGAAGGAGGTACCTCGCTCGGTCAGCAGGATGCGATCGTTGCCCGTCGAAGCCACCTTGGCCACGGCATTGGCCATATCC
This sequence comes from Syntrophotalea carbinolica DSM 2380, assembly GCF_000012885.1. Classification (NCBI taxonomy): domain Bacteria; kingdom Pseudomonadati; phylum Thermodesulfobacteriota; class Desulfuromonadia; order Desulfuromonadales; family Syntrophotaleaceae; genus Syntrophotalea; species Syntrophotalea carbinolica. The sequence goes on from NC_007498.2 coordinate 2,257,747, forward strand.
CAGGGGGCCAGAAACTGCCCCTTTTTGATATTGACCACCTTACCGCTGCGGCCCGCGGCCAGTAACAAGTCGGTCTGCCGACATAAAAAAGCGGGGATCTGGAGAATGTCCAGCACCTCCGCAGCCGCCTCGACCTGACTGACATCATGAATATCCGAGACAATGGGCAAACCTGTCTGCTGCCGTACCTTGTCCAGAATGCGCAGCCCCGACTCCAGGCCCGGACCGCGATAAGCGCTGACGGAAGTCCGGTTGGCCTTATCAAAGGAGGCCTTGAACACAACTCCGACCCCAAGCTCGTTTTTCACCTCGAGCAACTGCCTGGCAATCGCCAGGGTATGGGCCTCGTTTTCCATAACGCAGGGTCCGGCTATCAGTGCAACCGGATGATTCCCACCAAAAGTGACGTCGGCCACCTTCAATGTGTCTGGCATATCAGGCCTCGCCGTGGTGCTTCAGACTGGCACCGACAAAGGATTCAAATAAAGGGTGCGGTTCCATGGGCCGCGACCGGAACTCGGGATGGAACTGACATCCCAGGAACCAAGGATGATCTTCGATTTCGACAATCTCAACAAGACCGACGTCACGATAGACACCGGAAATCACAAGGCCGCCTTTTTCCAGACGCTCCTGATAGGCATTGTTGAATTCATACCGGTGCCGGTGCCGCTCCTCAACATCTCCCGTACCGAAAATACGCCGCGCCAGAGTCCCCTCCACCAACTGACAGGGATAGGCTCCCAGACGCATGGTACCGCCCTTGCGAGTAACTTTTTTCTGATTTTCCATGATATGGATAACCGGGTTGGCCGCATCTTCCTTGAATTCGGAGGAAAAGCAATCGTCGATGCCGCATACGTTACGGGCGAACTCGACAACCGCCATCTGCATACCGAGACAGATACCGAAGAAAGGAATCCGGTTCTCGCGCGCGTAACGTATAGCGGCAATCTTGCCTTCGCTGCCGCGGTGGCCGAACCCGCCAGGCACCAGAATCCCGTCAACATCCTTGAAAGTGTCACCGACACCGTGCCGTTCCAGAGACTCGGAATCGACGTAAATCAGATTCACGCGACAGTTATTGGCAATCCCGCCATGAATCAGCGCCTCCGACAGGGACTTGTAGCTCTCCGTCAGTTCGACATACTTACCGACGATGGCGATGGTGGTTTCGGATTCGGGTTCTTTAAAGCGCCTGACGATGCGCTCCCAGTCGGTGAGATCGGGAGCCTTGGTCCAGATGTTCAGATAATCGATGATCCGCTCATCCAGCCCCTCTTCGTGGTAAGCGATGGGCACCTCGTAGATGCACTCGACATCCCGCGCGGTAACCACGGCCTCTTCACTCACATTACAGAAGAGCGCAATCTTGGCCTTCATATCCCGAGGGATCTCACGGTCACAGCGACACAACAGAATATCGGGCTGGATACCGATCTCGCGCAGCTCTTTGACGCTATGTTGAGTCGGCTTGGTTTTGAGTTCACCCGCCGTCGGAATATAAGGAACCAGCGTCAGGTGCAGGTACAGAACATTTTCACGTCCGCGCTCCACCCGAAACTGACGAATGGCCTCGAGAAACGGCAAAGATTCGATATCGCCCACGGTGCCGCCGACCTCGACGATGGCAACGTCCACATCCTTGGAGTTCGCCAGAATTTTGGCCTTGATCTCGTTGGTGATATGCGGAATCACCTGCACCGTACCGCCGAGGTAGTCTCCGCGGCGCTCCTTGCGGATTACCGAATCATACACCTGGCCGGTGGTAAAGTTGGATTTCTGGCTCAAACGGGCTGAAGTATATCGCTCGTAATGACCCAAATCGAGATCGGTCTCCGCGCCGTCATCCGTAACAAAAACCTCGCCATGCTGAAACGGGCTCATTGTGCCGGGGTCGACGTTGATATAGGGATCCATTTTCTGCATGGATACCCGCAAACCCCGCGCTTCCATCAAAGCTCCGATGGAAGCGGCTGCCAGGCCCTTGCCAAGAGAAGAAACCACGCCGCCGGTGATAAATAAAAATTTGGTTTTCATGAACTAAATTCCTCCATCCGGATGGTCACAGTCGAACCACCCTCAAGGATCAAAACGAAAATTTCGATTCTACACGGAAACCACGGAGATTTAAAGCATCAAAATCCCCGACCGGACAATCCGTCATAGCCCCCGGAGATGAGCTTCGACTCTGACCAGGTCTTCGGGAGTATCGACACCGAGACTGACCCGGTCTGTCTCCACCACCCGTATGGCATAGCCGTTCTCCAGCGCCCTGAGCTGTTCGAGTTTTTCGAGCCTTTCGAGGGGGGATTCCGGCAGTCCCGCAAAGGTCAGTAAAAAGTCTTTCCGATAGACATACAGGCCGATATGACGAAACAAGCCCATCGACGCGGGCGAAACCGCAGAATCGTCAACAGCCAGTTCCCGCGGATGCGGAATCGGTGCCCGGGAAAAGTACAGAGCGAATCCCCGCCGATCGGTCACCACTTTAACGACGTTGGGATCCCGGTATTCCTGCCAGTTCAGCAAGGGAGTTTTGAGCGTCCCCATGGGAATAGCCGGATCTTCAGACAACGGGGCGACTGCCGCTTCGATCATATGCGGATCGATAAGTGGCTCATCTCCCTGCACATTCACAATCAGCTGCGTATCGATTCTGGCTGTCACCTCGGCAAGACGATCGGTGCCGGTGGCATGATCGGCACGGGTCATTTGTACTTCACCGCCAAAACCGGATACGACATCAGCGATGCGAGAGTCGTCGGTCGCCACAACCACCCTGTCGATACAGGCCGCCTGCGCGGTACGTTCATACACTCTCTGAATCATGGTTTTGCCCAGAATCCGGGCTAGAGGTTTTCCCGGAAACCGCGATGAGGCGTAGCGGGCGGGTATAACCGCAGTAATCGACATAACAAGGTGCCATCCTTTCAGGGTAAATTTCGCTCGTAGGGTAAGAAAACACGCAAAGCTTGTCAAGAACAGCGCAAGGCCTCGCCGCGAAAAAACCGTCACCTGGTCGCAACCCCCGACCATGGGCGGGCAACGAATGCGGTTTTCCCCGGCTTTTTATGGCAACATATTGAAATGCACCGGCTCCGGCGGGCCATGACAGCACCAATTCTTCTTTAAACTCATCGGCCCGCCTACCGGCACAGGGATGGCCCATCGCCGGATAAAGTATGCACAAAAACTAATTAAACTATCGCAAGTGTTTGTTTTTTCAGGTTTTGCTGTCAATTACATGCTTTTTTATGATAAAACACACAGATTAAAAGATGTCCTGAAATCAGCATCCGAAAAGCATGCAATGAAACTATTGACCTATATAGATCTTCTTGGCCCCCGGAGAAAAGAAAAACGCGCTGCACGAAGCAGACACCGTCTGCTGATCGGCCTGCTGTTGCTGGCTATGCTGCTTTTGCCTCAAACGGGACAACAGGACAGCTTCGGCCTCGTATGCGCCTCTGAAATCGATCTGACCGCAAAAAATACCGATCCGGATGACAGCGATTCAACAGTGCTCGCACCGGTTACGGTTCACGGCCGGCGGGAACCTTTGACAACCGCATCGAAGACCATCGATCGCACAATCATCGACAGCTTCCCCAGCGGCAACAACAGCATCAACGAAATTCTTTCGTTTTTGCCCGACATCCAGTTCAGCGAAACATCCAATCTGTCCACCCAGGGTGGCGAGATCCTGCCCGCTGCCGTGTCGATCGCCGGCGGTAAAGGTTTTGAAAACAATTTTATCATCGATGGATTGAGCAACAACAGTATGCTGGATCCGGACGCCGATGACCCCTTGGCTGTGAACAACGTACCGGGGCATGCCCAGCAAATCTTCCTGGATGCCTCGCTGGTCGATGAAATCACCCTTTACGACAGCAATGTACCCGCCAGCTACGGGGATTTCAAAGGTGGGGTAGTGCATGCCAGAACCATTGAACCGGATGATGAATTCGGTGGCAATTTCTTTTATCGCACCACCCGCGCGGCCTGGACGAAATTCCATATAGCCCCATCCCAAAAGGACGATTTCGAAAACTCCGGGAAACATACCAGCCAGCCGAAATTTGAAAAACATCAGGCCGGATTCGATATACATCTCCCGATCCGTTCCCACCTGCGTTTACTGGCAGGGTACCGGCTACAGCTCTCCACCATTCCCCTGCAGCATCTTGGCGAAACCCGCAACCAGCGGCGCCGCAACGAAACCTTTCTCGTCAAGCTCGCCACGGAACCGACGGCATTATCAAAACTGAACCTCAGCTGGACCTACAGCCCCTACCAGGGCCGATACTTCAAAAAAGATTACAAAAATAGCGACCTGACCATCCTCGGCGGCGCCTATATGGTCAACGCCGATTTTCATACCGCCCTGCCCTTTGCCGACCTGCACCTGCAGGCGGGTTATACAGAAGGCGAAAATTCCCGCGAAGGTCCCGACCACATGATTTTGACCCAGAACCCCGACAACAGTTGGGAACGGGAAGGATTTACCGGGGATATCGATAATACCCAGCAGAGCGTGCAATGCAAAACCGAATTGGCGCTTCATCAGCTTTCAACAGGTTCGGTTTCCCATGACATCAACCTGGGGTTTGACTTTCAGCATATACGGGGAACCTCCAAGCGTGACGAAACCAGTTACCTATACACCTTCTATAAAAACGGCACAGCCAGACGCACCGTCTATGCAAAGCACCGGGCCGAAGCCGTTCTGAGACAGTACAACTTTTACTCTGAAGACATCCTTCGCTATCACCGTCTGGAACTCCGTCCCGGGCTGCGCATCTCTTACGACGATTTTATGCAGAACCTTAACCTGGCGCCACGTCTGGCCGCTGCACTGGATATCTTCGGCAATGGGCGAACCGTTCTGATCGGTGGGGTCAATCGCTACTATGCAAACACCCTCCTGACCTACAAGTTACGACAGGAAATGCCGACCACCTATTATGAAACGCGACTGGATGGCGGCGAATGGACCTTTACAAAAACCTACTCCACAACCACCGATTTTCAGACCCTGAAAACGCCCTATGCGGATGAATACGTCATCGGCCTTGAACAACGGATTTTCGGCGGCAAGGCCACGTTCAAATACGTGCGACGTGACGGCAAAGATGAATTTGCGAAAACTGCCGGCGACCGGCAACCTGATGGTCTATGGCACTACACTCTCAACAACAATGGCAGCAGCCGGCATGAAAGCTATCGTTTGAGCTGGGAACGGCACTGGCAGAACCACTCCCTGAGTATCAACGGCACCTACCAGGAAACCACCTCGAGCAACGAATCGTATGAAGATATTTTGGAGGATGATGATCTCGATGAAGACATCTGGTACAACGGAAAGGTGCTTTCCAAAAGCCAATTGCCGAGAAAGGATTTCAATCGCCCCTGGCTTGTCAGTCTGCTCTATGTCGGAAAGTTTCCTTACGGCATAACTTTCAGCAGTTTATTGAAATATCGCAGCGGTTATCAGACATTATCGAAAACCGGCGCCGTACATGAAGACCTCGGCATCCCCATATACGAAAAAGTCCGATACGGAGGTGCCGTGACGGTGAATTGCAGCCTGGGCTGGGGTATCCGGGTATGGAACCGCCAGCAACTGCATCTGAGTCTGGATATCCTTAACCTGCTGGACAAAAAATCCGTCGCTGGCGAGTCGCAGGACAGTTATGAATTGGGAAGGCAGTTTTGGCTCAGCGCGAAATACAGCTTTTAGACCATGCGTTAAGGCTTTCAGTCCGACGACACGACATTGGGCAAAACCATATTTTTATGGCCGTCGGACAGGCACAGGGAATAATTACCGGCCCGGGGCAACGCAGGCAATTCCACCTCCAGCTGTCTCGAACCGTGCCGTCTGATATGCGGCACTTTCAAAGGCAGCGGTAGCGCCACCACCCCGCCGAGGCTCGACGACACAAGCAACTCGTCCCCCATCAGAAGCATTTTCTTGGCCTTGATGCTGATCCCCAATCCTCCCAACACCTGCATGCTGTTCGGAATACGGCTATCGACCACCTGCAAACCCGCCTGCACATCCCCCACATACACGTAGTCTCCGGATGCGACCAGAGCCGCGGCATAGCCCGGCGTTCCCACGGAACCGAGGAGCTGTGGTTTGTCGGCCCGGGTCAAATCATAAACCTGGGTGCCGGCTCGACCGTTGGCGACATAAAGTTGGTTGTCTGCCACCGACAATGAGGTCGCATGACAAAACGGCAACAGATAATCCGGTACGGGAAGCTTACCGACCACTGCCGCTTTATCGGGGTGACGAACGTCGACCACGAAGGTACCGGCACTGCCACAGGCCAGATATACATAATCTCCCGCCACCGCAATATCGAGCAAAGGATCGGGAACCGCCAGCGACATGCGCAAGCGCATCGTGTTATGCGGATGGGCATCCACAATATGCAGGGTACCGCACCGCTGCCCCACAAACAGTTTCTGTCGCTGATAGACAACCCGGTTTACTTTGCCCTCAAACGAAAGGGTCTCGGCGATTTTACTCTTCGTGTCGTCAAGCTTCACCGCATGCAAACCACCCAAGCCGTCTGCCACAAACGCCCGATCGTCACCAAGCGACACATCGATGGCCTTGCCGGGCGTATCGACAGTCCGGATCAGACGCAAGTGCCGCTGCTCGTTGACGAGGATCTGCAACCCGGCAGCACCGTTCGCCACATAAATGTAACGCCCGCGGGTGGCAAGTCCCTGGGCAACCCCAGCAGCATTCAAAGCCTTGGGCGGTGCCATCGGGGAAAGTCGGTCCAGTGCAACAATCTGCACACCTTTCTTGCCGTCAGCCACCATGATATGCCGCCCGGTTAACGTCATATCCCAGGACACGCCCGGGGTATCGACAATGCCAAGCAGGCGCAAGCCGTGCTTTTGCGTCGGGGCAAAAACCTGTACGCCGCCATGGTCGGTAGCGACCCATAATCGCCCATCGATCCATTTAACGCTCCGGGCCTGCCCCAACGTCGGCATATTTGCCAAAATTTCCGGGGAGCAAGGATCGACCACCGAAACGATCTGAATGCCGCCTCTGCGATCGGCCACATAGGCCTTGCCGTCGCGAACCGTAACGCCGGTAGCATAACCGGGAGTATCCACTGTGCCGACCAGCGACGGTGGCCCGTTTGAAGAGCAATCAAATATGCTTAAACCGGCTGCATCGTCAGCGACGTAGAGATAACTGCCTACCTTGCATAGGCCGGATGCCGACCCGGGCGTAGCCACGCTTGCTGTAATGCGCGGTGTGCCACGCAGATCAACGACCTGCACACCTTTGAGATCATCCGCGACATAAGCCCAGTCGTCCTCGACCCACACATCGAGGGCGCAACCCGGCGTAGCAACGGAAGCAATAATATACGGATTTGACGGTTGCGCCACGGAAACCACATGAATGCCGCCTTGTGAAGCGGCGATATAAACGCGATCGTTATGTACGGTCAGGTCCCAGGCCTTCCCTGGAATCGGCAGGGAACCGATAATGACAGGCTGCTCGGGAATCGCCACATCGACAACCTGCAATCCACGCACCGTGTCGACGACAAAAGCAAGGTTGCCCTTGCCCGCAACACTTTTCGCAATCCCCCAACTGGGCATACTGCCGACAATGGCATAGTGATTGCCGATATCGTAATTTAAAAGCGCCTGCATATCCTCGGAGAATCCCTGCCCTCTCAGGACCAGCGAATTCTCTGCGACGCCGCGACCCTTTTTTCGTTTTACGGAACTCACCGTAAAATCGTCCTGTTGCGGAGTCGGTTTAAATATGCTCAGCAGCAGAAAGGTGAACAGAGCCAGATAACACAATCCGCAGAGTCCGGCAATGAGTCGTAATCTATGAGTCTTGAAGTGCATCGCATACCGCAGGGGCTGTTAAAGGGGAAGCATGGGCATCGGCGGAATTCGATTCCCCCCGAGCGACCCATTTATCCACCAGAAGATACAGTTGTTTGTGTTTGAAAGGCTTGGCCAGATAATCATCCATACCGGCTTGCCTACAAAAAACCACAGCCTCGGCCGACGCATGTGCGGTAAGCGCGATAACAGGAGTTTTTACCCCGGCCTTGCGTAATGCCGCCACGGCTTGATAGCCGTCCATGACCGGCATCTGACAATCCATGAGGATTAAGTCGAAGCCCTGACTTTGTCCGGCGGTCACGGCTTGCTGACCGTTTTCCACGGCAACCACCTCGCAATGATGACTCTCAAGGCTGATAACCAGCATTTTGCGCGTGGTGGGATTATCCTCGGCCAACAATATGCGAGGCTTCCGGGAAGCCACACCGGTAATACTACCCGGTTTCACTCCGGATTCGGTGGAATCGGCGTCACAAGCAGGCCGTTCGCAAAAAGTCTTCACCACCAGGGAACATAATTGTGAAGGACACACCGGCTTAGCCAGAACGTCACTCAGCAACCCGGAATCGCTGTCCCCGAAAAAGAAAGCCCGTGGCGCCATGCCCACCCAGCGGCAGCCTTCCAGGGCTGTTTCCCTGTGAATTTTTTGCAGCTCCGTACTGTCTTCATGGATCTCGGCGTCGACCAGTATCAATCCATAGGGGTTTTTCTCCCGTGGCAAAGCCGACAAACGCGGGCAGGCTTCTTCGGCGGAAGCAACCGCATCGACCTGCAGGGACAGCGCCACCACCTGCTCCATCAGCATTTCGCGAACCCCGGCATGCGAAGCGACAACCAGTATTCGGGAAGCTTTCTGTAACGGCGACAACACCCTGTCGGGCCATCGCACATCCTCATGCTTGTCCAGACGGATAGTGCAGGTAAATACCGAGCCCTGGCCAAGCTCACTTTCCAAATGGATATGACCCCGCATAAGATCCAGCAGTTGCCTTACGATCGCCAAACCAAGCCCCGTACCGCCGTAATGCCGGGTGGTTGAGCTGTCGGCCTGTGAGAAAGCGTCAAAAATGGCCTGTTGAGCCTCGCGATCTATGCCGATACCGGTATCCCGGACCTCAAGGAAAATCGATGCGCTGGCACAATTTTCATCCCGGCAACCGATTCGAACCGATATTTCGCCTTCGGACGTAAATTTAACGGCATTCCCCAACAGGTTGAAAACGATCTGGCGCAAACGCGCAGGGTCGCCCAATAGAGATACCGGCGTTCCGGGCTGGATGCGACAGATCAGTTCCACCTTTTTGTCCTGGGCGTTTTTTGCAATCAGCGACAGGGGCTCTTCCACGACATCCACCAAATTGAAAGGAACCCGCTCCACCACCAGACGGCCCGCCTCGATCTTGGAAAAATCAAGGATGTCGTTAAGCACTTTAAGCAGCGATTCGCCGGAACTGTGAATCATATGAGCCAATTCCCGCTGGTGGTCGCTCAGCGGAGTGCCGGACAAAAGTTCCGCCACACCGATAACCCCGATCATAGGGGTACGGATTTCGTGGCTCATATTGGCGAGAAACCGGGATTTAGCGTGATTTGCAGTCTCTGCGGCCTGCCTTGCCTGCGCCAATTTATCAACGGTCTTTTGGAGCTCTTCGTTGGTTTCATGCAGTTCCTGCGTGCGCTGTAAAACCTGTTCCTCGAGATGGTAACGATAACGTTCCAACTGCTGGTCGCGAGACGCAAGCTGTTCGAGCATATGGTTGAAACCGTTGAAAAGAACGCCGACTTCATCGTTGGCCTGTTTGTCCACGCGCAAGGAAAAATCTTCACAATCGGAGACCTGGCGCATTTTGTCCGCCAGATACAAAATAGGAGCGGAAATCAAAGATTGCAGATGCCTGGCCACCAGGTAGCCGATGAGACAGGACGCGACCAGGACAGCCACGACACTGATAGCAAAGGATCTCAACCAGAGGTTAAAGGCACTGAGATCAGTCCGGACATACACCGTACCAATGATTTTGTTAAGCCGGCGTACAGGGACGATAACCGACAGGGAGTCCCGAGTGAAAAAATGCCGGCGCACGCCATCGGATACAACCAGCGCCAACTGCTGATAGGTGGTGTCATCGACCTCGGTGCTCAATTGACCTGACGCACCGACCCCAGGTTCCGGCCGGTGGAATTTTGAGACAGTTTGATGATAACTATTGAAAAGATAGGCGCAACAGACGTGGGGTTCGGACAGCAGCGACGACATAACCTGGTCCCCGACATGCTGGCTTCTGAAAGTTAAGGCAACGGTACTGTTGGCCGCCAGGATCTCGGCCAGGGAAAAACTCTGCCGGACCATATTGCGACGAAAAGACAGGATTTCGACGGTCACAAATACGCCCGCAGCAAGGACCAGAACCACGGCACAAGCCAGCATGATAATGCCGGTCAGTTTTTTCTTGAGCGTGGCATTCCGGAATCCAAACATCGCTTGTAACCTTTTCGTAGAAGGGCGAAAGTGCGCAGTACGATAGGTCAAGCTAAAAACCTACCTATTGACTCGGCCAATGATAGAGCCTTAAGCGTTACGGATTCTAACAAATACACCCTTTAAAGCAAAGTCCAATCTCTCCTGTATGTGCAAAGCACATAAAAAAGCGGCTCCATCCCCTGAGAACCGGGAATGGAGCCGTCTTGAACGGGGGAATATAAAAACAGCCGAATCACTCGGCAACATCGGTGCGGATGAATATTTCCCGAGCCAGTTGCTCATCAACGGCGAATTCGGAATTTCCCACATGAAAAATATACGAGGGGAATCGACGATTGAGGCATATGTCGTTGCCCGGCAAAACACCAAGAGACATGAGCTTCTGCATCTTCTTGGCATCGCTGGTCGTCAGATAGGCTATTTCGCCTTTCTGACCGACTTTCATTTCGGTCAAAGGAACCACCCCGACCTCCGCCGCGTGACGGGCAGCCCGGCAACATTCACCGAGAGGAATGGGCCTGCCATGCGGACAGGTTGTAGGGTGGTTCAACAAGGTGCAAATACGGGTATCGACACCCTCATTGAGTAAATGCTCGAATTCACACGCCTTGGCGTTGGCATTGCTGCCCTTGAGGTCGAGAATATCCATCATCAAACGCTCTGCCAATCGGTGTCGCCGCACAACCTTTTCCCCGGCGATACGCCCTTCGGAGCGCAGATAAACCCTCTCGCCCTTGACTTCGATCAGAGCCTGGCGTTCCAGATCCATCAAAGCCGGTTCCCGGGCTTCCACATCCAAAGCCTCAAGGGAAGCCGAATTATCCCCTTCTTCAACCACGGCTATCCAGACGGCTTCCAGAATATCTTCAGCCCGTTCCGAGTTTTCCATCAATCGTTCTCCTTGGAATTGTCTTTTTTTCTCCAGCGGCGCAACAAACCGGGCACCATGGGATTTTCATACCCGCACCATGGACAATGTATCTTGCGGCATCCGCCCAGACAGGCACCGCAAGGTTTTTGCCGCAACTTATCCGGCGGCGGCAGTGTGCGACCGCAGAAACCGCATTTCATGCCAGCCATCCGGTAAAGCCAAGCACAAGGTTAAGACCCCAGCCTACGCCAAAAGCCAGCAGCGTCACCATCATGAAAATACCAAGGGAGACCTTCCACCCGCGTTCTTTTTTCATCATGAGAAACTGGGCGATACAAGGAACAAACAAGGTCATGGTGACAGCGGCGACCGTCAGTTGACGGGGGCTAAGTAACCCCTGGGCGTGCATATCATAAAGGCCGGCAGCACCGAAATCGCGCCGGAAAAATCCGAAAATAAACGCAGCGGTCGTTTTGGCCGGCAATCCGAGAGCGGAAATAGCCGGAGCCATGACGCGCACCAGACCATTAAGAGCACCGGTCATTTTCCCGGCCCAGAGCAAAACGGAAGCGAATATGAACAGCGGAAAGATCTCCAGGAAATACCACTGCATCCGGCTGACGGTTTTGATCAATACGTTGCGGGCCTGGGGCAGACGCATGGGAGGTAATTCCATGTAAAACATGGGGCGCTCTCCTGGCAACAGGCGGGCTGAAAGAAATCCAACAGCCAGAAACACCAGCGTTACGCACGCCACCCACACAGGCAAAGCCCCGGGAACTTCGGACAACAACCCCATGATGACCCCCAACTGAGCACTGCAGGGAACCGCCAAAGCCAGCAGCAAGGTCACGATGATGCGCTCTCGCACCGTTTCAAGAGTACGGGTTACCATAGTCGCCATGGTATCGCAACCAAAGCCCAACACCATGGGGATAACCGCCCGCCCGTTTAGCCCGATCTTCTTGAAGATCCGGTCGACGAGCATGGCCAGACGCGGAAAATATCCGACATCCTCCATGATCGAGAAAGCCAGGAAAAAAGTCCCGACAATGGGCAGCACCAACGCAACGGCATAACGCACGCCGAGGGTGAAGACCCCGTATTCGCCGACCAGCAATTCGCGCAGCCAGTACCAGGATGTCATTTTCTGAACCAGGTCGATAACCCAGGGATTGATGTAATCCTCGAACAATCCGCCTTCCAGAAGATCGACCAGCGTTCCGGCGCCAAACTTGCCGACAAAGACGTAAATACCGAAGTAAAGGACCAGCAACAGCAAGGGAAACCCGGTCCAGGGGTTAATGGTCCACGCCGCAAGTTTCTCGAAAAAAGTCGGCGCACGATCGGCCTGTTGATGGATTACTTCTTCCAAAATGGCGCGACAGATGCGCTTGCGTTCCAGACTGATCCGCAGATTAAGATCCATGCGCCGCTCGTAAATGGTATCGTTGACGGCCTTCTCGATGGCCTCCAAGCGACTCGGTTCCGCCTTTTTGATCAGCGCCCAGGCATCTTCATCTTTCTGGAGAAGAAGTAGAGCGATGGAGCGTGGAACCAGGGTATAGTCATCGGTCAAATGCCGGGATACCTTGGCCAGGTCTTTTTCAAGCTCATGGGAATAACCGAATACCGCCTTAACGTCGGGATTATAGGACGCTATAGCCTGGCGCAGCTCGGAAAGCCCGCGTTTTCTTGCCATAGCACCGCCAATGACGGGAATACCCAGTTTTTCCTGCAGCAAAGGAATATCGATATGCATCCCTCTGCGCTCGGCCTCGTCGAGGATATTGATCAACAGCACAACCGGTAGCCCGGCCTCGACCAGCTGCAAAGTCATGGGCAGCATACGCTCGAGATTACGGGCATCGATAACATGGACGACCGTATGCGCCGATTCTTTAAGCAGGATTTCCCGAGCTACCCGTTCTTCTTCGGTTATGGGCAGCAAGGAATACATCCCGGGCGTATCAAGGACTTCGTAGGACACACCTTCGATCTCGCAGCAGCCGCGCGAAACCTCCACGGAGGTACCGGGATAATTGGATACAACGGTATAGGCCCCGGTCAGGGCATTGAAAAGGACGCTCTTACCGACATTCGGATTCCCGACCAGCACGATTTTGCGTTCGGCTGGACACACTTCACTTTGTACTGCCATAGCTGAATATTCCGGAAGGGGTTGCTGAACAATTAAATAACAAGAATTTCTGCTGCCTTGTGACCACAAAGGGTCGTCACATTAACTATTTTACGATCATTATTTGTCGCGGACATAAGTAGCCAGCGGCATTGCCTACCACTACTCAAGGCAAAATGCCGTGCCGCAGGTCACGGTTTACATTATTAAACAACGACATCAGGAAGAGGAGCACTTGGAGCACCGTCCGTAGATCTCCAGACGGTGATCTCGGATGGTAAAGTTATGCTCCTTCGCCACCTTACTCTGCAACTCTTCAATACGCTCATCCTCGAATTCGATAATTTCACCGCATTCGGTGCAGATAAGGTGATCATGGTGCTGCCCCTGATTGGTCACTTCGTAAAGAGCCTGGCCCGCACCGAAGTCGCGCTCTTTCGCCAAGCCGCACTCGGCCAGCAGCTTGAGCGTTCGATAAACAGTGGCATATCCGATACGAGGATGTTTTTTTCGCACCTTCAGGTAGAGATCTTCGGTCGATAAATGCGCGGCAGAACGGAGAAATTCATCGAGGATAATTTCCCTTTGACGGGTAAGCTTAAGCCCCTGCTGGCTGATATACTTCCGAAATATTTCAATTTTATCAGGCATGACCCCTCCAGTGAAATTGAATATCAAAGTACCAGAGTGGCCGGGTGGGTGTCAAGCGGTAAGACACGGATCATCCAGCGGCCGGAAGCCACTGAGAGAGATAGCCGGTAAGAAAAATGAACCAGTCAAAAAACAGGATGACGCCGACGACCATGAGCATGACCCCGGTGGCCAATTCGGCCAGCCGGATATATTTACGAAAACGGTTAAAAAACCCAAGAAAGCTGTGAAACAGCAGACCGGAGAGCAAAAACGGCAATCCGAGACCGGCCGAATAGGTCGCCAACAACACCCCGCCGCGCACGGAATCATCGGAAGAACCGGCGGCCATGGTCAATACAGCGCCGAATATTGGTCCGGTACAGGGAGTCCATCCCGCGGAAAACACCAGGCCAACGAGAAACGACCCGATATAGCCGGCCGGTTTAGCGTGAAGATGCAAACGCTTTTCACCGAGCAGAATGCCAAAATGGAACAGGCCGGTCAGATGCACCCCGAACAGGAAGATCAACACACCACCGATCTTCTGGATCCACCACAAACCGACATCCATGAGGCTGAAAAGACTTACGGCCACAACCCCCATGGTAGTGTACACAAGGGAGAAGCCGGCGATAAACAGCAGACAGTGCAAAGCCACCCGCATACGGATGCGTCCACCGGGGTGGGCCTGCTGTAACTGCTGGAAGCTGAGACCGGTAATGTAGGTGATAAAGGAAGGAATCAGCGGCAATACACAGGGCGAAACAAAAGAAGCCAGGCCCGCCGAAAAAGCTATCCACAAAGTAATTTCTTGCCCCTCCATTATGGTTTAACCTCCGATCCGTTACCGGCGAGGGAGCGCAATGCTCCGGCCACTTCCGGCGCATTCCAATCGTGAAACCCGATATGGCGTTCTACGAGCTTCCCCTGTCGATCGATGATATAAGTCGTGGGATATTGCCGTACCTGATAAAGGCCATGAACCTCGCCCGATGCATCCAGAAGAACGGGAAGATCGAGATTCGCTCTGTTCATAAAATCGTTCACCCTTGCGGCGGACTCACCGCCGTTGATGCCGAGAACCATGACTCCCTGTCCCGCCATGCGACGGTGAAGCCCCGCGAGGGAAGGTAATTCCTCACGACAGGCCGGACACCAGGTAGCCCAGAAAGCCAAAACCACAACCTGTCCCCGATATTGCCGCAAAGTCGTTACCTCGCCAGCCTGGTTTTTCAATTTGAAATTCGGAGCTTCCAGGCCAATGCCCAGCTCTTGCCCCTGACTTTGCTTATCTCTTCGCCCTCCGGCCAGAACAACCGCAAAGCAAAGCAGCAACATCCCGACAGACAGCACCAGAAACCTGTAGTAAGCGCTCATAATACATGCACCTTTCGCCGAAATATCGAAACACAACGCTATAAAACCGGCACGTTATCCATCGCCCCGAACAATCGGGGAGGCCCGGTTTTCAGGGATTTGCGACCGGTTGTTCACGCAACAACCGAAAATCCGCCGAAAAGGCCGCCACCTTGACACCGTGATCGTCCTCGAGATCGACATTCACCTCGAAACGACGTTCATGGATCTGCTTCAGCACAGCTGTGGCGGTTACCTGACCTTCGCGTACCGGCGCAAGAAAACGGATGTTCAGATCCCGGGTGACAAAAGCCACCGATTCAGCCAGTCTGGTTTTAACGGCCATAGCCGCAGCAGTATCGGCAAGCGTGGTCAAAGCGCCACCATGCAGAAAACCGCCGCCTTGAGATAGTTTTACCGTAAAAGGCATGGTCAAGACAGAACGCCCGTCACATGCCTCCACAATGGAAATACCCAACAGTTCTTCAAATGGTGCCAGGGCAATCCAGCCATCCATAAGAAACTGCTGTTCACAGGTTTTTCGTAACGTATCGCCATCCACCAGGATTGTGGCCATTGCGCGCCCCTTGTCGTGTTCTTGTAATAAAAGATCGTTGCCATACATAAACGGACAGCGTATGGTCGCGGTATACCCTGGGAGGAAGTAGCATGCAACCATTTCTAACAACTCTAAATATTGTCTTGCCTGTTTTCGCCGTTATATTCCTGGGCGGCCTGTTGCGCCTCAAGGGTCTGATCGATTCGGCATTTCTCAGGCAGGCAAATCGCCTGCTCTATTACATCCTGTTGCCTTTATTGCTTTTCTATAAAATAGGCACCGCCGACTTTGAGTCAAGCTTTAATGCAAAACTGACCCTGGCCATGATCGCGGCGTTAAGTCTCGGGGCCTTGTCGTCCTATGCCCTGGGGAGCATACTCGGCTGTCCGGCCGAGGATCGCGGCAGCTTCAGCCAGGGGGCTTTTCGTGGCAATCTCGCCTATGTCGGACTGCCCATCGTGCTGAGCGCCTACGGCGAAACTGGTTTTACGCGAGCCGGACTGCTTATGGGCTGCCTGGTACCCACCATCAACCTGCTGTCCATCCTGGTGCTGCTTCTTCCGCAGCGTCACAGCCACCCCGACCGAACATGGAAATTAATTCGCGATCAATTGCTTTGCAATCCGCTCATCCTGGGTTCGCTGGCAGGCATCGTCTGGAGCTTGTGCCATCTGCCCATGCCCGGCATGGCCGCACGCTCATTGCACCTGATTACCGGCGCCACCTTGCCTCTGGCACTGTTGGCCATTGGTGGCGCCTTTTCCCTGCAGCAATTGCAAGGCGACCTGAAACAAGCTGGCCTGGCTACCGTTTACAAACTGGCAGCCTTTCCGTTGCTGAACCTTCTGATGTTACAGCTGTTCGCAGTAAAAGGAATGGATCTGGGAATAGCCGTGCTGTTATCCGGCACCCCCACTGCCGCCGCCAGCTATGTCATGGCCCTTGAAATGAACAGCAATGCCCAGCTTACCAGTTCCATCATCGTTCTTTCCACCCTGTTCTGCGCAGGCAGTTTTACCATCATGTTAACGCTGCTGGGGTTGATGAACCTGCTGCCGACGTGACCACCGGCAGTTGCGCATATACCGGCAAAGGCATTTCCGGCTGTTCCCAACAAAAAAGCCGAACCTTGACGGTTCGGCTTTTTTGTTTATATGGCAATCAAAGTAATTATTCCAGGATCAGCAGCAATTCGCCCTGCTCCACCTGAGTTCCTTCATTGACCAGAATCTCGGCGACCACACCGTCTTTTTCCGCCTTGACGTTGGTCTCCATTTTCATGGCTTCGGTGGACAGCAGAATATCCCCACCCTTGACCACATCCCCCACGTTGACCATGATCCGGAATACTTTGCCGGGCATGGGAGCACCGACGTGGTGCAGGTTGTCGGGATCGGCCTTGCGATGCTTGATCTGATCCGTCGACACGGAAAGATCGGGAACCATGACCTGCCGGGGTTCGCCATTGAGCTCGAAATAGATATCGCGGTGGCCGTCTTCCATCACCCGGCCGATGGCATTGAGCTGCACCAGCAGGGTTTTCCCGGGTTCCATTTCGACGGTGGTCTCGTCCCCAAGATCCAACCCGTAGAAAAACACCGGCGTCGGCAAAACCGAAGTGTCGTGGTATTCCGTGCGATGGGCATCGAACTCTTCGAACACGCCGGGGTACAATACGGCGGACATGACGTCCCGTTCGGTAACCGGATGTCCCAGCTTGTTCTCGAGATCCTGACGCTTGGCTCCGAAATCGACCGGTTCGAGAAATTCTCCCGGCCGGCAGGTCAGAGGCTCCTCCCCTTTGAGGATAATCTTCTGCAGCTCCGCGGGGAAACCGCCGTGGGGCTGCCCGATCATCCCCTTGAAGAAATCGACCACTCCCTGAGGGAAGGTCAACTCATGACCGCGTTGGTAAATATCCTCGGGCTGCAGATCGTTCTGCACCATGAAGATGGCCATATCGCCGACGATCTTGGACGACGGGGTAACCTTGATAATGTCGCCGAACATATCGTTGACTTTGCGGTACATGTCTTTGCACTCTTCCCAGCGGCTGCCGAGCCCCATCCCTTCGACCTGGGGCTTGTAGTTCGAGTACTGTCCGCCGGGAATCTCGTGGTGGTAGACCTGCGCGGTACCACTACGCAACTCCGATTCGAAGGGCGCATAATAGGTACGCACGGTTTCCCAGTAATTGGCCAGTTTCTGCAAACCGCCTTGATCCAGACCGGGGTCGCGCTCATGCCCGTGGAGACCGGAAAGAAGTGCGTTGAGGTTCGGCTGCGCAGTAAGACCGGATACGGACGACAGAGCGGTATCGACGATATCGACCCCCGCCTGGGCCGCGAGAAGCAGAGTGGCACCGCCGTTGCTGGACGTATCGTGGGTATGCAGGTGAATGGGGATACCGACTTCCTGCTTGAGTGCCCGCACCAGTTTTTCGGCGGCCAACGGCTTGAGCAGGCCGGCCATATCCTTGATGCCGAGAATATGAGCACCCATCTTTTCCAGTTCCTTGGCCATATTCACATAATAGGCCAGAGGATATTTATCCCGTTTGGGATCGAGGATATCGCCCGTATAGCAAATCGCCGCCTCGCAAATACCGCCGGATTTACGAACCGCCTCCATGGCGACCCGCATCCCTTTGGTCCAGTTGAGAGAGTCAAACACGCGGAACACGTCGATACCGCTTTGCGCCGCTTTGGCGACGAAGTCCTGTACGACATTATCCGGATAATTGCAATAGCCGACGGCGTTGGAAGCCCGCAACAACATCTGGAACAGAATATTGGGGATCTTTTCACGCAGACGATCGAGACGTTCCCAGGGATCTTCCCGCAGGAACCGCATCGATACGTCAAAGGTCGCTCCGCCCCACATCTCGAGGGAAAAGAGTCCGCTCGCCAGGTGACTGGTGGCAGGGGCGATCCGGGTCAGGTCATGAGTCCGGAACCGCGTGGCCATCAGCGACTGATGGGCATCGCGCATGGTGGTATCGGTAACCAGCAGTTGTTGCTGGTCCAAGGCCCATTGAGCAAGGCCCTCGGCGCCTTTTTCCAGGAAAACGTCACGGGTACCCCGGGGCCGCGGCACATCGTAAGGGATCTCCGGAATAGCGGCATCCCGCAGATCCTTGTAATGCAGCGGATCTTTAATGCCGGGATAACCGTTGACCACCACATGTCCGATATAGGACAGCAATTTGTTGGCGCGATCGCGCTTCACCGGAATCTGAAACAATTCCGGGTGATTGTCGATGAAGGAAGTATCGCAGGCGCCGGCCAGAAAGGTCGGATGGCTGATGACATTATCCAAAAAGCCGATATTGCACTTGACCCCGCGCAGACGGAATTCCTCGAGAGCGCGGGCGGTAGTCCGCGCCGATTCGCGCAGGCTTATCCCCCAACCGCTGATTTTAACCAGCAGCGAATCGTAATGGGGAGAGATACGCGCCCCCGGAAACGCACTGCCCGCATCGAGGCGCACACCGAACCCGCCGGGGCTGCGATAAGCCGTGATGGTGCCGAAATCGGGAGAAAAATTACGTGTGGGGTCCTCGGTCGTTACGCGGGCCTGAATAGCAAAACCGTTGAGCTGGATGTCTTTCTGGCTGCGGATACCGATTTCCGGATCGTCGAGACGGTAGCCCTCGGCAACACGGATCTGATTGCGCACCAGGTTCCGCCCGGTGACCATCTCGGTCACGGTATGCTCGACCTGGATGCGGGTATTGACCTCGATAAAGTAAAAATTGCCGTCGGCATCCATGAGGAATTCAACCGTCCCGGCATTGACATAACCGACGTGGTTGGCGATTCGCAGGGCGTAATCGCACAATTCCTGGCGCTTGGCGGCGCTCAGATTGGGCGACGGAGCGATCTCGATGACCTTCTGATGACGGCGCTGAATGGAGCAGTCGCGGTCATAAAAATGCACCACGTTGCCGTACTTGTCCCCCATGATCTGTACTTCGACATGCTTGGGATTCTCGAGATATTTTTCCAGAAACACCGACGGATTGCCGAAGGCGGCCTTGGCCTCGGAAGAAGCCGAACGCAATCCTTCAGCCAACTCCTGGCGATTGCGGGCGATACGCATACCGCGTCCGCCACCGCCGGCGGCGGCTTTAATCATAATGGGATAACCGCATTTGGCGGCGAACAGCAGGGCCTCTTCTTCGCTGGTGACCGGCTTGTCAGTGCCCGGCACCACCGGTACCGCGGCTTCGATGGCGACCTTGCGTGCCGCGACCTTGTCACCCAACTGGCGCTGAATGGTGGCCCCCGGCCCGATCAGGGCAATGCCGGCCTTTTCGCAGGCCTCGGCGAACTCGGGATTCTCCGAAAGAAAACCGTAGCCGGGATGGATGGCGTCAACGTCTTTTTTCTTGGCAAGATCGATGATTTCATCGATACCCAGATACGCTTCGATGGGACCCTTGCCCTTGCCTACCTTGTAGGACTCATCCGCCTTGTAGCGATGCAGAGAAACGCGATCTTCCTCGGAATAAATGGCAACGGTCTTGATGCCCAATTCAATACAGGCACGAAAAATTCGAATGGCGATCTCGCCGCGATTGGCCGCCATGATTTTATTGAATTTCTTCACTTCCATGAATCAAACCTCCCTGTTACTAGGTGTTTGGACCGACCGGGCACTTTACCAAAACCACAGATCCAAAGCAACTCTCTCTTTATTGAGCAATGAACAGAAACTTCACCGTAATCACTCGGATACGTCCGTTGCAACCAACGGCACGCCCTCGCCCGCAACGATTTCAGATCCGGACGAGACGACCTTAGCCCTTGTCCTGCAAGTTGAGGAAAGGTTTTACCAGGTCCACCGGGAAGGGGAAAATCACCGTCGAACTGTTTTCCGCCGCGACCTCGGTCAAGGTCTGCAGATAACGCAACTGCAAGGCGCCCGGTTGGGATGAAATAATGCCTGCGGCATCGGTAAGCTTCTGGGCCGCCTGAAATTCGCCTTCGGCATGGATAACCTTGGAACGCCGCTCGCGCTCGGCCTCGGCCTGTCGGGCCATGGCTCGCTGCATTTCTACCGGCAGATCGACATGCTTGATCTCGACATTGGATACCTTGACCCCCCAGGGGTCGGTCTGACGATCGAGAATTTCCTGCAGATGCCGGTTGATGCTGTCGCGATGGGCAAGCAGCTCATCAAGTTCGGACTGCCCCAAAACACTGCGCAACGATGTCTGGGCCAACTGGCTTGTCGCATAGAGGTAATTTTCAACCTCTATGATCGATTTTTCCGGATTAACCACCCGGAAATACAGAACCGCATTCACTTTGATCGATACGTTATCCTTGGTGATGACATCCTGCGGGGCGACATCCATAGCCACCGTGCGCAAACTGATTTTCATCAATTTGTCCACCACCGGGATAATGAGGCGCAGGCCGGGCCCCTTGACACCGCTGTAACGGCCAAGGCGAAAAACCACACCGCGTTCGTATTCGTAAACCACCTTGATGGCACTGCTCAGGATAAGGGCCAACAGAACCAGGACAATAACGGGATATATCATGTGCAATCCTCCTTATCGGAACCTGACGTTGAATGTGAATCGAGCCGATGCGGACCGACACCGGCGCTACGAACCTCCAGACGCATATTGTCGGCCAGACGTACCACCTCTATAGCTGCTCCCGCCGCAATCGGCTCGGCGGAAAAAGCCTTCCAATATTCGCCATGCACAAACACCTGCCCGTCGGCATGAATCTCCGTGACGGCTTCGCCAACCAACCCGACCATGCCTTCACGGCCGGACACAAAACGGCGCCGTTGCGTTCGCACCACAAAATACACGACCAACAGGAAAAAACCGCTGGTGACCAATACCGTGCAGGCCACCACCACCTTTGACAACCTGAGAAACGGTTCGGAATGTTCGAACAACATCAGGGAACCCAGCGTCATACTGATCATCCCTCCGACGGTAAGCATGCCAAAGGACGTCACCTTGACTTCCAGAATAAACAGCACCATGGCCAGCACAATCAGTAAAATGCCGACATAGTTGACGGGCAGAGTCTGAAAGGCGAACAAAGCCAGCAGCAAAGACATGGCGCCGACCACTCCGGGCAGCAGCACCCCGGGTTGGGAAATCTCAAAGAACACCCCGAGTATGCCCAGCATGAGCAGCATATAGGCAACATTCGGATTGCTGATGGCGTTGAGAATCTTCTGCCGCCACCCCATGCTCGCCATATCTACCGTAGCATCCATGCAAAGCAGCACTTCAGAGCGCTCTGCCCGACGATAACTGCGACCGTGGAGCTTTTTCAGAAGCTCCGCCCTATCTTCGGCGATCAGGTCGATGACACCGTGCTGAAGCGCTTCCCGGGCAGAGATAGACGCACTTTCCCGCACCATCTTCTCTGCCCATATTTCGCTGCGTCCGCGACGGGCCGCCAAACTGCGTGCATAGGCGGCGGCATCTTCCACCACCTTGTTCATCATAACGTCATCCGGGGGCTTCTGCCCGCCGCCAATGGCAACGGGATGGGCGGCCCCAAGATTGGTTCCCGGAGCCATAACGGCAAAATCGGCTGCCAGAGCGATAAGCGCACCGGCCGATGCCGCCCGTGCCCCCGAGGGCGAGACAAACACGATAACAGGGATTTGCGAACCAAGCATGCCTTTGATAATCTGGCGCATGGCGCTGTCCAGACCACCGGGCGTGTCGATCTCGAGCAGAAAGGCCACGGCTTCTTCGCGGTTGATGCGATCAAGTTCTTGCGTTACAAATTCAGCAACAACCGGATTTATGGGCCCGGCGATACGCACCGCCCCGATGCGAACCGCACCCTGCGATTCAGCGGAGGAGAGCAGAAAAATACCGACAAAAACCCCCACCGCAATCAGCAGAGCAAGAGCCCTGCAGGAGCCGTGTAAGCAATCAACGAAACGCCGAACGTCAATAATTTGAACCACCGCCTTCCTGATGCGCCATTTTTTTAACGCTCAATCTTGCATAGACCTTTAAGACGTGGTAGCCTCTCATCATAGCGTCAACCGGATGACATGCCAACCCTTTTCTGCAGGCTGCACCATGAAAAACATATCACAGATTCTGGTTATCGAAGACGAAGCGGCCAATCGAGAAGCGATCGCCCTGCTTCTCGGCAATGCCGGATATCAGGTCACCACAGCTGAAACCGGTGAAAAAGCCCTTGAAATCCTGAGCAAAACGCCCTTCGAGGTCATTCTTACCGACCTCTTCCTGCCAGGAGTCAGCGGCATCGAAATCCTTAAACGCGTCAAAGAGCAATGGCCCTTTACCAACGTTATCCTGATCACCGGCAAGGGTTCCGCTGAATCGGCGGTCGAAGCCATGAAAGAAGGTGCCTTCGACTATATTACCAAGCCTTTGCATTTCGAAAAGCTCCAGGTGATAATCGCCAAGGCGGTGGAAAAAAGCCGACTGGTGGCCGAAAACCTCTATCTGCGACAGCAACTGCGCGGAAAATATCGGTTCGACAACATCATTGGCAACAGCCTGCCCATGCAATATGTTTTTTCTCGCATGGAAAAAGTACTCAACACCGATTCCACGATTCTCATTCTCGGCGAATCGGGAACCGGCAAGGAACTTGTCGCCAAAGCCATTCATTACAACGGACATCGGAGGGAAAAACCGTTCGTCGCCATAAATTGCGGGGCGATTCCCGCCGAACTGCTGGAGAGTGAACTCTTCGGTCATGTCCGCGGCGCTTTTACGGGGGCTGTTGCCGACAAAACGGGTAAATTTCAGCAGGCCCACCAGGGCACGATTTTTCTTGATGAAATCGGCACGATGCCACTGCATCTGCAGATGAAGCTGCTGCGCGTATTGCAGGAACAGGAAGTCGAGAAAGTCGGTTCTTCCAAAAAAATCAAGCTTGACGTACGTGTCATCTCGGCCACCAACTGCAATCTGGAGGAAGAAGTTGAACAAGGCCGGTTTCGGGCGGATCTCTACTACCGCCTGAACGTTATCCCCATCGCCCTGCCGCCCCTGCGTGAACGACGCGAGGATATCGCCCTGCTGGCCCGCTACTTTCTCCAGAAGACCTGCACCGAAATGAACCAACCGCTTATTTCCATTACCCCCGGGGCCATGAATTGCCTGGAAAATTATCATTGGCCCGGCAATGTGCGCGAACTGGAAAACGTCATCGAGCGAACCGTTACCCTCACGGACAGCATAGCGATCGGCAAAAGCGATCTGCCGGCCAATATCAGCGGCAGTTGCTGCGAAGATGAAGATCCCCAGATTTCCTGTCCGCGCCTGACCGAATCCGGCATGGATATGCCCGAAGTCATCGCCGGTATCGAACGCTGCCTGATCAAATCCGCCATGGGTCTGAGTGGCGGCGTCAAGGCCCGTGCCGCCAGCCTTTTAAATATCAAACGCACGACCCTGGTCGAAAAAATCAAACGCCTGGGCATTTAAAACCAAAGGAGCCGGAGCCCCCCAGGGGACTCCGGCTCCTTTGCGATACCCAATAAAGGGGAGAACCTCTCAACTCGGAATCCGGCAGAAATTCCCTTCAGGAAAAACCGGTTACCAGAGACCGGAACAAGACCCGGCATTGATGCGACATGACCTCCGATACAGATCGCTACGATCGTTTCCAGAGACGCCCGCCCGGCCCCCAGATGGCCAGGTACAGATGTACGAAAAAAAACCCCAACAGCAGGCACCCCAACAGATAATGCCCTTCCAGAAACAAACTTCGCCACGGACGTAGTGCCGCCATAACGGCACTCCGCATGGACAACAATCCGAGGCCGGTCAGCAATACCCCCGGCAAAAGAACCCCCATGACAAGCAAATAAACCGCCGCCTGCAACGGATTGAAAACTTCGTTGGCATGAGGTCGAGGCGCACCCCAAAAGATTCCCCACCCGTAATATGCCAGCTGTTTTTCGATGCCTTTCACCCACCCCTCGGCCGGTCGTCGATAGCGTTGGGCATGGCCGACGGATGACAATTTAAGCCCCATCCATCCCCCCCAGACCAATAGGTACAGCCCCCCGACCATGCTGTGCCAACGCACGATACGGGCCGCCGCCGGCATCCCGCTGCCGGCATGCAGCCAGCGTAAAGCAAACCCGCTGGCGCTAAGAAACATTACGCTTATGGCATTAAGCGCATGCCAGCAGCGCAACAATATGGAGCAAGGGGGAAGCTGGGGGACTTCGGGATCGACAACGGAAGGCCTGCGCATGCCAACCGAGAACAGAAACAGCAGGCCGTGTACCACAGGGCCCAACAAACCGGATAGAAACAGGAAAACGCCAAGATTTTCGATACGCCGCGGCGTTAGCCATACCGTATGACGGCGGTGTTGGTTGTCTGCCGGGGATGGCGTAACCGCTGCCCCCATGGCATGGCCCGCATGACATTGCATACAGTCACTGCGGTGGCCTTCGACCGACGGGTGCGCAACCGGCAGGACACGGTGGCAGCCTCGGCAATCCAGGGGGGGACTGCCATCGGCTGCGTTAGCCGCCGGAAGAAGAATCGCCAGCGACAAAAGCATTGCCGCCGGGACAACCCCGGCGGCAAAGGAAAGTATCGGTTTTCTGAAAGTCATGGTGAGTCTTCTCTGTCATGGCAAGGTCCGGTCTTGCCAGTTGTGCGAAAATCACAAGATGCACAGGGTCTCGTCGGAAAGGGTCAGGGGTTCCACACCGGCAGCGGTTACCACGAATGTGTTTTCGATGCCGACCGCACCTTGACCGGGGAAAACCGCTTTGGGCTCAAAGGCAAAGGTCATGTTTTCCCGCAGCACCTGATCCCGGAACCCCCGAGCTATAAAGGGATATTCGTCAATCTCCAGGCCGATGCCGTGCCCGATAAAAGATACCTGGGAGCCCTCCTGTCCCATGAAATGCCGGGCATAGCCAAGCTCGGACGCCAATCGGCAACAATCGTCGTACAACTGCCCCCAGGCTACTCCGGGAAGAGCGGATTTCTTCAGCAGATCCTGGATCTGGCACATGGCCTCGTAAGCCCGGCACAAAGGCTCGTCAAGATACCCCAAAGCCAGGGTACGGGTCTGGTCAGCCAGATACCCGTTATAGAATCCGATCAGATCCACAGTCACCGGTTGACCGGGGCGCAGGCGTCGCCCGCTGGGGCCGAATCCGACGGAAGGATGCAGGCCTGCGCCGCCCAGGGGCGTATTGCGAAAACTTGATGCGGCGCCGTCCGCCCCCGCCAATACCAGGCCCATGGCGACCTCCCCGTTAAAAGCCCGCATGCGGGCATAACCGGGGTGGCCACGCCGTCGCGCCAAACCTTCCAGGGCAACAGCCAGGTCAAGATCACTAAGCCCCTCGCAAGCCATCTGCGTCGCCAGTCGCCAACTTTCATCGAGCTGACGACCCGCCTGACGCATGCGCTCCAGTTCCCATGCGGATTTCACCGAACGCAAAGACCTCACCAACGGGGTAAGATCCTCGACATGCGGATCCCCCAGGGCGTGACTCACGCGCTGAAACGTTGCCACCGGCAACACGTCGAGTTCCATGCCGACGCGTTCTACACGGGGCAAACCATGATCGGCTACAATGCCCGGCAGTTCCCGGAAACTGCGAAAAGGTACAATGCTGGGCACATAGCTCTCACGGCGGGCACGGCACACATCACGGCGTACAGCATACAAGGGATCGCCTTCAACCGGTATATATAACACGCCACTTTGCAAGGTACCTGAAAAATAATACAGATCCGCATTTTGCATGACCACGGCAGCTTCAAGACCGACTGCGGCCATAGCCTTTTGCAAATGCTGCCAGCGCGCTCGAAGTTCCTCCACCGGAACTCTATCGGTCCAGCTGTCGGCGGCATAACCATTCATGCCGTTTCCACCGAGCCGGCAGCTTCGAGTTGCAATTCCATGATGGCCATTTCACGCAATTTGAATTTCTGGATTTTCCCGCTGGCGGTCATGGGAAACTCATCGACAAACTTGATGTATCGGGGAACTTTGTAATTTGCGATACGGCCACGACAAAAATCCTGAATCTCCTCCGAGGTAGCCGAGGTGTTTTCTTTAAGTTTGATCGCTGCCATGACCTGCTCGCCATATTTCACATCGGGAACCCCATACACCTGCACGTCGGCTACCTTGGAATGGGTATAGAGGAATTCTTCAATTTCACGGGGATAGATATTTTCCCCTCCCCGAATGATCATATTTTTGATGCGACCGGTAATCTTGCAATACCCGTTTTCATCCATCACCGCCAGATCGCCCGTATGCAGCCAGCCGTCCTCATCGATAACCCGCGCCGTTTCGTCGGGCATTTTGTAGTAACCCTTCATGACCAGATAACCGCGGGTGCAGAGCTCACCCTGGCGCCCTGGGGGCAGGCGTTGACCTGTCTCGATATCAGCAATCTTGACCTCTACGTCGGGCAGGGCACGCCCGACGGTGGCAACACGCAATTCCACAGGGTCGTCAGTGCGCGTCTGAGTAATGACCGGCGACGATTCGGTCTGCCCATAAGCGATGGTGATTTCCGTCATGTACATTTCGCGAATGACACGTTTCATGACCTCAGTGGGACAAGGCGAACCGGCCATGATACCCGTTCTGAGACTGCTTAAATCGTAGCGGTCAAAAGCGGGATGATCGAGTTCGGCGATAAACATGGTCGGCACACCGTGCAGCGCGGTGCACCTCTCGGTCTGGACGGTGCGCAAAACAGCTTCGGCACTGAATGTCTCCACCGGCACCATGGTGCTACCGTGGGTCACGCAGGCCATCACCCCGAGGACACAGCCGAAGCAATGGAAAAAAGGTACCGGTATGCACAATCGGTCTTTTTCCGTAAAACGCATGCATTCACCGATATTGAAACCATTATTGATGACATTGTGGTGCGTCAGCATCACCCCCTTGGGAAACCCGGTAGTTCCGGAGGTGTACTGCATATTGATAACCTGGTGCTCGTCGAGAAGCTTCTGCACAGCACTGAGTTGATCGTTTTCGACCCCCTCCCCGAGAACTTCCAGATCATGCCAGCGACGCATACCGGCATAATCCCGCTCACCAAGAAAGACGACATTTTTCAGGAACGGAAGCCGCTCGGACTGCAGCTGTCCCGGTTCCGCATTCCGCAATTCAGGCACCACACTGTAGAGGGTTTCGACGTAATCGGTATCCTTGAAACCCGACACCAAAAAAAGAGTCGTGGTATCCGACTGCTTAAGCACATATTCCAGTTCAACGGCTTTATAGTTGGTATTGACGGTAACCAGAATGGCGCCGATTTTTGCCGACGCAAATTGCAGGATCACCCACTGGGGCACATTCGTTGCCCAGATGGCAATGTGGTCGCCCTTGCCGACCCCCATAGCCAAAAGGCCTTTGGCCACGCCATCGCAGATGGCATTAAACTCCTTATAGGAGTAACGCAACCCCTGGTCGGGGTATACCAAAGCGTCGTTATCCGGATACTTTATCGCCATGTGTTCCAGCAATTGTCCCATGGTAAAATGCAGACTTTTGCCCATATCACCCGTTCCTTCCATATGGCTCTAAATCCTTATGTTCCCCACATTCGACATGAATAAAAATAAAACACCGTCTTTATTTGGCGTTTTGAATATCACAAAGACACCTCTCGGTCAAACTCTATTCGTTCAAACATTCGTGGGCCCGGTCTCCCACACCCCCGTCGCTCCAAATAAAAAAAACGCTCCTGACGGAGCGTTTTAAAAACCTTGGGAAAATCAAATAAAGTTACCAATCGGGGACAACAAGCGAGCGCATGACAAAAGCCCTTATGACCGCCATATCCTCAAGAGTCAATCCTATAAACTGCACCCCCATACCTTCCGGCAATCGCTTTGTCCGGGACTCGTCAAGGGCATTGATCCAGGCCACCCTGCCCTGGCAGCAAATCGGATTCACATGCCCGGGAATGGTAAACTCGAGCCGCAATGGCGTATCGACCGGCAACGGGGCGCGGGTTTCGATAAAAAATCCGCCGGTGCTGACGTTGACGGAATAATGAGTTAAATCATGTTCGCCCGATGGTTCCCGATATTTGACATGCATATGAACTTGAACGCGCGGCGCCGCCCGCCTTGGAACCTGCAGGTGCTTCTCTATGGCTTGCAGAAACTGATGCCGCCGGGGCGGTCTCTGCAGGATATCATCACAACCTGCCCGCTGACAGCGCAACAACTGATCAGGCATGTTGGGCTGAACCAGCAGCACCACTGCCAGACGACAAAGACTGGGGTGCGCTTTCAGCCTCAGACACATCTCGGCCCCGCACATATCGCACAACTCGGCGCCCATAAAGAGAATATCCGGTTGGTGCTTGACAGCAAGATCAAAAACCTCCCGAGCGCCGGTTGCCGTATGAACATTATATTGCTCCCTGCGAAAAAACGATTTTTCCAGATCAAGAATGGTACGGGTGCCATCGGCAAGCAGAATGGTTGTCTTAACATCCTGAGGCGACATCATAGCAACGGTTCCTCTCTGAAAAAATATGCAGGGTGAGTAACTCCTCTTTCGTAGCGTCAGCGATAGCGGACTTTGCGCACTCCCGGAATCGCTGCAAGCTCATCCACAAAAGTTCTGAAATCCATACCACCAAACTTTTTAACAACAAAATCGTAGCGCACTTCCTGCGCTACCTTATCTTTTTCCATTGCGGTTTCGACCCGCCTCAGCCCCCGGTCGTCGAGCAATGCTTCAAGCGAAGAACTGACGGCAGGATCAGGGTCGCAAAAGATCGTCAGATCGGCATAACTGTCTTTCGCCATGGCGTCCTCCAGTCGCTTGAGGAACATCAGAGCGCCTACCGCCATGCCGGTAACGGCCAACGCCGGCACATACAGCCCGACACCAACGGCCATTCCGATACCTGCCGCGATCCACAAACAGGCTGCCGTCGTCAACCCTCGAATCGCGGAGCCATCCTTGATAATCGCCCCGGCACCGAGAAAACCGATCCCCGTGACAATCTGGGCGGCAACCCTGCCGGGATCGATGCGCATGGAACCGCTACTGCTGAGAACATGGTACCTGGTATAAAAATACTCCGAAACCACCATCATCAAACAGGCTCCCATGGTTACCAGCAGATGGGTACGAAAACCGGCCGGCCGGCCATGGATCTCCCGCTCAAAACCGAGCATCGCACCCAGCAAAGCCGCCAGGAGGAGCCTTCCCAAAAGGGAAATGTCGTAATGAATTAAACCCGTATCCAAAAGATTCACGTCTTTGAACCTATTGAGCGCAATCGGACGGGTCGCCCTTAAGCTTGCTCAGACCGTGCCCCAGCGCAGGCATGACGACTTCAAGGTTTTCGCGCACCCCCTTGGGACTGCCAGGCAAATTAATGACCATGGAACGGCGCCGCACCCCCACCTTGGCCCGGGACAACATGGCATGAGGAGTTTTTTGCATGCTCGCCACGCGCATCGCCTCGGCCATTCCCGGTATTTCCCAGTCGAGAATACGGGCGGTCGCTTCGGGGGTAACGTCTCTGGGGCTGAGTCCCGTACCGCCGGTTGTGAGAATCAGATCCACCTCATCCCGATCCACCCATTCCACCAGGGTTTCGACGATGGTATCCAGGTCATCGGGAACGACCTTGTAGTGGGTGACCTTGCCAATCGGAGCAATCATCTCGCGAATGACCTGACCACTGAGATCTTCCCGCTCACCACGCGCCCCTTTATCGGAAAGGGTCAAAATACCGATGGTGAAGGCAAACTCGCTCATGCCGAAGTCTCCTTGGCCAAAGGTGGCAAAACCTCCACCACATCGCCGGTTTTTACCGGTCCGCCCTTAAGCACCACGGCAAAGATTCCTTCGCGCGGCATCACGCAATCTCCGGCCTGATGATAGATGGCACAGCGTGTATGACAGACTTTTCCGATCTGGGACACCTCCAGCATCACATCCTCACCGATCTGCAGTCGCGTCCCGATGGGCAGGGTAAACAGTTCCAAGCCTTCGGTGGTAAGATTTTCAGCGAAATCGCCGGGTTTGACATCCAAGCCTTTGGCCTGCATGGACGCGATGCTCTCCATGGCCAGCAGGCTGACCTGACGGTGCCAGTCGCCCCCATGACCATCGCCTTCGAGGCCAAACCCTTCGACCAGCACACCTTGTCCCACGTTTTTTTTGCGTTCGCCCTTTCCGGGGCTTACACATACTGCAACGATACTGCCCTTCATAAATCCTATCTCCTCCACTGCGATTGTTTTTATCGATTAAGTGCGATTTGCCCTCTGGCCCCGCACTATGGTTCGGCCTGTTCCCGAAAGAAATCCTGTTGCATCCCGGGTCCCCCTCGGGATATTAAGAATATATCATATTTTAGAATAAAAATAGTCCCACGCCACCGGCCGGGCATTTTTCCCCGACACCATTGCCTCTGCCCTCGACCGGACTTGAGCAACCCCATCCCCAAAAAGGATCCGGAGAAAAATCAAACGCCCCCGCATCTGCCATCAACGGGTTTAGCTGCGTTTTGACTTGGCCATCAGTATCCGTCGGGCGTTATTGACAATCACCGGTGATATTTCGCGGCTTTTCACCATATTCTTGAGGTCTTTTTCCGTCAGAAACCCCATAAAACGCAAGGCATTCCCGATCGGCGTACGAGGATGCAATACCAGAGCGAGTTTGATACTGTAATTCTTGACCCATTCCCGATTGAGCAGAATAATACGAATCAGCTCGTCATTGGTCGACTTGCTGCGGGCAATGGTCTGCACCTCCCCCTCGGTAATGCGCGGATTCTTTAAAACCGCCGACGAAACAAGTTTATTCGAATCACTGATGAGCAGACTCCGCCATTCCTTATCCCCGGTCATTGCTGCTTTGATCTTTTCTGCAACCCCCATTTGCATGGCCATCTGAAATTTACTGAGTTTTTCAGTACCCTCAGGCTCTTCATCTTCAGGCTGGGTCTCAGCCGGATTTTCGTTCTGATCCGTTGCGTCCGTCATCTGCTGGCTTGCACCTGCCTCTTCAGCCGCTTCCCCGGCATCTTCGTCCGCAACAGGTTTGCTGGATGCTGCCATCGTTTTGCGCAGATGCGAACGCAACGCGGCGGGCAACGCGGAATTCGTCAGAAGTGCATCGGCAACGGTAGGGCAGTGCGCATAACGCTTGGCCAAAAAACCGAGTAAAGGCAGCTGCAGCGAGTTGTCGGCAGCCAGGAGGCGCAAACGATCCTCCGGAAAAGTATCCAATGCCCGACGAACCTCCCGGAGGAGTTCCCGGTCGGCGCGCTGTCCAAAATAAACCAGCAGCGTCAGCCACTCTACGTCGTTAAGATCCAGATGCCCGCGAAGGGCTTGCACCTGCTCATCGCAGCCAGCATCACCGGACACAAGTCGCGCCACACGTGGCGAAACCTTCAACCGTACCGATTTTTTGTTTTTTGAATTTTCAGATGCAGTCATTACCTGTTGTTTTCATCAAAGAAAAAGGCCGCCGGCAAATGGCACATGTCGGCGGCCAGGATAGATTTAGTGGCCTGTGCAGGTCAATGCATCGTTTGCTCGGGCCCCTTCAGCCGTCGGTCGCATGACCCGGAACCCGGGCAGACTGCATTCTCACACCTTGCCGGATCTTTTCCGCATCGCCCACTAAAGAAGATCGGCATTGCTTATTCTGCCTCTTTCAGTTCGGCGAGAAGCTTGTTGGTCAGATGGGCAGGAACTTCCTCGTAATGAGAGAATTCCATGGTAAACATGCCCCGATCCGAGGTCATGGAACGAAGCTCCGGTGAATATTTGAGCACCTCGGCCAGAGGCACCATGACATTGACCTGTTGATTGCCGGCTTTGGGATCCATACCGAGGACTTTACCCCGACGGGAATTCATATCCCCGATCACATCGCCAACGCATTCATCAGGGACGGTAATTTCCATTTTCATCACCGGTTCCAGCAACACCGGAGACGCCATCTCAATCCCTTTCTTGAACCCCATGGAACCGGCGATCTTGAAAGCCATTTCCGAAGAATCCACCGAGTGAAAGGAACCGTCGAACAGCGTCACCTTGAAGTCCACCGTGGGGAATCCTGCCAGCACACCGGTGCGGGCCGCCTCACTGATACCTTTTTCAACGGCGGGAATATATTGACGCGGCACGGCGCCTCCCACAATTTTATCTTCGAACATGAACCCTTCGCCACGGCTCAAGGGACTGAATTCGAGCCACACGTCGGCATACTGCCCCCGACCACCGGACTGTTTTTTATACTTGCTTTGCAACTTGGCAGAGCCGCGTAACGTCTCTCGATAGGGGACTTTCGGTTCTTTGAGTTCCACCTCGACATTGAATTTGCGTTTGAGCTTTTCAACCGTGACTTCCACGTGAACCTGCCCCATGCCCGACAAAATCAGTTCATGCGTTTCCTCATCGCGCACCAACTGCAGTGTCGGATCCTCCTCGACCAAACGCTGCAAGGAGGCATGGATCTTGTCTTCATCGTTCTTGCTGAGCGCCTCAAGCGCGAAGGAAATAACCGGTTTAAGTGGCTCGGGAAAATCGAAACAAAGGGGTTGGGAACGGTCGCACAAGGTATCTCCGGTGACCGTTTCCTTCAGCTTGGCCACAGCCACGATCTCACCAGGCATGGCCCGATCGACGGCCACCTGTTTTTTCCCGACCATTTTATACAACTGACCGATACGCTCCGTACAATCGCGATTGGCGTTGCCCGTCGTCGAATCGGATTCAAGCGTTCCCGAATAAACGCGCAAAAGATTCAACTTGCCGGTATAAGGGTCACTGATGGTTTTGAACACCAAGGCGGAAAAGGGCGCATCCTTGGCCGCCTGCCGTTCAGCCAGGTCCCCGGATTCCGGCACACTGCCCACAGGGACCGGACAATCCGCCGGCGAGGGCAAACATAAATTAATCACATCGAGTAAAAAAGATACCCCCCGATTGGCGGGACCGCTGCCGCACAAAACCGGAACAATCTCTCCGGACAGGGTCGCTACCCGCAACCCGCTACGAATATCCGCCTCGCTCAAATTATCTTCTTCAAGATATTTTTCCATCAGCACATCATCGGTTTCGGCCGCGGCCTCCACCAGGGCAATGCGCTGCAGTTCAGCTTCTTCCTGCAAGTCACCGGGGATCTCAACAGGCTCTACCCCGCCCGAAGCATCCTCGGAAAACCGGTACGCCTGCATGGTAATCAGATCGATCAGACCGGAAAACTCATTTTCCGCGCCTATGGGCAACACCAGCGGCACGGCACGAATCGACAGGGCCTCCGCCATGGTTGCCACGGCCTTTTGAAAATCGGCCCGCTCGCGGTCCATCTTACTTACGAATGCGACAGCCGGCAGCTTGTACTCGCGGCCCCATTCCCACATTTTCTGTGTCTGGGATTTAACCCCGGAAATAGCCGAAGCCACCAACAACAGGCCATCAACCACACGCAGACAGTTGCGTGTATCGTGCAAAAAATTGGCATATCCCGGACTATCGAGGATGTGCAACTCATGCTCCTTCCAGGGAAGAAAGCAGGAACTGGCATCGATAGAACTGGTTCTTTTGATTTCTTCCGGCTGATAATCCAGCAATGAACTGCCGTCGTCGACCCGCCCCAATCGGTCTGTCACCCCGCTGCAAAACAGCATGGCCTCGACCAGGGAGGTCTTACCCGCCCCGCCATGTGCAACAACTCCCAAATTCCTCAACTTAGCCGTGTCGTACTTTCCCATGGTCTCTCCCTTCATTTTCCCCGCCGGGGGAACGCGCGTGAGAATCACATCTAAGGAAACAACGAACGCTGCGATGGATAAAACAACATCGCCGCTTATGACATCGTATCGGCAAT
Source organism: Syntrophotalea carbinolica DSM 2380 (assembly GCF_000012885.1). NCBI lineage: Bacteria > Pseudomonadati > Thermodesulfobacteriota > Desulfuromonadia > Desulfuromonadales > Syntrophotaleaceae > Syntrophotalea > Syntrophotalea carbinolica. The sequence continues at coordinate 2,292,556 of NC_007498.2, forward strand.
CTGCTGCCGTTGTGAGCATGAAGAAAATATTTTTATAGGGAAATCACCCCTTGTTGCGCAGGTACAGAATGCGCAATCCTTCCAGAGTTAAATCGCTTTCCACCTCATGTATGGTTTGGGTTTCGTCGGCAATCAGAGTGGCCAGGCCCCCGGTAGCGACAACCAGGGGATCGTCACGGGTTTCTTTTCTCATACGTTCGACAATACCGTCGACCAAGCCCACATAACCGTAAAATAGCCCGGCCTGGATACTGTTGACGGTATTTTTGGCGACCACCGTGGGCGGCCTGGAAACCTCGACCCGGGGCAGCTTGCTGGCTTTATCGAACAAGGCATCGGCACTGATCTTCAGCCCGGGAGCGATGGCGCCCCCGTGGTACTGCCCCTTGGCATTAATGTAATCGAAGGTCGTGGCCGTACCGAAATCGACCACGATCAAACTCCGCTGCCAGCGGGCAAAAGCGGCCACGGCATTGACGATACGATCAGCCCCCACCTCACGGGGGTTTTCATAAAGAATCGGCATGCCCGTCTTGATCCCCGGACCGACCACATAAGGGCTGCGTCCTACATATTTGCGGCACAGGGACTCGATGGCCTGGAGCGTCGGAGGCACAACACTCGATACGATCACATCTTCTATGCGATCGAAGGTGACACCGGCAAGACGCAATAATTCGTGCAGCAACATGGCATATTCATCGCCGGTACGCCCTTTATCGGTGGTAATACGCCAATTATAGGCCAGCGTTTGCCCTTCATAAAGTCCAACAACGGTATTGGTATTGCCGACGTCGATAACCAGCAGCATAGTGTTCCTTTGAATTTCACATTTATTCAGGCAGCGTCCACCCATAATCCCGGCGTCGGACGCTGACGGTCTCCAGCGTGTAAACGGGCTATATTCCTGCCGGTAGTTTACGAAAACCACCGAGACTTGTACTTAAGTATTTTGTGAGCCATGACGCGAGTCGGACGAAACCAACCAGCATCGGAATAGATGAAACTACAGCGGTTTTACGTCGCCGGCCAGAACCCGCTCCCGGGTACCATCCGTAAGATCCAGCAACAGCGCACCATCGCTATCGAGCCCCGCGACCTTCCCGATGATGCGACGGTCCTGAAGGTCCACTTCGACGCTACGTCCCACCAGGTCGAAATATTGCTGCCAAACGGCCAGCACCGGAGGGAATCCTTCGCTAAGGTAAAGAGCGTAAAGATGATCGAGATGACGCAGCAGACAGCGAACGAAATCGAGGCGCGACACTTTGCGGCCGCATTCCAACATCATGGAGGTAGCGGGATATCGCAAATCTTCCGGAAACTGCTCGGTCCGCATGTTGAGATTGACCCCAATCCCCAATACCAGATAGTGAATCTGTTCAGTTTCGGCGTCCAACTCGTTCAACAGGCCGGCAATTTTGCGCCCTCCCACCAACACATCGTTGGGCCATTTGACCGTCGCCGCAAGGTTTCCGGTTTCGGCCACCGTACGTGCCACCGCGGCCGCGGACAGAAAGGTCAATTGGCTGGCATATCGGGGAGCCACCGGAGGACGTAACAGCACCGAAGCGTACAGGTTGACTCCAGGGGGGGAACACCATCGACGGCCGAGTCGCCCCCGTCCCGCGATCTGGCTGTCCGCCAACACCACGCTGCCCTCGGGCGCTCCGGCCTTGCCCAGTTCGTGGGCACACAGGTTCGTGGAATCGGTCTCTGCGTAGTATATCACTTCGCAGCCGATGCGCTCGGTTTCCAGGTTCGCCTGCACCTCCGCAGCCAACAGGACATCGGGCGAGCCCTGCAAGCGGTAGCCCTTGGAAGGCACGGCCTCGATCGCATATCCCAACAAACGGAGTTGTTCGATCTTTTTCCAGATGGCGGTACGCGAAACACCCAGGGCACGACTGATCTGAGCACCGGAGACAAATCCGTCGCCGGCCGCGCGAAATAACGCGAGTATGGTTGTGCGTGCATCCTGCCCGGTCATAATAGCCTGTTATTGAAAAAGCATCGAAATGTCGACGGCCGGACTGGAATGCGTCAAGGCGCCCACCGAAATCAGGTCCACACCGGTTTCGGCGATACCGCGCACGGTCTCCAGCGTTACCCCGCCAGAAGCTTCCGTCACGGCATTTCCGTCCACCAAAGCGACAGCCTCGGCCAATGTTTCGAGATCCATGTTATCGAGCATGATGACGTCGGCACCGGCGACCAAAGCTTCTTTGACTTCCTCAAGATTGCGTGTTTCGACCTCGATACGCAAGGTATGCGGCGCCGTTTCACGTGCACGGGCCACCGCAACGGCAATCCCTCCGGCCGCAGCAACATGATTTTCCTTGATAAGAACACCGTCGTAAAGGGAGGTGCGATGATTTCGGCCGCCACCGACCCTTACCGCGTATTTTTCAAGAACACGCAACCCCGGCGTGGTCTTTCGTGTGTCGACCACCGCCGCACCGGTGCCTTCCAGCTCTTTCACAAACGCTGCGGCATGGGTAGCCACACCACTCATGCGCTGCATAAGATTCAAGGCAACTCGCTCACCTTGCAACAGGGTGGCTGCCTCGCCCTTTATCCAGGCCAGGACATCGCCACGCTGCACGTGCACACCGTCCTCCCGCAGTTTTTCAAAAGCGATGGAAGGATCCAGTACATGAAAAACCTGGCAAGCCACATCGATCCCGGCCAAAACGAAATCTTGCTTGGCAACCAGTTCCGCCCGGGCCGTGGTGCCGGTTGCGATGGTTGCCTGAGTGGTTATATCGCCAAGACCGATATCCTCTTGCAGGGCGGTCCGGATAATACGATCTATTTCGAACATGGTTCTCTCCAAGGATGAATTTAAAACAACTTTACACAATAACATCGAGCCTTTTTATATCACGGTCGCAGAAGCCCCCGCAACCAATACGTTGCAGACTCACACGCGACAGCCGGCACGATTTCGATAACGACCCCGACATCATGTTGTCATCGCGAACCCGGCAATCGTACCTGTCCGTCAACGCTGCCCCCACGATGCCCTTATAGGGTAAATCCGTTTCGCACGATCGGCCCCAAAACAGAAACCGTCCTTGCCGGTCTTTGGATAAAGCCCCTGCAAACGGTCTTTGTACTTTACAAGTGGATGGTTTTTTGTTTAACAATGGTCGGAATATCCACAGGCGCCCACCGCGGCAGACTTTACAGGAGGAACATTATCGTGCGCGTTACCCTTCGGTTCATCACTATCAGCCTGATCATTGCCATTTTCGCCAGCGGTTGCGTCAGCCGATCCGCTTTTCAGCGTAAATCCGATGAGGCCGAGCATTATGCAACCCTCAGCAGCAATCTCGAACAGGACTACGCCAAGCTGATGGAACAGCAAAAACAGCTGGCGCTTCGTTACGATGAACTGGGGCAACAACTGGAAACTTCCCGCAATACGGCTGTGACGCTGCGTCAGGACAACCTGCGCGCCAAAGCCGACATCGCGCGTCTGGAAAAAATCCTCGCCAACCGCAGTGCCGAAACCGGTCAAGCCATGACCGAACTGCGGCAGGATATTGATCGCCTGCAGGAGGAAAAACGCCATTTGAACTCGCAACTGGAACAGGAACATCTGGCACGCCAGGCACGCATCGCGCAGCTGAAAACAACCTACGATGACCTGGTCGACAAACTGGAAAGCGAAATCAAACGCGGCGAAGTGACCATCTCGGACCTGCAGGGCCGCCTGACCGTGAACATGGTGGAAAAGATTCTTTTCGATTCGGGCAAGGCCGACATCAAACCGGCCGGACTCAACATCCTCAAGCGCATTGGCACCATCCTCAAGAATACCGCCGACAAATCCATTCGGGTCGAAGGCCATACCGACAATGTGCCCATCAGCCCCCGGTTAAAGGACATTTACCGCTCCAACTGGGAGCTGTCGACCGCTCGCGCCGGCAGCGTGGTGCATTTCCTGCAGGATCGCCTGGGAATTTCCGGCGAACGTTTATCCGTCTGCGGATTCGGACCCTACATGCCGATCGCCAGCAATGCCACGGCCCAGGGCCGGGCTCAAAACCGGCGCATTCAGATCGTGCTGGTACCGCAGCAGACTCAAACGCTCGAATAACCACGACAGGAAACGTCACCTGTCGACGAAAGCCGAAACCACCTTCAGCGCAATCGTAAAAAAAGGCCGGACACTGTCGTCCGGCCTTTTCCGTAACTGAGCCGTGGCCGAAACAGCCATCAAGCCATAGGCCCTTCAGCCTTGGAAATCTCCCGCAGCAACTGTGCCACGGAAATTTCATGCTGCGCCATAACTCGCAGACAATCGAGAATCCCAAGATATAATGGTGCGGCATGGGGAGTGCACAAGCCCTCTATAAGCCGGGCCTCGTGATCGGTAGCGAACTCGATACAGAGGGAACAGACCTGGGGCCCTTTTTCATCGCTGATATACGTTTTAAGAACATCGTTATCTGTTTTCAGGACATCAGCCAAAGCGCGAAGAATCTCCAAATGCCCTTTGAGCAGATCATTGATCTGACTACATGCCTTGGGAGAGAAAGGAACGCCGTCGCTGATCTGCCGCCGCAGCGGATGAACCAGTTCGCCCAGCGCTTCGGTAACAATCTGCAAATGCGCCAGTACGCTGTGCAGTTTGATCGCGTTGACCTGGTCTTTGGCGGAAAGTTCAGCCAGCAGGTTGTCGATCCTCTCCGTCGCCAGGGCGATCTCTTCCTCAACGATCACTTTGTGGTGTTCCATTTCAGCTAACATCTGACGACACTGATGATTAAAAGCGCTGCGTGCCATATCCACCATGATGGCCAGATTGTCAACTACCGCTCCGAACAGATCAAGCTGATCCTTAACAGGTTCACTAAATGACATATCATACCTCTCGTTGGCGCCTAAGTTACCGATATCTTCTTTGCAATCATACCAAAACCTTAGGAACATGCTCCAGAATAATCTGAGCAAAACGAAATAAAACGAAAGCAAAGATGATTACAACGCATGCGTAATCGAGGCTGCCGGAAAGGTTTCCAAAAACGAGATTACCGGCATGCGCCACAAGCAGGCACAGCATTAAACAGCAGCGTTTCAAAAGCGACATGCCGCTTCAACAAGGGGGTGCCACCCCCCTCCGAAATGACCCGAAAAACGCTGTCACAATCAAGAACACGGGCGCCGGAGATCTGGGTCAGAGGCGTATCGGCAAAGACCTCGGCACACAAGGGTGCCGACGGTCCCAGCAACACAGCACTGCGGGGACGACCGAGAGAGGCGAACAGCTCGTCCAGAGTACCGGTAATCAGGCTGGTACCGGTTAAAATAGCAACATCGCAGACCCCCAAAACCTTTTGCCCCTGTTGCGGAGACAGAACACCGGGACGATTCGAATCGAGTTCGACAATGTCAAGCCGGCATCCGACATTCTGTAAATCTCGCACTAGAGGGCCAAAATAGCCCACCATGACCACATGGCAGGAAGGTGTAATGCGCAGCGGTTCCAGGGCATTGACAGTGGAAACATCGGGACTGGGGCTGTCGGCAAGCAACGCATTGGCCGTAGCCACCCCGAGAGCACGCAGTAAAGGCCGTTCTTCGACGAGACCGGCCAGCAATTCCGTCGCCGGTTTCCCGCCCAGCGTCCCTGCAGCGTGAAGATGCGTGCACCCGCCGCCTCTATTGGGGGGCGTCCAGGCGAGACCGGCATGTCCGTTATCGAGTTTCACCGCCGAATAGCCCACCCCGATGCGAACCTCCTCGATCTTGAGGGTTTCGGCCTTGCCGAGCAACGTTTGCATAAGCTTGTTTTGGATGTGCAATGTCATTCTGAACCTCCGTAAATTGGAATGCACCGTAAAGAGTTATCCCGGTTTCCGAATGAAAATATTCCTCGAAGCTGTCGGACTTGAAAAATAAACCTCACACCTGAAAAGGGAAGCCATCGAGTTTCCGTAATTGTTCGACCGATCGGCAACAGGTGACATATCCCTGCTAACCGGCCTGCGATTTTCCCATGGCCTCATTGCGTTGCGCGTCCGCCAGTCCCTAGGTGTCTCTTGCATCCAAAATACGCATGAATACAGCCTAATGCAAGTCTATTTGCTGTCGACCTCGTCCCGCGTTCCCCGCCAAACAAAAAAATTGCCGCTGCAAGAGATCGACAATACATCGTCATATCCCTCCAGCGGCCAAATAGGTAAGGTGCAACCCGGCTCTTTTTATGCCCTGCGTAACGATGGAAACGATTCCGCAGATACAACATAGAGCCTGTATCGAAAACAAACCCTTCGATATGTTGCAAGCTACACAACGAGATTTACATAAATCAACGCGGCTTTCAACTCTTTTTGGGCAATAAAACCAAAATACATGACAAACAAAACCGCCCCGGCAGGATACCGGGGCGGTGATATCTATTGTGACAAAGCACACAAGCTGGCAATACAGAAAGATTGGCTGTCAGCAGGCATACGCTTCAGCGAAGCAGGAGCTTCCAGCTCATTTGGCGAGACCGTATTGAAAAGATTCGCCGATCAGAACTCCTTGGACCAACCCAACGTCAGTGCGGAGGCGCCGAAATCGCTGTCGCCACCGTCTTCACGCAATAATCCGAAGTTATAACTCAAACCGAGTTCGATTTGGGAGTTCCATGGTGCCCCGCAGGTTACGGCCGCACCGATGGCCGGCAGGGTATCCATTTCCCAATCAAGAGAACCGTTTTTAACCCGCGGCCTGTCAACGACCGCTAACTGTCCGCGAAGATGCAGATAGCAGAAAAACAGCAATTCGCGTCGATATTCAAGATTGGCAATGGCATAACTGCGACTGTAGAACTCGTCAAAGATCGCCCCCAAGACCATCGGCCGCGATAGCGCCTCCCATTCCCCGCCGGTCGGTTCACCACCGAGGCGGAAAGCACTGAAGCGATCGAGATCTTTGCCCATACCTGCATATACGGAAGCCAGCAGACGGTTGCGCTCGCCATCGCCCAGCGGTGAAGGCATGGCGACCAGGCCATAGAAGCGCCCGGCAACCCAGGTACGATGCTCCTCCCCGGACTGCATACCCGATATGGTCGCAGCCCCCCAATCGTCCCAGCGCGCACGATGCCCATACCATCCATCAAACCCTGCAGCCCAACCGACATGGGGCAGTTCCATGATGTTGCGTTCGAGAGCATCGGCACGCATACGGATATGCACTCTCCCCTCATAGGTATCCCGGGGTTGTCGAAAACCGTCAACGGTATCGCTACCGTCATCGAACCATAACATTCCCGGCTCATAGGTCAGAGCCACTTCCAGGGCATTATCCTGGTGTCCTGGCGCCAGGGGGGTCCGCCAACCGAAGCCCAAACCAAGGTGAAGGCGATGCCACTCCAGTTCTTCCTCTTCGATTTTCACCCCTTCGATGAATTCCTGACGTGCCATGGGAACGGTCATGTTGTCGAACGTCATGACCAGTTCGGTTTTGCCCAACCAATCGGGTGTCACATGATAACGCACCTCGTTGTACACCCCCACAAGCACGGCACGAAGTCTCTGCCGGCCGTTATCGGTGTTGCGCCATAGAAAATAAGCGCCATAGGGCTGCAGTTCATAATCGCTGGGAGCCTCGTCAAGCCATTGGACGCCAAGGTTCAAAGCGGTCACGGAACAGCGATCCCGGGACGGTGCCGTGACCGACTGACCGAACAATTCCGTGGTGAAACGTTCACCGGCTCTCGGGGTGCGATACTCGCCAGCATGGCCCCATGATGCCAGCAACAGCGGCAAGCACACCCCGACCAGAGCCACCCTGTAAAGACCGGCGGCCCTTAAAATGTTACAAAACATGTTGTCCTCCTGACAAACCGTAAAGTTCATAGACATGAACACAAAAAATAAATACAACGCACTTCTATAGGGCGGAAACGAGTTTTTAGCCCAAACCGACATCCAGGCTCATCATAACGACAAAGCCGAACATGGCGCACAACGTTGCAAAATCGCCGAACTCACCTTGTTGGGTCTCCGGCACCACTTCCTCGATCACCACAAAAATCATGGCTCCGGCAGCAAACGCAAGGGCATAGGGAAGGATCGGCCGTGCCAACAATACCGTTGCGGCTCCAATCACACCGGCGACCACTTCAACAAAACCGGAGAGCTGACCATACCAGAAACTTTTCAGCGGAGACAAACCATCGCGGCGCAACGGCATGGAGACCGCTACGCCCTCGGGGAAGTTCTGAAGGCCGATCCCCAGAGCAAGGGCTACCGCAGCCGTCAGGCTGGAGGCCTCCAGTCCGACCGCCACGGCCCCGAAAGCAACCCCTACGGCAAGGCCCTCCGGAATGTTATGCAACGTTACGGCAAGGACGAACAGCGTGCTGCGGGGCCAGGAAGTCTCAATCCCTTCCGCTTTGCTACGCGGCAGGCCCCGATGCAAATGCGGTAAAAGCATATCCAGTCCGCGCAAGAAAAACCCGCCAAGTAAAAACCCGATGGCCGGAGGCAGCCAGGAAGGCCCGCCCTGCCCTTCCGACATTTCGATGGCGGGCGCCAGCAGCGACCAGTAACTGGCGGCAATCATCACCCCCGCAGCAAAACCGAGCATGCCATCGAGCGTCCTGCGACTTGGCTGGCGGGCAAGAAAAACGGCAGCTGCGCCGAGCGACGTTACCCCCCAGGTAAAACAGGTAGCCAGCAAAGCCTGCACAATGGGGTGCATATTCCCCAAAATAGTCAGCATTCTTTCCTCCCTTGGCGTAAAAGCCGTTCGGCTTGACTTTACCCTGTCCCGCTTTTATAGTTGGATTCCATTCGGAAAAGGCCTTTTTTATACGAACTAAGCGCTAGAAACTCCCGTAAATGTGCGACGCAGGTCGCCTCTCCGGCACACAGACGTATGCCTGTTTTTGAGTCGTGCGAGAAGCGCCCGTTTCCCCTTACACAACCTGATATCGCCCTCCCTGTGAAGTTTCAGGACGGGTACAATGGATCCCATGAAAGATCTTTTTCTAGCCGATACGCACCTGCTCGATCCCTGCGATGAACCTTACCTGCGCTTGCTGGATTTTCTGGATGGGCAATGCGGCAGTCTGCGCAGCCTGGTCATGCTGGGCGATATTTTCGAATTCTGGCTGGGCTATCGCCATACCGTATTTTCAGCTTACCTTCCCCTGCTCGAAAGGCTGCGGCGCCTGCATGAGGCAGGCACCGAACTTGTCTTCGTCGAGGGCAATCACGATTTTCATCTGGGGCCCTATTTCAGCGAAACGCTGGATTGTCGCATTCTTCCCGACGGAGGTGCGTTGGAACGCGATGGCCGCAAAATCTTCATAGCCCATGGAGACCTGGTCAATCCGAAAGACACGGGCTACAGGGTGCTGCGTCGTGTTTTGCGCCATCCTTTGAGCCATCGCCTGATGATGCTGGTGCCCCCCGATACGGCATGGCGTATTGCTCGCTGGGCCAGCGCCAAAAGTTCCCGCAAAAACGGTGGCCGTGAACGGCATTCCCTGCCGCACGACGACCTGCTAAACTATGCCCGGCAACGTTTTTCCGAAGGCTATGATACCGTGATCACGGGTCATTTTCACGTACCTTTGCTGCATCATGAAAACGGCCACACCCTTATTGCTCTCGGGGATTGGACCAAACAACCCTCCTACGCCGTACTGGAAGACGGTGTTTTTACTCTCTACCCCTCCTGAAGAGCCGCCCCTCCGGGTCCCGACTCCAGCTTCCTCAACGCCAGATCCCGAAATGTCAAACCTTCCAGAGCCTCATTCTGAGCGTGAAGAAGCGTCTCTTCGATATCGGTGACCAGTTCCCTGCCGGGCATGCGAAAATTCCGCGGCTGGGTTGAGCCGTCTTCACGCAAGGCCTGCAGAACAGCGGTGACTTCGATGTTCTCCGGAGCTCTGCCGGGGTGATAGACGAAACCATCCTCGGCGGAAACCTGAACCCTGGCCAGCAAACCGAGCCTGACGAGATTCTCCAGAACGCAGCGCACCAGGCGTGGCGGCAATTTTAATTCGGAGCACAGCCGTGCATGATTCCAGGCTGTATCGTTGGCATAAAAGGATGCGGAACAGAGCAACAAAATCGTCATGGCCACCCGCTCCAGACTGGCAAAGCTGACCGGCTCCTCACTGTATTCCTCGCGCAGAATGGTCGCATTCTGCATGGCGTAGGTCAGTTCCAAACCGAGCAGAACGATCATCCATGAAACATAAAGCCAGACGATAAGTATGGGCAAGGCAGCCATCGTGCCATAAATGGCATTGTACTTGGAAACGCCGATCTGAAAGTTAACGTAGGCCCACTGCGCCAATTGCCAGAGAGTGCCGCCGAAAACGCCTCCGACCAGTGCCGGCCCGAGCTGCACGCGGGTGTTGGGCATGAACAGATACATGAAGGTAAAAGCCGCCCACACAGCCAGATAGGGCAGCACATTGAACAGCAGCAACAATGCCTCGCCGATCACAGCCGTTTCCAGCAATCGCTGCACCAATACCTGATTACGCAGGGTGGTTGTCAAGGACAGAGCGGCAACAATCAACAAAGGACTGAGCAAAACGACGGAAAAATAATCGGCAAAACGCCGGGTCAGGCTGCGTGTTTCCTTAACGCCCCAGATATGATTGAAACTTTTTTCTATATTGGACAGCAGCGTAAGGACCGTTGCCACCAGGATCACCAGACCGACGGTCCCTAAACGCCGAAAGTTGGTATTTTCGATATAGGAGAGGATAGCACCCACCACCTCGCCGGATCCATGAGTAAAAATCTTGAAAAGCAGCGGTTCCAGCACATTCTGGCCGCCGAATCCCTTGATGAGAGAAAACATCAGGGCCAGCAAGGGAACGATAGACAGCAACGTGGCGTAAGTCAGAGCCGAAGCGCGCAGCATACAGCCATCGGATACGAACCCGCGCACCACGATAGTGGCGACTTGCAGCTGACGCATCAGAAACAACCGCCTGCGCGTCAACTCGTGAGGGTCGAAATGCCACAGATCATGCAGCAGGAATGCGCGTAATTTATCCTTAAACCGGTTTGGCACCTCGGCCTCCTCAAAGTGCGTCCAACGCACAAACTTGTGTGCATGGCCCGAACGGTTAATCCAGCCTTTCAAGCCTGCCCTTTGGACTATTGCCCATGGTGCGGCGGCTTAATTCACATATCCAGTGGCTCTACCTGACCTGTTTTTACGGCGCCGAATATTTAACCGCCTGAAAAAAGAACCGCTCTTTCGGCCGCCGGCTGCCGCTACATTACATTATATACGCGATGTTGTGCAATGATATGGGAAGCTTACCCTGTAATGTCCAGAACGCTTTCGGCAATGGTTCGCCCTGGTTTTGATCGGATGTCCCCGTTTCACTGTACAGAAGAACCATCCTCAATCTCCGCGACGGGCGGATTCAGCCGTTACATCGACGGGTTTCAGGGGCAATTCGAGCTGACCGGCCAATTCGTCAAGCTGCCCGGGATCGCCCACCAATACCAATGTCAACGATTCCGGATGCAGGTGTCGCCGGGCGGCGGCCAGGACATCTTGGGCAGAAACTGCGGCCAACCGTTCGCGATAGCGACTCAGGTAATCCTCAGGATAACCATAAAAGGCCAGCCGCATGGTCTGGCTGACCACTTCGTGGGAATTTTCAAAAGCGAAGACAAATGAATTGACAAGGCTTTCCTTGGCCAACGTCAACTCGTCATCGGTCACCGGTTGCCGGGCCAACTTCACCATCTCCCGGCGCATCAGGCTAACCACCTCGGCGACCGATGAATTTTTGGTTTCGGCACCGGCGACAAATAATCCCGGCAAGCGACGCCCAACCTGGAAATACGAATAGACCGAATAAGCTAACCCCCGCCTGGTTCGTATTTCCTGCATCATACGGGAATTGAAACTCCCCCCCCCAAGGATAAAATCGAGCACCCGTAACGCATAGAGATCGGGATCGTCTTTATCGATGCCGCGCATCCCCATCAGCACGGTGGTCTGGGGCAGATCCTTGTGAGCAGCCAGCAATACCGGTGGCTCCGGATCAGGCAAGGCCTCGACAGACTGAGGCGGCAGATCCGATGCGTTTTCCCAGTCATCCAGCAAACCGGACAGTAGCGACTCCAGGGTCTTACGATCCACATCTCCGGAAACCGCAATCCAGAGGTTATCCGGCCGGAAAAAACGCCGGTGAAAGGTTTTGAGATCTTCGTGGGTGATGGCAGCGACGGAAGCCAAGGACGGAATGTCGCCCAGGGCATGGTTTCGATACAGGGCGGATACCAGGGCTTTACGTGCAATCATCGAGGAACGGTCATTTTGACGCCGGATATTTTCAAGCATGCGGCGACGGGCCAGTTCGACACGCTCGGAATCAAAACGCGGACGACGCAGCATATCCGCCAAAATACCTGCACCTTGTTCCAGATCATCGCTCTGCACCGACAGATGGATACTCGTCGCATAGCGGTCGGTACCGACCGCCATATCGGCAGCCATCCGCTCCAGGGCGACATCGACTTCATCTGCGCTAAGCTCACCGGCACCGGCACTACGCATCACGCTACCATGCAGTTGGGCCAGACCGCTTTTATGCTGCGGATCGCTGACACTGCCGGCATCGAGCATGGCGGTCACGGTAACCAGTGGCAGTTCATGATCCACACGTAAAAATACGTGCACCCCGTTGGCCAGACGGAAGGTCTCGACCTGCGGCAACTCAAATTGCAGCGGCGCAAACGACAGTGCATTCGGATGCACACTGCGACCGGATCCTGCGCAACCGGTCAACAATACAAGCCCACATAAAAGGGCCATCCCGTATTTTTTCATGGCCGGGATCCTTTCGGAGCAAGAATCGCCACCGTGCGATTTTCCCTGACAAAATAGCGGCGTGCCGCAGTCATGACATCTTCAGCGGTCACCGAAGCGATCTTTCGGTCGTAGTCCACAAGATAGCGCCAGTCGCCCGCAACCGTTTGAAAATAGGTCAGCATCCGGGCCAGCCCGCTGTTTTCCCGTAATGTCCGCAACTGTTCGACGCGCAACCGGTTGCGAACCCGTTGCAGCTCTTCCTCGCTGGCCGGTTCACGGCAGAGGCGATCGAGTTCCCCATAAAGGGCCTGTTCAACCTCCTGCACGGTATGAGGATAACGCGGCACCAAAGAGATAACGAACAGATTGGGGTAACGCGAACCCGGCGCGCCGTAAGTTGAGACCTCTGTTGCCAGCTGTTTTTCAATCACCAGACTCTGGTAAAGTCGCGAAGTTCGACCCTGACTCAGCAACAGATCGATAACATCGAAAACGTAATCGTCATGCGCGGGTAAGGTCGGTTTGTGGTAGGCCACCTGGAGCTTCGGTTGGGCGTCAAACACCACCTCGACACGGCGCTCGCCTCGTTGGGCGGGTTCAACCGCGGCCACATCGGGAACCGGCGTGCCGGCAGACAAGTGACCGAAATATTTCCCCACCAAAGATACGGCTTGCTCAAAATCGACCGCCCCGACCAGTGCAATGACGGTATTGGTTGGGGCATAATACTTGTGCATGAAGTCCCGCGCATTCCGGGGAGTCAGATTCCGGATGTCGGAAGGCCAGCCGATGGTGGGATGGCGATAAGGATGCACGGTAAACGCCGTCGCCAGCAGGTGCTCATAAAGCAAACCGTCGGGATTACTGTCGTAAGAGCGGCGGCGCTCTTCCTGAACCACCTCGCGTTCGGTGTAAAACTCGCGAAGCACGGCGTGAGCCATGCGGTCCGATTCCACCGCAGCCCATAACTCGAGCTTGTTCGACGGCAATGAAACGACATAGCTGGTCGAGTCCTTGCTGGTAAAGGCATTGTAACCGACGCCGCCATGACGGGCATAAATACTGGAGGCTTCGTCCGTAACAACGAATTGCCGGTGCTTTTGCTGCAACGCATGCAGTTGTTTTTCCAGACGGGCAAGCTCCTGCGTATCGGCATCCGGAGTACGACGCAGACGATCCAGAGCATTTCCCGTCTCTTCGATCGCCGCCAAAAGCGGCTTCTCGGCTGCATAATTGCGCGTACCGAGAGTTTCGGTACCCTTGAATCTCAGGTGTTCGAGGAAGTGCGCCAGGCCCCGGTTACCGTTGGTTTCATCGACAGACCCAACCCCCACAGTGATATATGCGGCAAAAGTAGGAGCGTTATGCCGCTCGACCACCAGCAGATGCAAACCGTTGGGAAAAACGTGTTCCCTTACCTTATCGGCCAGCGGCTGCGCCTGACACGTCGAGGCCCACAGACAACATAAAAAAAAGGCGGCCAGCCGCCGCCATCCAATCAGAACTCGCACAATATATCCTGCTTTCTTCTTAAAAGTTTTGTAATGACGACACTCCCCGAGTATATACCCAAGCCCCGGGGAAAAGGCAAGCATCAAGATCCCGATGGCGGATCGACGGCCAGATGTTGAGGACAGTCAAACAATCGAGGACCGTGTTCCGTATCCGGGATAAGGGTATGAGCGACCACCTCGGACAGATTATCCACCAGCAGGACCGTCATTTCGGCAAGAATGTGATCGTCGAGTTCTTTGAGATTTTCCCGGTTGCGCTCCGGAAGCAACACCGTGGTCACACCGGCCCGTCTGGCTGCCAACACCTTTTCCTTGACTCCTCCGATGGGTAGGATCCTGCCCGTCAGGGTCAACTCCCCCGTCATGGCGACATTGCGCCGTGCCGGTCGCCGGGTCAGCTGGGAGATAAGGGCCGTTGCGATGGTGACACCAGCCGACGGACCATCTTTGGGGATGGCGCCGGACGGAACGTGGAGGTGAATATCCAGGTTTTCAAACACTTGGGCATCGATGCCGAAATCGGCGTGATGGGCCCGTACATAGGACAATGCGGTTTTGGCGGATTCCTGCATGACATTACCAAGGCTGCCGGTCAGCGTCAGATCTTTGCGACCGGCCATGGTCGACACCTCGACAAAAATGATATCTCCCCCGGATTCGGTCCAGGCAAGACCGGTCACCACCCCGACGCGATCTTCCTCGGCCGCCACATCGGAAAAATACTTGCGTGGACCGAGCATTTTCTCCACCTGATCGGAACGGATGACCTCTGGTGCGTCCTTACCCTGCGCAACGGCCTTGGCGACCTTGCGGCAGACCGAAGCGATCTGCCGATCGATACTGCGCACGCCAGCCTCGCGCGTGTAGTTCTTGATGATTTTAAGCACGGCCTGTTCTTCGAATTGCAGGGGATGCTTATCCAGCCCGTTTTCAGAAACCTGTTTCGGTATCAGGTATTTAAAAGCGATCTGCAGTTTCTCTTCGTCGCTGTAGCCCGGCAAACGCAGCACTTCCATCCGGTCCCGTAATGGCGGAGGCACCGTATCCATAACATTGGCCGTCGTAATGAACATGACATGCGACAGATCGAAGGGAACATCGAGATAGTGATCCGTAAAGCTGTAGTTCTGCTCGGGATCGAGAACTTCCAGCAATGCCGCTGCCGGATCGCCACGAAAATCCTGGCCGATTTTATCGACCTCATCGAGCATGAACACCGGGTTATTGGCTCCGGCACGGCAAATTTCCTGAATGATTCGGCCCGGCATGGCTCCTATATAGGTGCGCCGATGCCCCCTGATTTCGGCTTCGTCCTTCATCCCCCCAAGGGAAATGCGTATAAATTTGCGCCCAAGAGAACGCGCGATGGAACGGCCGAGAGAGGTTTTACCGACGCCGGGAGGACCCACGAAGCAAAGAATGGGGCCCTTCAGAGAAGACTTGAGGCTATGAACGGCCAGAAACTCGAGAATGCGTTCCTTGACCTCCACCAGGTCGTAATGATCATCATCCAGGGTCTGCTGAGCACGATCAATATCGAGGATATCGGACGTCCCCCGCTGCCACGGCATATTGCAGAGATATTCGACATAGGAACGGGCTACGGTGTATTCGGGAGAAGAAGGATTGATCCGCTCGAGCCGGGCCAACTCTTTTTCCGCTACGGATCGGACGACTTCCGGCATCTCGTCGCTTTGCACAATCGATCGAAACTGTCGGATATCCGCCTGATGGGGATCTTCCTCGCCCAATTGATTTTGAATATGTTTAAGCTGTTCCCGCAACAAGTGTTCTTTCTGACTGCGAACGGCCTGCCGCGACCGGTCGGCGCTTCCGCCTCCCCGGGCCTGCATTTTTTGAATCTCGGTCGTCAGAAACAGATAAACATCCTTAAGCCGTTCAAGAGGATCGAGCGTCTCGAGCAGGCGCTGCTGATCCTTGACTTCCATGTTCAGATATACAGCCAGGCTGTCGGCAAGCTTGCCGGATTCATCGATACGATCGATGGCATGGTGTGCATCCTCGGGCAGCATTTGCCCAAGAGATTGGGCTACACGCAGCAAAGCGATGATACTCTGCATCAATGCCTGGGCCACGGAGTTGCGGTTTTCCCGTTCGGGAATCAGACTCACGGAAGCCATGGCGAAGGGCGTAACCTGTAAAGTGGTGATCAGGCGAACCCTGTTGACGCCCTCCAAAATGATTTTGCATCCGCCTTCGGGAAACCGCAGCACCTGATTGATACGGCAGATAGTCCCTACCCGCGCAAACTGTTCGCGTCCGGTAATCGGATCGATGGCAAGCACAGTCAGAACCACCAACAGTCTGTTGTTACGCAAGGCCTCTTCAACCAACCCCATATGTTCTTTGCCGATGAACAGCGGAAAGGACATGTGGGGGAATATCACCTGATCGTGCAGTGGATATACGGGCAACTCCGGCGGAATCGCATCGAGAGGGTGTCCGGTCATGGGTGTCTCCCTTCGCCGCAAACCTCATGAGGAACATGCTCCGGATCCAAGGAGATCTGTGCCGAAAATCCGAAGCGCCAGGGTACCTCTTAAAAAGCTGCGAGCATCCGCAACAGGCTCAGCTGAAAGAACTCCAACATGAAAGAGGTAGCTTAATGATAGCAATCGACAATAAGCTGTCAAGGGCAGGAAATTGTTATCATTCCAAGAGTTTGGAAAGGAGAGAGCATTTGGCGCCGATGCGATCCGCGGGTCAGGACCGACGGTGGACGGCGGATTCCGCCAACTCGACAAGAGCCTGGCGCGCAGGCGAATCGGGAAAACCCTGCAGGCGCAAACAGGCCTGCTTCACATAAGAATCAGCCTGTCTCTGGGTATACCCGATACCATCGTAACGATTTATAAGATTTTGAACGAAGGCCAGATCTTCGGCATGCAGCTGTCCCTTGGCCAGAATTCCCGAAACCTGCTGCCTTTCCTCGCCCTGACAATGGCGTAAGGAATGAATCAGAGGCAGAGTCATTTTTCCTTCCGCCAGATCGCGACCCAGCAGTTTACCCGATTCGTTCTGATCCGCAACATAGTCAAGAGCATCGTCCACCAGTTGAAAAGCCACCCCGAGATGCATGCCGAATCCGGCAAGATCCTCTTCCTTTTCAGCGGACAGTTGACCGAGAATGGCTGCGCAACGACAGGTAGCGGAAAACAAAGCGGCCGTTTTGCTGCGCACCACCGACAAGTAACGCTCTTCGTCAAGAGACAGATCACCGCTGTTGATGAGTTGAACCACCTCGCCCTGCGCCATTAGCGAAGTGGTATTGGCCAGAACCTGCATGATACGTCGATCGCAGAAATCGACCATCATTTCAAAACATCGGGCGAACAGATAGTCGCCGACCAGCACGGCGATGTCGTTGCCCCAGGTGACGTTGGCAGCCACCTGCCCCCGTCGCAAGGTTGCACCATCGACGACGTCGTCATGCAATAAGGTCGCGGTATGAATGAATTCAATGACGCTCGCCAGAGGATACCGATGTTCTCCGTTGTAGCCGCTTAAACGCGCACAAAGAAGCAACAGAACCGGACGGATGCGTTTACCTCCGCTAGCAAGGATATAGTCGCTCATCTGACGGATCAAAGGCACATCGGATGTCAGATACTGACGGAAACAGCTTTCGATATGTTGCAGATCTTCTTTAAGCAGTGTCTGGGCAAGCTGCATGTAAATTCCCGTATCCTTTAAAGTAAAATGGCCTTCATCCTAAAAAAATCGACCAATCTTTGTCAAAGCATTTCTCCCGGCCAAAACCGAACCTGATGGCAACGGAAACGATGCGTCACCCGCTGTCTTCCGGCATTTTATCAAACACCGAAACAGATGGCAGGTTTAAGCAGAAACAGAGAAAAAACAGCCATAGCTGAAAACGGGCAGGACCGCTGGCCCTGCCCGTTTTCGGAACATATGACGACTTGAGGCAGCAAGGGATGCCTACCAATAAGATCCTGAACCGTTTGCGTACCGGCGATTGTGCTCTTGATGCTCTTGTGCGAGCTTCTCCATTTCCTCGTGGCTCAGCACGGATTTTTCCACGAAAAACTGCCCGAGCTTTTTCTGCTGGGAGCGTTGAAAAAAAAGCAGGGTTTGCAACTGTCGCTGCGTGAGCAGTTCCAATCCAACGGCCTTTTCACCAAAGCGCCGGCCCAGCTTTCTGAAACCAAGGATATAACGTATGGCGCTCTCGTCCAACCACCCCCAGCGCTGCGCAATATCTCCCAGGTTCGGTCGTTGCCGACGTTGCCACATCAGCGCATCCGTCAACAACCTGAAATCGATGCATTTTCGATAGTACAGATACAATCCGATCTGCAATACGCGAGGCGGCAGATAACCTCTGCTGAAATGGCGTCCGGGGGAAGGCCGTCGAGGCGGAGCGGAACGAGGGGCTGACGCGGCCGACTTCGGAGCAGCTCGCTTGGACACGGAAGGTGGCGTCCACAGCCCACTTTCACGCAATTTGAAATAGTCGCAGACAACTTCATAGGATGCCGCCAGTTTCTGGAACTGTTCGGTTCGGGATTGTTGTATGGAACCACTGGCGCCACTGAACAGGTCAGGGTGGGTCTCTTTGACTTTACGCCGATAGGCCGATTTCGCACCACTCGGCTGCAGATACGAAAGAAACTCCAGCGACAATTGGATATCAGTACCGAAAAGAAACCGGCAAGCCTCAAAAAGATCGCTTTCAGTTATCCGTGCCACCAAAATCGGCTCCCCTGAAAGTGGAAAACAACGGCATGCACCTCACCGTTTCCATCGAACGGCCAGAAAACTACGCCACACCGCATAACAGCGTAATGCCATTTAACCTTTTGAAACTATTTTGTCAATATGTTTCGGATTTATCACCACCGCATCAAAGTTATTGAAACCAGATGGGGATCGAGTAAATTTAGCTACCACCGTTGCAGCGTATTCGAGGTTGATTACAGATCGCTCCCGATAACATACATATGAGCTGTCTTTTCAGAAAAACCGGGAAATCACCGTATAAATAAAATACGTCTTCTAACCTGACCTTGTCGACGTCAGAAACATGACAAACCAAAACACGCTGCTGAGGCCTTTATAGCGTCAGAATGGACTTCCATCCATGCAATATCTCAATAATGGCCTACTTTCTCCCCCCGAGAGTCAATTTCTTGAACCCTCAACGAGGTTACCCATTGATAAAAATTTCATCAATCCATATCTAATACACAGAATACCCCAATGAATTAAACTAAACGTGATCTTAAAATCATTTAAAATACGTCAAACTTATTGCTTAACTAATCGATATAACACATGTTTTTTTATTCAGGGAAAGTGAATTAAAATCCATCTTCCAGTCCATTTTCGATCCCGGATTATTTCATTCTCACATGGATTCCGCTGGCGTCTCATGGCTATTTTGTGTATAAAAATATCAGTCTATCGGTCGGCACCTGAACCAATCCATCGCGCAGGGGATTCAACCCCCTTAAAATACTAAAAAATGCGCGCGGATTGAACCCACAACGCCACCAGATGAACACGAGACCAATTCAACCTCAAACTGTCGACCGAGTTTCGGATATCGAACATCAGTTTTCTGCGGTATGACCTTTGCAGCCACTTGATTTGATTTGCAGACAGCAAAACCATTTTATCCAGCCGGCTTTCAGCAGCAACGACGCTGTCCGCATCAGCGGATCTGAACACCGGCAAAGGGAGGGGGGCAACTCGTGAAGGACCTTAAAATCCCAGCAAAGATCTTTCTACTCAGCGGCAGCATCATTCTGATTTTCACCCTGGTCGCGTCATGGCTCTATCTTCATTTTCGCAACAACATCATGGAAGCGCGTCGCAATGAAATCCGCCACGTCGTAGAGTCGGCTGTGGGCCAGGTGGAACATTTCGCCCGCCTGGACAAAACAGGCCAGCTGACCACCGAAGAGGCTCAGGCCCGAGCCAAAGCCATCATTCAGGATCTGCGTTTCGCCAACGACAACTATTTCTGGATCAACGACATGCAGCCCAGCATGGTCCTCCACCCTCTGGATCCGGAACTCAACGGCAAGTCGCTGGCGGCCACAGAAGATTCCAACGGCATGCGCATGTTCGTAAAGATAACCGAGATTTGCCGTAAAAACGGCGAAGGCTTCCTTGAATATGCCTGGCACAAAGAAGGTTCCTCAAAGCCTGTCGGTAAAATTTCCTTTGTTAAAAGAGTACCGCAGTGGAACTGGGTCATCGGATCCGGCCTGTATCTGGACGACATACAGAAGGTTCTGTCCAAACTGTTTTACACCACATTTGGCATCCTTGTGGTGGTGATCATCTCCTCCATGACATTGGTCTTTTTCGTTACCCGCGGCATCTCCCGTCCATTGAACGAGTCGGCCGAAATCATGGAGAAAGTCGGCAAAGGGGATTTCAGCCTGCGTCTCAACCTCGATCGCAAAGACGAAATCGGACGTATGGCCAAAGCCCTCAATCAATGCATCAGCAGCGTTGGGGAGATGTTCCTTAATATCCGGACCATGGGCGTACAGATTGCCGTCAATACGCTCAAAGTTTCCAACCAGGTGGATGTATCCTCCAGGAATTCCGTCGAGCAAGGTACGCTGGCACAGGATATTTTTGCCAGCAGCCAGCAAACCAATGCGGCCCATGCGGAAATATCCTCCAACACCCAGCACATCTGCGCCTCAACCTCCAACAACCTGGAAACGGCCCAAAACTCCTTCCAGGAACTCATGGAGACCAACAACAGCATCAACTCCATGACGGAAAAGATTGCCGGCTACACGGTCACCATCGGCCAGATGGATACCGAGTCGCAAGACATTAAAAAGATCGTATCCCTTATTAAATCCATCGCAACCCAGACCTCTTTGCTGTCTCTCAACGCAGCCATCGAAGCCGCACGCGCCGGCCAGGCCGGCAAAGGCTTCGCCATCGTTGCCGACGAGGTTAAAGCCCTGGCCGAGCAGGTCAATGCCGCCAGTGAAGATATCGCCGACAAAATCAACAACATGCTGGCCCATATCGAAACCTGCATCAACGAAACGGAAGATATCAGCAACGTTGCCTCGGCCACCCAGGCAGCGGTCAGCAAATCATGCGACAGCTTTAAAACCATGATCTCGGATCTGGAAAAGAGCGACGATCAACTGCAGAGCATCACGGCTTCGGTGGAAGAATTGTCCGCCGCCAACAATGAGGTTCACGGCAAAGTCGACCACATCAACCAGATCAGCCGTGAAGTATCGGACACCATGGAAGAAGCCAAGGATTCCACCGAGGCTCTCTACCAGATCACCGAAAACCTGCAGCGTATGAACGCTCGCTACAAAACCGGCAAAGGTTATGGGGAGCACGTTGTCGGCGAGGTGCGTAAAGCGCGCAGCAAAATTCGTAAAAACATGGAAAAAATGCTTGAGCGCGGCATCGATATTTTTGATCGCAACTACCAGCCGGTAGCCGGAACCGATCCGCAAAAATATCAGACAGCCTATACCGAGGCCTTTGCCAAAGAACTTCAGTCCATCTACGACAAACTGGTCAGCGACCTTAAAGGCGGAGTTTTCGCCGTATGCGTCGACGTCAACGGCTATGCGGCAACCCACAACAGCTTCTGTTCGAAGCCGTGTACCGGTGACCCCGAGACCGACACCGTCCACAGCCGTCACCAGCGTATTTTCGACGATCCGAGCAGTCTGGCCGCGGCAAGCAGCACCGCCCCGGTCTTACTGCATACCTACAAACGGGATGACGGCGAGATTCTCAGCGAATTTGCCATGCCTATTTATATCAATGGCAAGCACTGGGGGGCACTGCGATTCGGCTGCGACCCCGAAGTCGCCATGGACATGAACTTCGTTTCCTGAGCCACGTGGCCCTGACTTAAAAGCCCGCCCGGCGATTTTCGTCAATCGCCGGGCGGGCCTGCCTTGTCCCTCTCACCGCTCCCACCCCCTATAGCCGAAACAACTTGTCACATCCGAACCAACCCGCTACGCATAGATCACAAAAAACACCCTCAACACTCCCCTTGGCAATCCATAGGTACTTCACATGGCAATAAAGGCCGCTTGAGCAGTCGCAAAGGCAGGTGAAGCAAGCGTGTTCCCGCCGGGGGCTGCAACTCCCGATAGAGCTCCCGATACCTGGCACCACACGATTTGGATAAGTGCACGGGCAAATAACAACCCGGCCGGATTTTATCCAGCAGCCTGTTCATGTCCAGCGTACAAAGATGATAGGATTGGCGCGCTTTTTCCTTATGATCCGCAAGAAAAGCACATTCGCCGACCAGCAGCTGCACTCCTTTAAGTAAATCGATCACCTGATTCGCATTGCCCCCGGTGTAACCGATATCCGTCATATACCCGATGGACGGTGAAACCGATCGCTTGATCACGGATTCGTAGAATTGACGCGTATCCTTTATCACCATCGAACGATTGCAACTACCGACGGTCTTAGATACCGTCAACGGTGCTTTGCCCAACAATCCGCGATAAAATTGCTGCTTCAATGCTTCGATCCAGGGGCCGGGCACCACGTTGGCCTGCAACACCCGCTTGCTGTCCAATGCAAATGCCGGTTGTTCGGTAACACGAAAAACCAGCACCGGAATCCGGTGGTCGGCCTGTCGGGCTTCAACCTTCACCCATCGATTCTCAAAAACGATGGCATCTTCGCGCGGCACACAGTCGGTGAACGCGCGCCTGAATTGCCGAGAACCGGGGAACAGCCATCGGCACGTCCGATCCGGATACACTTCATGCACCTGAAAAGTACACCAGAAGGCCTCATGCAGATTCCAGTCGTAGGCGGATAGCTTATGTTCGATCTTGTCGGCGAGACCGGGCGGTCCGAAAATGTCAAACACACGGGGAGACACCAGCACATGGCGAACCAGCGTATCGAACCCCATAAAATGATCCATATGCGCATGACTGACGAACAGCGCCGCAACGGATTTCAGTACACGCTTGGCCAGATGATGTAATTGGCCGCAATCGAACAACAATGCCCGCCCCCAGGGACGCACCTTGACCCAAAGCACCGGATCGTCCAGCAACCCGGCAAAACAGGTGGGTTCCAGATAGCGGAAATGCATCCCATACGGCATAGGCCTCCTCCGTAAAGAAATAAGCAGCCATATTCATTTTACCAGGCAGCAGGGATTAAGCGTCGGGGAGTGGCCTGATGCGGGCGAAATCGATGAGTAGAGCGGTGGGGATAAAGGTATCCGCTTCATTAAGCGAACGACCGAACAGTGCGTAAGTAAAAGCGCCGAACAGCGCCATCTCCTGCTCGAAAAGGTGCTGAAACTCCCAGCGTATCTGTGGCATGGATAAAGGGTTCACCGAAGTGAAATTGAGAGAGCAGTACAATTCGGAAAAACAGGTACCGGAGGTATCGATATTGGGAATGCCGTGCTGACGACAAATCAACGGTCGCCACGCGTAAACCATGCAGCAACCATCTTCGTCCAGCAACGGGCAGGGTGTCTGATCATCTTCAGGCATGTCTGTCCATAGATGATCGGGCATGCTGTTCAATAGATAGGGATGACTAAACCCGGGCCACTGCGCCTGCAACTGCCGCAACCGCTGCTCGGCTCTGGCTGTTACTTCCTGACGTTGCTGAGCGGGCAACTGCAGAAATCCATACTGCAGCAACCAAGCATCGAGCAGGGTAATATCGAACAGTCCGCGGCAACAGGCAGAACACCCCTTATCGCAGTGGACGTGTTCATCTACCTCAATTTTGCATCGCGCAAACCAGGCATCGACTGTTTCCAGCAACTGGCGGTATTTAAGGGCAATAGCTTCCAGTGCCATCCATCGTTGCGTCATATCAGGATGCGTCTGCTGTGACTAAAGACTTAAAAACACCTGAATGCGGGTCGTAACTCAGCAATTCGCCGCAACCCAGATCAAAATACCAGCCATGCAGAGACAATGTTCCCTGCTCCGCGCGCCGGCGCAACCAGGGAAAGGTGAGCAGATTATCCAGGGATAGCAGAATTGCAGCCTGCTCGCAGGCGCGCTGCTGCACCTCGGCGGATTTACCGGGCAAACGCTGCAGTACTTCGGTTTTGGCAGCCGCCATCATACCGACCCAGTGACCGATGAATTCCCTATCACCTACGCCTTCATGATTCATCAGATATCCGATACCGCCACACTGTGAATGCCCAAGCACAATCACATGCTGCACCTGCAGATCGCAGACAGCATATTCGAGGGCCGAACTGATACCATGGTGGGCCATATCCGGTTCATAAGGGGGAACGAGATTGGCGACATTGCGCACCACAAACAATTCACCGGGAGCGCTGTCCGTAATCATTGCCGGATCGACCCGGGAGTCACAACACCCAATGACCAGGGTCTTGGGACGCTGTCCCCCTATGAGTTCATCGAAAAGCTCCTTGTCACCATGAAAATACACGTTGTGAAAACGCCGGAAGCCGGCGATCATTCGGGAGATATCTTCCATCGATCACCCCAATAAAGGTCGTTAAAAAAACAGCTTGCCCATCTCGGTAAAAAAATGTGGTCCACATGTTTCTAAAAAACGCCGTCATTCAAACAACGGGCGTAATGATCCATCAGGATTTTGAGGCATGGAGGGAACCGCAGTGCCCCCCAAGCCTCTGTATTTTACTAAAACCTTCTAAATATTTCCTTGTTGATTTTTCCCCGGTGGATTTTGAATAATCTGTTTCACCATTAGCGGGAATGCTCCCGCCACCAGGCAGGAGAATGTCATGGAAAAAATTTTCGAGTTGATCAACTATGGCGAGATCGTTTCTTTTTACGACCACGGCACCCATGTCGTCGAAGTTTCGTTGTTTCTTGATGAGAGACGCTCCCTTGAACCCCAGTCGGTGACCTTGACCCACGAAGAGGCCCAACGCAAAATAGCCCTGCTGCGCGACAAACAGGCCTGATCGTAAACCGATAGAGTCGTTACTCGAAAGATCGAAAATAGCCCCCCCCTGCCCCAGCGAAGATTGACTGCAGGGACAGGCGAGAGCGACACCTGTAGAACTTATGCTTCGGCAGCCTTGAAGACCTCGCTGACTATCGCCTGCGCCTGCTGCTGAATCTGTTTCAAATGCGCTTCATCCTTAAAGGACTCCGCATATATTTTATAAATATCCTCTGTCCCCGACGGGCGTGCGGCAAACCAGCCGTTTGCGGTGGTCACCTTGAGTCCGCCGATTCCCGCACCGTTGCCGGGAGCGTTGGTGAGCTTGGCGATAATCGGTTCGCCGGCAAGGGTGTCGGCCGTAATCTGTTCGGGCGAGAGCTTGCTCAAGACAGCCTTTTGGATGGAGGTTGCGGCGGCGTCGATACGGGCATAGATGGGATCACCGAATTTCTGCACCAGATCCTGGTAATGCTGAGCCGGATCCCGCCCGGTCACTGCGGTGATTTCGGCCGCCAGCAGACAAAGAATGATACCGTCCTTGTCCGTCGACCATACGCTACCGTCCTTGCGCAAAAACGAAGCACCGGCGCTTTCCTCTCCGCCAAACCCGTAGGAACCATCCGCCAGACCGTCAACGAACCACTTGAAACCGACCGGAACCTCCGCCAGGGGACGCCCCAGATCGGCTGCTACGCGATCGATCATTGAGGAGGATACCAGGGTTTTGCCGATGATGGCGTTGTTGCGCCATGCGCTACGGTGACTGAAAAGGTAGTTGATGGCCACCGCCAGGTAATGGTTGGGATTCATCAGCCCCGCCGACGGGGTGACGATGCCGTGACGATCAAAATCGGGATCGTTACCGAAGGCAATGTCGTATGCATCCTTGAGTTCGATCAGACCTGTCATGGCGCTGGCGGAGGAGCAGTCCATACGGATCTTGCCATCCTTGTCGACACACATGAAACTGAAGGTGGGATCGGGGTGGCCGTTGATAAGATCGATATCGAGACCGTATTTTTCGGCGATGGGGCGCCAGAACCCGAGACCGGAGCCGCCCAGGGCATCCGCAGCAATACGCAGACCGGCATTTTTGATCGCCTCCATATCGATAACGTTGTCGAGGTCATCGACATACGGAGAAATAAAATCGTACGGCACCGTTGACGGTGCGTTGAGCGCCTGGTCATAGGGAAGCCGTTTAACCCCCGCCAGGCTCTGGCGAAGATAGGTGTTCGACTTGTCGGCAATCGCCGATGTAACGTCGGTATCCGCCGGTCCCCCGTTGGGCGGATTGTACTTGATGCCGCCGTTATCCGGAGGATTATGGGACGGCGTGATGACTATTCCGTCGGCAAGATGCCGTTTCCTCCCCCGGTTGTAAGTGAGGATGGCATGGGAAATCACCGGCGTGGGAGTGTACTCCAGGTCCTTGGCGACACGTACTTCGACCCCGTTGGCAGCTAAAACTTGCAGGGCGGTGGCGTGAGCCGGCTCGGACAGGGCATGGGTATCCATCCCCAAAAAGAGCGGCCCGTCGATTCCGGCGTCTTTGCGATAATCGCAGATCGCCTGCAGGATGGCCAGAATATGGTGCTCGTTGAAGGAACCTTTTGTCGAAGTACCGCGATGGCCTGAAGTGCCGAAGACGACCAGGTTTGTCTCGTCACTCAGATCGGGATGCCGGGTGTAATAGTCGCTGATAAGCCTGGGTATGTTGGACAAAAGTGATTTCGGGGCCGGATGACCTGCCAATGGGTGAAGCGTCATACCTCTTTCTCCTCAATCTACAGTGCTCGTGGTTCATGGTGGCCATGCGCCGTCAAATGGGACATTTTAACGGACAAGCCATCCCTGTCAAGACGCTGCATGCCCCCTTAATAAGTACAGCCAACAAAGCCGCTACGCCTAATCCGTGAAAACCAAGCCGTCGAAATCGTCATCGGTTCCCACAATCAACTCATCGTACTGCCGTCTTGAAAGCTGCACCAACCTTCCCAACGTAACAACTTTGAGGGTATCGAAATCGTAGCTGCTCACATTTCGGGTGACATGGTAAAAAGACAGGGCTTTATCGGGTTTGATCCCCATATCCAGCAGTTGCTGCCCTCCCCGCTGCAAAAGCTCGATCTTGTCGTAAAGGTCCTCTTTGTTGGCAACGGACCACACCCCCAGCAAGATGGGGCTATCGAGATTTTTGACATCGCCCTTGAATTCCCCGCGAATCAACTGATCCCGCTGGCATTTTAGGTAGGGAACGAAGTCAAGATGCTCGGCAAGGCGTCTGTCCGTCGCAAAAAATGCGCCTGTGCGGGGGTCCAATGTAAAGATAATGGTCCTTTGAATCGCCTGCCCGTAACTTTTAAAGTAAATCCCTTTGTATTTCTGAAAATCAAATGAGTTAAGAAGAAAACTCTCATTCTGTTTTATGCGGTTGAGCATGCCCAGCAACCAATACCGAATCATTTCATGGTCGATGCGATATTTATCAAGTTCATCCTTGAGCTGTCTGAAGCTGGTATCGCCATACCTGTAGGATAGTACGAGCGCGTATATATCACGGACGTTGTTATGAATACTGAACGATTGAATCAGGTCATAGCTGAAAATCTCCATTTGCCGCAACTGCCAAATCAAAGAAGCGACTTCAGTCCTGCTGCTGTTCTCATCCACATCGATGGTTTCTGTCGACTTCATAAACTCGATAAAACGGGTCTCCAAAAGCCCCAGTTTATCGGTTTTTTTCTTGGTACTGATATTCAGGGAGATGGTCCAGCGGGTAAATTTGCCTTCGCGACTTTCCACCTTGATATTTGCGGCGCCAAACGTCGAAAAAACCTGTTGGGTTCCGATACCTTCACCGGCCTTATCCTGTTTGGTGGTGCGCCCCACAAAAAAAGGCAAATTTTTACTGTCCACCTGCAACCGGTCCGGGCTGATACCCACACCGTTGTCCTGAATGATCAGCACAACCTTGCCATCCTTGCGGGTCAGCATGATCTGAATCAGTCCGTTGCGACCCGCCTCTTCGATCGCATCGATGGAGTTCGATGCCAGGTTGATCAAGGCCCGGCTGTAATCCATATAGCGGCCGATCACCGGTGGAATGTCCGCACCGAGTATCAGACGGATTTCGCAGCGAACGTTTGAGGCTTCCACAAACGGCATAACGCGGGTCGTAAGAATTTCCTTGATACTAACCTCGTGAGAAGCCTTGATTTTATCTTCATACATACTGAGGGTACTCAGCAAAGCCGTGTTCTCACGATTTATATCTTCGATAATCTGATTGAAATTATCCACCGACATGATGGAAATCATATCCGATAAAACTTTGAGGGATTTTTTTGCGTCGTGCCTGACTTTGCTCAATTCCTCTATGACGGAAATCTCTTTAGGCTTTTCAGAGGCAGACTTTTCGAGTATGGATCTGGCCGTCGCCGACATCAGGTAAAATCGCATTTTCCTGTAGACCGTCGAATCTTCAAGGCTGAAACCATTACTGTAAAAAAAGTCTATGGTACTAACCAGCTTTTCCCATACGTAAAGATAAACATAAGATGTATCGTCGATATCCTCGGCAAGTTTTCTTATAAAAGCGGAACCGATCCCCTTTCCCCTGCCGAATGGAGAAGTAACCTGTTTATAAACCTGAAATTTGGTTTTTTCCGGATTGGAATAGACCAGGATATACCCGAGAAATTCTCCCTCCTCGTCCCAGACATAGCTGTGAAGATAGTCTATATCGAGGGTTTTATCTTTGATAAAGGGCGAAGGTATCAGGATCGAATCGATATTCAGAAAAGGTATTTTTTTGATTTTCCTTTGGTCTTCCTTGGTCAAACACCTTATGTAAGTAAAGTCATTGGTAAAACCATCCATGAATTGTGACTACCTTTCATGAAACGCAAAGTTCGGCGAAACGGACGGCCTGAACTGACGCCCGAATTAATTTACCTCAACACAAAGATCGATTCCGACAAATAAATAAAAATGGACCCCTTACCACGCGCGGAGGGGTCCATCCTGTAGCTATCTTCCTTTTTTCAAAACTGCCCACACGATGGATGGCCGTTTAAAAGTCATGTCACTGAATACCCGCGGTTTTCTCCATCATATCCAACGTTATGGACTTGGGGCGCTCCAGCGGGTAGCCGAGAGCCCGGTCCCAGGTAATATTCGCCAACACGCCCAATGCCCGGCCTACGGCGAATAACACGGTGTAATATTCATACTGCGTAATGCCGTAGTGCCACTGAATAACACCGGACTGCGCATCGACATTAGGCCAGGGATTCCGCGCCTTGCCATGTTCCTGCAAGACCTTGGGCGCCACCTTGTAAAGCATCTTGACCAGCCGATACAGATCATCATTGGGCAGGTACTTTTCGCAGAACTCCATCTGCGCGCTGAACCGCGGATCGGTACGACGCAAAACCGCATGGCCGTAGCCGGGGATCACCTGACCACTGTTCAGCGTATCCCACAGGTAGCGTTCCAACTCTTCCTCAGTCGGAAGCTTGCCGCCCAGTTTCTCCATTTTGCTCTGGATCCAACGCAAAACTTCCTGGTTGGCCAAACCGTGCAAAGGCCCCGACAGCCCGTTAACTCCGGCGGAAAGGCTGTAATAGGCATCGGCCAGAGCCGAGGCCACCAACCGCGTGGTATGTGCCGAAACATTGCCCGATTCGTGATCGGAATGCAAAATGAAATACATCCGGGCCACATCATCGTAGGGAGGAGCAATACCCATCATATGCGCAAAGTCGCCGCCGAAATCGAGTTCGGGGTCGGACGGGATGGGCGTATCGCCCTTGTACTTCAAGCGATAGATATAAGCGGCGATAGCCGGCAGTTTGGCCAGCAGGTTGCAGGAATCCTCATACATGGGATCCCATAGGTCGCCCTTTCCCATGCCTTCGTTGTACCGTTTGGCAAAAATGGATTCACCCTGCATAACCACAATCGCAGCGGACAACATGGCCATGGGGTGCAAATCCCTGGGCATCGCGCGCAGGGCATCGAATACATACTGAGGAACCGGCCTGCGCGCCTGAAAATCCGCAACCACCTCGAGAGTCTGTTCCATGGTCGGCACTTCACCGGTCAACAGAAAATACCAGAAACCTTCGACATAGGGGTATTCCGACCCGGGGACCTTGGGCAATGCCGCGAAGGTCTCAGGTATCGTTTTACCACGAAACCGCACCCCCTCTTCCGGATCAAGGTAGGAGATATCGGTAACCAGGCATTTCACCCCCCGCACACCGCCGATAGCCTGGGCAATGGTAACCTTGTCCAGCTCGACCTGGCCGTACTCTTTAAGCAAACGGGTAACACGCGGGCGCTGCTCCTCGATTTTCCGGAACAACGTATCTTTTAATTGAGACATCATCAACTCCTTGAACGGCATCGGACTTCCGTAAAATCGATTACAACGATATGGCGCAACAAAGTCGGTTCATCGCACCATCTGTCATAAAAAGATTTTACACCACGCTTTAATTTTAAAGCAAAATGGCCGTCATCGCCATCGCTCCAGTAAATTTATATGATGCACAATAGCTTGTAAATACAGTAATAATCGAGCCTCAATGATTTTTACTTGCAATCTGCCAGAGTCATGGTTAAACTGCATAAAAATTGTGCAAATGATTATAAAATCCCTACATATAAAACATAATATTTTGCTGGCCCCCATGGCCGGCATTACCGATCTTGCCTGCCGGCTGCTTATGCGACCGTATGGCATAGGACTGGCGTTTACCGAAATGATCAGCGCCAACGGCCTGGTGCTCGGTGGTGACGCAACCAGGGATCTGCTGGCATCCACGCCGTCGGATCGTCCGCTGGGCATCCAGCTGTTCGGGGAAAATCCGAAATACCTCAGCCAGGCGTGCAAACAGGTCGAGTCGCATGGAGATCTTATCGATCTCAACATCGGCTGTCCGGTCAAAAAGGTCGTCCGCAGCGGTGCCGGCAGTGCCCTGATGCAGACTCCTGCCCGAGTCGCCCAGATTATCGCGGCCATGCGTCGCGCAACCCATTTGCCCTTGACGGTCAAAATACGCGCCGGGTGGGATGCGTCGCATATCAACTTCCTGGAAATCGCGCACATCGCGGAACAGGAAGGGGTTGACGCCATCACGCTGCATCCGCGCACCCGCAGCCAGGGTTTCTCCGGCTCGGCGAACTGGGATCTGATCGCCGAACTCAAACGCCGGTCAACGATACCCGTTATCGGCAGCGGAGATATTTTCGAAGCGCAGTATGCGCAGCGCATGCTGCAACAAACGGGCTGCGACGCGGTCATGATCGGCCGGGGATGTTACGGTAATCCGTGGCTGGCAAGAGACATTCTGGCTATGCGGCAAGGGCAAACGCCGGCGCCGGTCACCCCCGAGGAACGCTGCGACGTCGCCTTGCGCCATATGGAGCTTTTCCTTCGTTTCAACGACGAACGCAAAGCTGTTTTCGATTTACGCAAGCATCTTTGCTGGTACGCGAAAGGCTTGCCCGGTGCCGCCCAGTTCCGCTCAAGCATCAATCGTGCGATGTCCATCGAGGAAATGCGGACTCTGGTAATGCACTTTTTTGAACATGCTGCCCACACAACGGACTGAGGGTTCATGAAAAACAAAGAACCGAAAGATCGCTCCCTCTACATGAGGGTACTGGAAAATATGGAAGAGGCAGTGGTCGCCATCGACAACGCGGAACGCATTGTCCTGTTCAATCCTGCGGCTCAGATTTGCACCGGATATTCCGAAAGGCAGGCCCTGAAACGCTCCATGGGTGATCTGTTCGGCTCCAGCAGCGAATTTCTGCGTCTGGTACGTTCGGCGCTGCAGTCCGGGCGATCGATCACCAGCCATGAAGACCTTCTCTTGCATCGCTCCTCGGCTGCCCCTCTGCCGGTCGGCTTATCCGCCTCGCCTTTATTTAACCGGGAAGGCGTGCAGGAAGGCGCGGTACTGATTCTACGGGATCACTCCCAGATCCGCGAACTTGAAGAGACCGTCCGCCAGGCTGACCGTCTGGCCATGCTGGGCACCCTGGCAGCCGGACTGGCCCACGAGATCAAAAACCCTTTGGGTGGCATCAAAGGCGCGGCACAATTGCTGAATCTCGAACTGCCCCCGGACAACCCCCTGCGCGAATACACCCGCGTCATGACCCGGGAGGTGAACAGGGTCAACGATCTGATCGAGGAATTGCTCGACTTGACCCGCCCTCGCCCCACGCAACTGGGCGAAGTCAACCTGTCACGCATTCTGGCGGATCAGATTCTGATGCAGAAGCAGGGTCATCCGGACAAGCAGATCACCTATCATATGCAACTGGATCCCAGTATCCCGCCCATCCGCGGCGATGAAAACCTGCTCTCCAGATTGTTTCTGAATCTCCTGAAAAATGCCGCCGAGGCCATCGAAGGTGAAGGCACGATAACCGTGACTTCGCGTATTGCAGGTCAATACCTGTACAACAAACCCGGCGAACGTCCGGTGCCGATGGTTACGGTCGAGATTCAGGACAACGGGCCAGGCATCCCGCCGGATGAACTTGACCGCATATTCACACCCTTTTTTACCACCAAAACCAAAGGATGCGGACTGGGACTGGCTATCTGCCAGAAAATCATCAACGAACACCAAGGTTCCCTGCGTGTATCCAGCCAGGCAGGTCAGGGCACCTCGTTCACCATATCGTTGCCATTGAAACGGGGCTAACCCGTTCGCAGGGCCGTTATTAATTCATATTCGACCGCCTCGCCACTATCGGCGAAGCGGAAACCATGAACTCGGGAAAATAAAGCATGTCCATTCAACGCATTCTGGTAGCAGATGACGAGGAAAGCATCCGCTGGGTGCTGCGCAAGGCGCTCACCAAACAAGGCTTCACCGTGGATCTGGCCGCCGATGGCGAAGAAGCCAAAACCTTCTTCAAACGCCGCCAATACGACCTGGCTATTTTGGATATCAAAATGCCCGACTTGTCGGGCCTGGAACTGCTGCGCTATTTTCAGGAACAGCGTCCAGAAATGCTGGTCATCATCATCACCGCCGAATCTTCCATGAAAAATGCCGTGGAAGCCATGAAACTGGGGGCGTACGATTACCTGACCAAGCCTTTCGATCTGGATGCCCTGGAAGCCATCATTGTCAAAGCCCAGAAAGCCGCCGCGGCAGCCGAAGAAGTGCATCGCCTCAAGACCGAACTGAAGGAACAGTACCCACTGGATCGGGCGATTATCGGCAAAAGCAAGCCGATGCAGGAAATATACAAGATCCTCGGCCGGGTGGCGCCAACGGATGTCACCGTGCTCATTACCGGCGAAAGCGGTACCGGCAAGGAGTTGGTGGCCAGGGCGATTCATTATAACAGCCCCAGGGTCGGCAAGGACTTCCTGGCCCTTAACTGTGCCGCCATCCCCAGCGAACTTCTTGAAAGTGAACTTTTCGGTCACGAAAAAGGGGCGTTTACCGGCGCCACGGAACGCAAAATAGGCAAGTTCGAACAAGCCAGCGGCGGGACCCTGTTTCTGGATGAAATCGGCGACATGCCTCTGGAGCTGCAAGCCAAACTGCTGCGTGTTTTACAGGAGCGGGAAATCACTCGTACCGGCGGCAGCAGCTCGATACCCGTGGATGTACGCATCGTTGCGGCCACCAACCAGAATCTGCGCGAACAGGTTGCCGCCAGAGAGTTCCGAGAAGATCTTTTTTACCGCCTCAACGTGGTGCCGATTGCCATCCCGCCCCTGCGGGACCGGCGGGACGACATCCCCTTGCTGGTCGAATACTTCCTGGATCGGGTCCGCGAAGACCTTAACGTCGGGGTGCAGGGATGCACCAAGGAAGCCATGGCGCACCTCAGGCGTCACGACTGGCCGGGCAACGTCCGCGAGCTGGAAAACACCCTCAAACGGGCGGCCCTGCTGTCCTCCGACCAACTCCTCACGCCCAACGATTTTCCCGGATTGGTACCGGAGCCGGCCCGCAAGGAAACCGATGAATCGCTTGAAGCGCTGATTTCAAACAAACTGCTGGCGACTTTCGCGCCGATGGACGTCAACGAACTGAACAATCTCTACCAGATGGTTCTGCATCAGATGGAACGGCCGCTGATTTCCATTATCCTGGAAAAAACCCGTGGCAACCAGGTAAGGGCCGCCGAGATCCTGGGCATCAATCGCAACACTCTGCGCAAAAAGATCCAGACCCTGGATATCGACCTGAAAGAACTTTAGGAAACAGCTTCGCCCCCCATACGCAAAAACGGCTCCGGACTTTACTGTCCGGAGCCGTTGATGTTTGAGGGGAAGTCCTGTCAATAGGGTTCGTCTCGGCGCGCCTGATTTTCAAAACGGGTAAACTGACCAAGAAAGGTCAGGTGAACGGTTCCGATGGGACCATTACGCTGTTTACCGATAATAATTTCGGCGTCTTTATCGTGACCCTTTTCACAGGTCCGCTCCTTACTGCGACAATCGTCGCAATAGACGGCCTCGCGGTATATGAACATGATAACGTCGGCATCCTGTTCAATCGCACCCGATTCACGCAAGTCTGCCATTATGGGCCGTTTATCGGTTCGGTTTTCCAGCGAACGGTTCAGCTGGGAAAGAGCCAGAACCGGTACATTGATCTCCTTTGCCAAAGCTTTGAGAGACCGGGAAATTTCGGAAATCTCCTGCTGGCGACTTTCCGAGTTGTGCCCTTGCATAAGCTGCAGGTAATCGACCACCACCATACCCAGATTGTGTTCGGCCTTAAGACGGCGCGCCTTGGCCCGTAATTCCATGACCGTAATGGCGGGAGTATCATCGATAAAGACCGGGGCTTCGGACAGCTTGCTGGCCCCCTCGATAAGTTTGGGCCAGTCCGATTCGACCAGGTTTCCCGTTCTCAGACGACCTGCATCGACCCGGGCGAGAGAGCACAACAGACGCTGCACCAGGGATTCTTTACTCATTTCCAGAGAAAAAACCACCGTGGGCACAGGTTCGGACGCTCGAACTGCGGCATTTTCCACGAGATTCAGGACAAACGCAGTCTTACCCATCGAAGGACGACCGGCAACGATAACCAGATCCGATGGCTGAAGACCGGCGGTCATTTCATCCAGAACCGTGTAACCCGTGGAAACACCGGTTACGAGCTCCTTACGATGATATAAATCTTCGATAATCTGAATCGTATCCTTCATAATTTCCCGCGTAGAAAAATACGAAGGGCGGTTTTTCATCCCGCTGATTTCGAAGATGGACTTTTCCGACCAATCGAGCAGCGCTTCAATATCGCCACCTTCATATCCCCGCGTGGCGATTTCCGTCGCCACCGAGATAAGGTGCCGGGCGAGCGCTTTTTCCTTCACCATCCGACAGTAATAGACGATGTTGGCGGCGGTAGGGACGTAATCGACCAGTGTGCTGAGGTAACTTATACCGCCCACAGCATCAAGTTCGCCTTTTTTCTGCAGTGAAGCCGTGAGAGTGACGAGGTCGGCGGGTTCGCCGGTATCGGAGAGGTCGATAAGAGCGGAGAAAATCTTTTTATGACTTTCCCTGTAAAAGTCATCGGGACGCAGTATTCCCAAGGCCTTGTTGAGGGCGTCGTTTTCAAGCAGTATGCCCCCCAGTACGGACATTTCGCCTTCCAGGGACTGGGGAGGGAGTTTAGTCACCGGAATATCGTTCATAGTTACAACTGACAGTGGGGGGAAAAACAGTCGGCACCGGAGCAAACTCCGGTACCGACATGTATGTATTAATCAAGCGCGGTTACCGCAACCTTCACCGTAGCGAGGATGCCGGCCGGCAGCTTGACAGCGACTTCGTATTCACCAAGAGCTTTGATCGGCTCATCGAGTTGGATCTTTTTACGATCAACCTCAACACCGGATTCTGCCAGTTTGGCCTGAATCTCCATGCTGGTTACAGAACCGAACAACTTGCCGTCATCGCCTGCACGCAGAGCAAATTCGCAAGTCACCTTTTCGATCTGCGCTTTAACAACCTCGGAAGCCTGCAATACCTTCTGAGCTTTGTGCTCAAGCTGACGCTTTTGATGCTCGAGTTCTTTAATATTGCGGGTATTCGCTTCAACAGCGAACTTTTGGGGGATAAGAAAGTTACGCGCGTAACCAGGCTTTACTTTAACCAGATCACCGATCTGGCCCAGGCCATCCACGTTTTCCATCAAGATGATATCCATTGAGTTCCTCCAAAAAGGATCTAATCCTTGCGGTTTCTGGGCTTTCGAAAATCGATCCAGAGATCGAAAATTCCAACCCCGGTTGCAAGCACCCGTAACGGGAGACTCGCAACAACCAAAAAATAGCCAAGTATCCGGAATGCCGGGGGCACCCCTTTAACGGTAAGAAAGTAACTTGTTATGGCCAGTCCCTGCAAAAAATAAATAGCGGCCACAATCACCAGCACGTTCAATGCGAATCGGTGCCCTGCCCCTTCAAAAAGCAACACACCAGCTCCGCTGGCTATGAGAACCCATATAAGATTCTCCGCCACTTTCCAGCTACCGAAGGGAACCTGCACAGGCAATATATCCCCTGCCCGCCGGTTGAGAAACAGCACCAGCACCAGAAGCATACCGGCAACCGTCAGAACGGTAATGGCAGGATACAGTGCCACAAGCTTGCTGCCAACCTCCCCCAGCACTTTCTCCGTCTGCTGAGCGACATCGGCAGGCAAACCGGCCTGCTTGAGCGCGGTAAGCGCTCGATCAACCTCGGTTCGGGCCCAACCGTCCGCAAAAGCGAGGGGGGACTGTCCGAGCCGAAATGCGTACACACTGAGAATGCTTAATCCGCCAGCCACGGAAAAACCGGTTCCGGCCAGGACGGCGGCATCCCAGTGCCAGGATTTTTTCAGCAGTAGCGGCACCACAACGGAGCCTACCCCAAACTGCATCAGGTAGGCGCCGCCGAGCGCCGCGCCGCCGATAGCGCCCAGCAATAATGCACAGGCGGATACGGCGACGACCGCACTGACTACGCCTTGGCGAAGCAGCAACAATGCCGCAGGCCATGGTATGACGAATGCCAGCACACTACCGAACAAAACCAGCAAACCGCTTTGCCCCTGTGATATGGCCGCCAACACCAACATCTGGATGCCAAGCGTTGCGGTCACGGCCAATGCAGCAGGTAAAGCCTTTTGTGCAATACTCAAGGCAAGGGTCCTCGGATCTAGTCGAGGGAATGACCGGCCGTAAAGGGCAGCAGAGCGATATTGCGTGCGCGCTTGATGGCTTCGCGAATTTTACGCTGATGCTCGGCGCAGTTCCCGGAAATCCGGCGAGGCACGATTTTGCCGCGCTCGGTGATAAAATAGCGCAGGTTGCGGATTTCTTTGTAATCGATCTTCAGAGTATTGTCAGCACAAAACCGGCAACCCTTGCGCCGGGAAAAACGGCGACGGACGGAGCGTTTTGCCGGGGTGCCGGAAGTAGTTCTTTCAGCCATGATTGTATTCCTCCTTATAAGCGGACGATGTTGCCATCATCAGGATCCGGGTTATTCCTCTTCTTCGGCGTTTGCGCCTTCTTCAGCGGCGGCAGCGGCCTCTTCGACAAAGCCTTTTTCCAGCAACACCGTCTGAAACTTGATAACGGCCTCATCAAGACGCAGACGACGCTCGTACTCATCGATGATGGTCGGATCGGCTTCGAATACGGTCAGCACATAGCTACCGCGGCCCTGTTTCTTTACAGGATATGCGAGTTTGCGCACGCCCCATTCGTCGACCTTAAGGAGGTTGGCATTGAGGTCGGTAAGTACGCCTTTGAACTTTTCGACAACGGCATTGTACTCGTCCGCGACCTTGTCCGGATGGACAATCATGATGTTTTCGTAGGTACGCATGTAACTTTCTCCTCTCGAGTGTTTAACCCCGGCATAGTCCGGAGCAAGGAGTAGGCACGTTATGTGCCCGCCTAAAGACAGAACCTAGTTTATTACCACAGACACCCGTCAAGATCAACGCTTTTCAGGTATCCTTTCCAAGAATTTGCGCCGTCAGATGCCTAAACGTTAAAGCGGAAGTGCATGACATCGCCGTCCTGCACGACATAATCCTTGCCCTCCAGCCGCAGCAGCCCCTTCTCCTTGGCACCGCTTTCGCCACGGCACGCCACGAAATCATCGTAGGCAATGACTTCGGCGCGGATAAAGCCTTTTTCAAAATCTGTATGAATGACCCCGGCAGCCTGGGGGGCACGGTCGCCCTTATGCACAGTCCAGGCACGTACCTCCTGGACACCGGCAGTAAAATAGGTAATCAGCCCCAACAACTGGTAACCGGCCTGAATCATACGATCGAGACCGGAGCTTCCCAGACCTAGCTCCTGCAGAAATTCCTGTTTTTCGTCCCCTTCCAGCTCTGCTATCTCCGACTCGATCTTGCCGCAGATAGCCACCACTTCAGCGCCCTCTTCGGCCGCATACTCCCGCACCCGAGCGACATGCGGATGTTCGCCCTCAAGGTCGTCTTCGGCGACATTGGCCACATACAACACGGGCTTGGCGGTAATCAGATGCAGATCTGATATCAAACGTTGGTCCTCATACGACAATCCGGCAGAGCGTGCCGGTTTGCCGGCATCGAGAACCTCTCGAACCCGCAGCAACACCTCCTGCTGCGCAAGCATATCCTTATCGCCGCTCTTGGCTTGTTTCTGAATGCGAAACAGACGCTTTTCAACGGTATCCAGGTCGGCCAGGTTAAGTTCGGTCTGAATGACTTCGATATCGCGCATGGGATCGACAGAACCGTCCACGTGCACCACATTATCATCATCGAAGCAACGGACAATATTGGCAATAGCGTCGACCTGACGGATATGTCCGAGAAACTGATTGCCCAGTCCTTCGCCCTGACTGGCGCCGCGCACGAGGCCTGCAATATCGACAAACTCAATAGTCGTGGGAAGCACACGCTGCGGTTGCACGATATCCGCCAGGACATCAAGACGCGGATCGGGTACCGACACCACGCCGACATTCGGTTCGATGGTACAGAAGGGGTAATTCGCCGATTCGGCCCCTGCCGAGGTGATGGCGTTGAAAATAGTCGATTTACCTACGTTGGGCAACCCAACGATGCCACACTTGAATCCCATTTGGATATCCTGCCTAAATAACGATAGCCGGGATCATCTCCCGGCTATCGATTTTGTCGTTATGTATGCTTGACTACGGATCAGCCCAGCAGAGGAGCGATTACCAGCGACACGACGCTCATCAGCTTGATGAGAATGTTCATGGCCGGACCGGAAGTATCTTTGAACGGGTCGCCGACGGTATCGCCGACAACGGCAGCCTTGTGCGCATCGCCGCCCTTAGCTTCGCCGTCGAGATCGCCCTTCTCTATATATTTCTTGGCATTATCCCAGGCACCGCCGCCATTGGACATCATCAGGGCCAACAAAACACCAGCCAGCGTGGCACCGGCCAACATGCCGCCGAGCGCTTCCTTGCCGATAACGAAACCGACGAGTACCGGAGCGATAACGGCAACCATGCCGGGAAGAACCATTTCACGCAGAGCGGCACGTGCCGAGATATCGACACATTTTTCCGGCTCCGGCTTGGCGCTGGGCTTGCCTTCGAGAAGCCCGGGAATTTCACGGAACTGACGACGAATCTCGTCAACCATCTTTCCGGCAGCACGCCCGACACTGGTCATGGTCAGGGCACCGATAAAGAAAGGCAACATGCCGCCGATCAGCAATCCGATCACAACTTTAGGATTGATGAGGTTAATAGCCTCAAGACCGACAGTCGTGGCGTAAGCGGAGAACAGAGCCAAGGCGGTCAATGCGGCGGAACCGATGGCAAAACCCTTACCGATAGCAGCAGTGGTATTGCCGATGGAGTCCAGTCCGTCGGTAATCTTACGCACATCCGGACCAAGCCCGCACATCTCGGAGATACCGCCGGCGTTGTCGGCGATAGGACCGTAAGCGTCAACGGTCATGGTAACACCGACCGTGGCCAGCATGCCGACAGCGGCGATACCGATGCCGTAAAGCCCTGCGTAATAATTGGCAACGAAAATGGAGAGACAGATGATCAGGACAGGCAAGGCGCAGCTTTCCAGGCCAACAGCCAGACCGTGAATGATATTGGTGGCAGGACCGGTCTTACTGGCTTCAGCGATGCGCGAAACAGGGCTGGAAGCGGTGTAGTACTCGGTGATCTGACCAATCGCAACACCGGAGAGGGTACCGGCCAGGATAGCCCAGAAAATACCGACGTTGAGACCGAAAGCCTGGATTAGGAAATAAGCCGCAACCAGGAAGCCACCTGCAGCGACAAAGGTCGTATAGTGCAGCGCCTTGGCAGGATTGATCCCCTTCAGGAATTTCATGGAACCGATACCGATCAAGGAGAACACCAGACCGATGGTGGCCATGGCCAGGGGCAACATCATCGCATTTGCCTGGACATTATCACCGGCGCCAAGTTTTGCGAGCAATGCAGGGCTGGCAGCAGCGGCGATAGCGATGGTAGCTATAATGGAACCGACATAGGATTCGAAGATATCCGCACCCATACCGGCCGTATCGCCAACACAGTCACCGACGTTGTCCGCGATAACACCGGGGTTGCGAGGGTCATCCTCAGGAATACCGGCTTCAACCTTACCCACCAGGTCGGCACCAACGTCAGCGGCCTTGGTATAGATACCGCCACCCACGCGGGCAAACAACGCGATGGACGATGCGCCCATGGCGAAACCGTTGATGTACTTGGCGGTTTCGGCATCGCCACCAAAGAAAATAAAGGCCAGGCCGACACCGACCAGGCCGAGAGAAGCAACGGCCAGCCCCATAACAGCGCCGCCGTTGAAAGAAACCAGCAGTGCTTTGGCCTGTCCGGACTGGCGAGCCGCTTCAGTGGTACGCACGTTGGCTCGAGTTGCAGCCTTCATGCCGATAAAACCGCAGATCATGGAACAGATCGCACCGCCGACGAAAGCCAACGCGGTCTGCTTGCCCATGCCCATGAAAATCAGGAAGAAAACCAGGACGATGAAGACAGACAGAACCCGGTATTCACGACCGAGAAAAGCCATGGCGCCCGAATGAATGGCATCCGAGATCTCTTTCATCCGCGCGTTGCCGACAGGCTGCGCCTTGACCACATTGTAAATAACAATGGCGATCACAAACCCTACCGCACCGAGAATCGGTGCAAGCTTAGCAAGCATTTGCAGTTCCATTTTTAATTCATCCCTCTCTGTTAAATTAAAAACACCCTGTTATTGAACTCGTTCATGGCCTGCTGCGCACCCTTTTGCAACAGCACCTCCAAAGCCTTGACCGAGTTTTCCAGTACGTTGTCAAGCTGGGATTTTTCCGTAGAAGAGAATTGGCCAAGTACGTATTTCGCCACGTCGACTTGCCCCTGCGGTCTTCCAACCCCCATTCTCACTCGCAGAAAGTCCCGACACCCAAGCAGATCGACAATGCTCCGCAGACCGTTATGTCCGCCATGCCCGCCGCCGACCTTTATCCGTATGGAACCAAAGGGCAGATCGATTTCATCGTGTATGACGACAACATCCTCGACAGCGATGCCTTTTGACTTACAGGCGGACACGACCGAGACGCCACTACGATTCATATAAGTCTGGGGCAGAAGCACCATGGTCTCCTGCCCATCGGCACGCCCGGTACCCACAATCCCCTGGTAGGCCTGCCGCTTCAGCGACACACCCATTTGCTGCGCAAATTTCTGGGCAACCAAGAAACCGATATTATGCCGCGTTGCAGCATATTCGGGACCCGGGTTGCCCAAACCAACCACTAACTTCAAGAGTTGCCTCGTTTGTATTACTCGCCGGCTTCCGCGGCTTCTTCACCTTCCTCGACAACCTCGGCACCTTCTTCTTCGACTTCGGCAGTGCGACCGGTCACCGTAACGACGGTAAAATTGACATCCTGGGGAATCTCAACGCCCTCAGGCAATTGAACATCCTGGACATGCAAAGCATCGCCGATATTCAATGCGGTAACGTCGACTTCGATGTTGGCGGGAATATTGGCGGGCAGACAAACGAGTTCAACCTCATGGCGAATGATCTGAAGATTGCCGCCCTGCTTTTCGCCTTCGGATTTACCGACGACAACGAGGGGAACCAGAACATGGGTCTTCGCATTGAGGTCGATGGCCTGAAAATCGACGTGCAGAGGCGTCTGACGGATCGGATCAACCTGCATATCTTTAAGGATGACGACCTTGCCGTCGAAAGCACCTTCGCCCTTGAGGGTGATGAGGCTGTTCAAGCCGGCTTCGCTGCCGATAATGGCGGCAAGCTGCTTCGGCTCTACAACCAGAGAGCAATTTTCAACGCCTTTGCCGTACATGACGGCGGGAATCAGCCCCTCGCGACGCAGACTGCGAGCAGTCCCTTTACCAAGTCCTTCACGCTGGCTGACATTCAATTCCGTCTGTGCCATGTATCCGTTCCTCCAATTTCTCAGATTGTTTCGGTTCGAGTAGAACCCTATTCATTTCTCTATACAAAAAGCGAACTTACCGATTCACTGCCATTAATGCGCCGAATCGCTTCAGCCAGAAGCTCGGCTACCGACAATTGCCGCAGACGAGTACACGCATTAAGCTTATCCAAAACCGGAATGGTGTTGGTAACTACCACCTCTTTAAGACAACTGTTGTCGATACGCTCCAAAGCAGGTCCGGAAAGGACAGCGTGAGTAGCAAATGCATACACATCGCCGGCTCCCTTTTCCTTAAGCGCCTGCGCGGCCTGACAAAGTGTCCCTGCCGTGTCGATCATGTCGTCCACAATGACACAGGTCTTACCTTCCACATCCCCGATAATATTCATAACCTGGGAGACGTTGGGCCCGCTCCGCCTCTTATCGATAATGGCAAGGCTGGCATCGAGTCGCTTGGCGAAGGCTCGCGCCCTTTCCGTACCACCCGCATCGGGAGAGACGACAACCGGCGAATCGCTGAACCGATCCGCAATATCCCGCAGGATGACCGGTGCGGCGTAGAGATGATCGACCGGAATATTGAAAAACCCCTGGATCTGGCCGGCATGCAGGTCCATGGTCAGGACCCGGTCAAAACCGGAAGTCGAGATCAGATCCGCCACCAGTTTACTGGTGATGGGGGTACGTGGGGCAACCTTGCGATCCTGTCTGGCATAGCCGAAATAAGGGATCACGGCGGTGATCCGGGAAGCGGACGCCCGCTTCAGGGCATCGGCCATGATTAACAATTCCATAAGGTTATCGTTGGCCGGCGCACAGGTAGATTGGATCACATAGACGTCTCGCCCACGGACATTCTCCCCGATTTCCACCATGACTTCGCCATCGGAAAAGGCACGAACCTTGGCCGCTCCCAGGGGGACGGCAAGGTGACCACAGATCTCGCGGGCAAGAGGCGTATTCGAATTACCGGAGAAAATTTTCAGGTTGTTCACGACAAATCCTC
This sequence comes from Syntrophotalea carbinolica DSM 2380, assembly GCF_000012885.1. Taxonomy (NCBI): domain Bacteria; kingdom Pseudomonadati; phylum Thermodesulfobacteriota; class Desulfuromonadia; order Desulfuromonadales; family Syntrophotaleaceae; genus Syntrophotalea; species Syntrophotalea carbinolica. The sequence goes on from NC_007498.2 coordinate 2,336,319, forward strand.
AGATGATAGGTAAAAAAAAACTGCAGGCCATGGAAACCATGACCTGTTTTGCAACTGAGTCGATTTGTACCCAATTGCGCGTTCGCACCGCTGCACATACCATCAACACAACGACACGACTATGTAAAGTGGCTGGGGCGGCAGGATTCGAACCTACGAATGCCGGAATCAAAATCCGGTGCCTTACCGCTTGGCGACGCCCCAACAAAATCTGACCGAACTACCTCAACCCTGTTTCTTGAACCTCTCGCAAAAAAGTCAATCGTTAACCGGTTCCACGGCAAAAGCGCGCCACCCCGACCGAGACGAAAGGTTCTCGGCCGCAGCCCTGGCCGTATCGCCATCGCTGAACACCCCGAATACCGTTGAACCACTACCGCTCATCAGGGCACCCCGCGCACCGAGACCAAGCAACTGCTGCTTGATTTCGCCGATAAGCGGGAAACGCTCGACCGTTACGGTCTCAAGGTCATTGTGAAGCAACTCGACGACCTCGTCTACCGTGCCGGAAAATCGAGGTATTCTAAGATTATCCCTCGCCGATGTCAACCGCAAATTTTGATAAACCCAGGCGGTAGAAACCTCGAGCCCGGGATTGACCAGCACGTACCAGACCGGAGGCAAGCCTTCGACTTCCTGCAATTTGTCACCGATACCGGTAGCCCAGGCGGGATGTTTGTAGATGAAAAACGGAACGTCGGCTCCCAGCTTCACACCTTCCTGCATGAGCTGGGTAGCGGACAGACCCAATCCGAGCATATCGTTCAGGCCCATCAGCACGGTCGCGGCGTCTGACGATCCGCCGCCCAGGCCCGCGGCAACGGGAATATTCTTTTCGATGACTATATCCAGTCCTCGACGGATGCCGGCACGATCAAAAAGTGCTTGCGCTGCGCGAGCCGCTATATTTTTCTGGCCCAATGGCAACGTCAGCCCGTCGCACTGCACACGGATGTCGTTGCCTTCGATAAAAGAGAGGCTTATCCTGTCATACAGGGAGACCCTTTGCATGAGCATGGCCAGTTCATGATAACCGTCCTCACGCCGCCCGAGCACATGCAGACAGATATTGATTTTTGCCGGTGCCAGAAAGCTTTCCATCAAAAGGCCTTTTCATCATAAATCTTTACTGCATTCCATGCCCGCATTCCACGCAGTGTTTCGGGCGCCTATCTATTAATAAATTCAGCCTCTCATGTCAAGCCTTTATCCGAATTTTTCACGATAAGATTTTCGCCCTCGGGTCAAATCCTTACAAAATAATCCTCCCAGGCCGAGGTTATCGTTTCTTCTGTCAGCACCGGCGGGTAACCGTGATAGGAAGCATCGGCCAGGATATGTTCCACCAGATCCTGCGGGTGGCAGGCGCTGTAGCGAATGTCAAGTCGCCCATAAAATTCCTTCATAAGATAACCGAAAACAGTCTTGTCAAACGCCATGCCATTAAGCTGGCAGACCTGTCTGAAAATATCTTCAAATTGCTCCCTGGTCGGGTAATCGACTTTGAATTTGTAGTGAATTCGGCGCAGAAAGGCTTCATCCACCAATTGCTGAGGTTCGATATTGGTCGAGAAAATAACCAGATTGTCAAAGGGAACCTCGAATTTCATACCCGTATGCAACGTCAGAAAATCGATGCGCCGATCGAGAGGCACCATCCACCGGTTGAGCAACAGCTGAGGGTCGACCTGCTGACGCCCGAAATCATCGATAATGAAAATACCGTTATTGGCTTTGATCTGTAACGGCGCCTCGTAATATTTGGTAATGGGGTTAAAATCCAAATCGAGAGTACGCAGGGTCAACTCTCCACCGGCAATGACGACCGGCCGTCGTACCAGCAACCACCGCTCGTCATAAGCCCCGCCCCCATTCTGCACATCCATGGCGGTGTGATTAACCGGATCATAGATGTTGATGATTTCCCCCCTGACCAGCAGCGCGTGGGGCATGTAAATGCCTCCCGGGAACAGTTCGGCAATAGCTTCCGCTATGGAGGTCTTGCCATTACCGGGCGGGCCGTAAAGAAAAATTTCCTTGCCGGAACTCAATGCCGGCCCAAGCTTCCTGAGCAATCGATCGCTGACCACCAGATGGGAAAAAACGTGATGCACACGCTCTTGGCTCACAAGCAGGCTGCGCACGGTCTGCAGATCGACCATGTCCCGATAATCTTCCAGTGTTACAGGTGCCGGTCCGACATAGCGTGATACATCGAGCAGCGCCGAAGCCCGGCGGATGCCAGGTTCGGTGATGCAATACTGATAGGAGCTTTTGGAATAAAGAGAGGCCCCCTTGACTTTGACAAAGTGCTCTTTCCTCAGTTCCTCAACAGCCAAATCAAGAATATGCGACGGCAGCTTCACCCTATCGACAAGCTCCGCCAGCGTAAACTCTCCCAAGAAGAGCGTATGCTTCAATACCAGGTCGGCGATGAAAAAAAGATCCAATCCGGTGTCTTCCACCGTCTGCGGACATTCCGGAGGTTTACGAAAAGATGCTTGCAGTTTTTTTTGATCCAGATACCCCAACGCGCAAAGATTGTGCCCGAGTCGTCCGCCGCGCAATCGTTGTCGCTGCAACGCCCCGTCAAGCTGTTGCTGCGAAATAACTCCTTCTTCCACAAGCCTTTCTCCCAAAGGTTTTTTCATAGCATTGGCCTTCCCTGACAGTAAATGAGCTGAGGAACGCGAACCAACCATTGCCTCAAGTAAGATTCTTACTTGGAAGTTTACGGCAAAAATGGCATCCGGCCACCCCTAACGCATCATTCAGAGAATTTTTTTAAACAAAAAAGGATAAATCAAATAAAACAGGGGAGATCAGACCTTTGGAAACAGATTGTCCCGAAGTTGATGAGAAGAGGTAAAACAGGCATGCCGACATTGATAAAGCACCAGAAAGGTTGTACCGGCCACGCCGGCCACAATGGCGCACATGATGGCGATCTGATACTTTACGGCGATAAAGGGATCGGTCCCGGAAAGAATCTGCCCGGTCATCATACCGGGCAGCGTCACCAGTCCAGCCGCCGCCATGGAGTTGGTTATCGGGATAAGCGCGGCGCGAAACGCCTTTCGCAAGACCGGAGCGGCGGCAGTCGAAGCACTGGCGCCAAGACACAGGGCTGTTTCGATTTCGTCGCGGCGTTCGCGTATCTCGGACAGGTACCGCTCCATTGCCAGGCTGGCTCCGTTCATGGAATTACCCAGTATCATACTGGCCAGCGGGATGAGGTATCTTGGATCGTACCAGGGTGTAGGCCCCACAACGAAAAGGCAGAAATAACCTGTTACGCCGCCACAGCCAAGCGCCAGGGCTATCCCGATAATCCGATAAAAACCCGGAATCCGCGTCGTAATCCGCCCCCCGGTGACCTGTAATGCAAACGTTCCCATCACAAGTAAAATCAGCAGGGTCGGCACCAGGCTTTGCACGGCAAAAATAAACCGCAGCAGAAACCCGACCACAACGAGTTGAACCACCATACGCAATGATGCCCAAAGCAAGGCCTTTTCCCGACCGGCACCGCCAAGCCGCACAAGCCCCGCAACCATCAGGATCATGCCATAGGCAAAGGCCATATTTGCCGGCCCCGGATCAACGATCCCCGTAAGACTCATGCCCCGTCTCCCTTAGCGGCAGGGTACATTAAGAAATTGCGCAGTTCCTCTGTTTGAGGGGCCCCGAAGATTTGATCTGCCGATCCAAGCTCCTTGACATATCCGTCGGACAGAAACACCACCTGATCGGCCACGCGCTCCGCAAACCACAGATCATGGGTCACCACCACAAAGGAAGTCTGCCTTTGTCGGCATAAAGTGCGGAGGGTTGTGGCAAAACGATCACTGGCCGGACGGTCCAATGCACTTGTCGGTTCGTCCAGCAGAACCACTTCAGGATCGCAAAGAAGCGCTCTTGCCAACCCGACCCGTTGCTGCTGTCCCAATGAAAGGGATGCCGCCTGCTGCGACAGGAGCTGATCCGAAAGATCGACACCGGCCAGCGACTGAATCCATAAAGGGTCATTTGCCGATGGCGGCGTTTGTTTGCGCAGGACGAAAGGATGTTGCAGGTTCTGCAACACGGATCCGGCGAACATAAAAGGCTTTTGCGGAACCAGAACCACTGTCTGCCGCAGTTGCAGTGGGTCGAGCCCGGCCACATCCACCCCATTCACGAGAATGCGTCCGGCGCTGGGATCCTCCAACCGGTTGACCAGGCGCAACAAGGTGGTTTTACCGCACCCCGAGGGTCCGATCAGAACAGTTATGCCGGCCGCAGCAAAACGCAGACTGACGTGTCGCAGGACATCCATACGCGTACCGTCTTCACGCATACGTACCTTATCGATATTGTCCAGCTCCACCATGCAACTCATATCTCTCCTCAGGAATCACTGTCCCGCAAACGGCCCATAACCTGTTTAAGGTCTTCCCATACCTCTCGCTTGGAGGCAGGGTTGCGCAACAGGTAAGCCGGATGGTAGGTCGGCATCAACGGAACCCCCTCGTAGGCGTGCCAATGACCGCGCAAACGACTGATGGCCTCGCGCTCACGCAACAGGGTTTGGGCTGCAAAACGTCCGAGGGTTACGATGACGCGGGGCCGGATAGCGGCTAACTGGCGCCTCAGAAAGGGCTCGCAGGCTTCGATCTCTTCGGGCAGCGGATCCCGATTGCCCGGCGGACGGCATTTTTGCACATTGCAGATATATACTTCGTCCCGATCTAGCCCCATGGCGAACAGCATACGATCCAGCAAGCGGCCGGCTTCACCAACAAAAGGAATGCCCTGCTCATCCTCGTCGCGGCCCGGTGCCTCTCCGACAAACACCAGGCGGGCCTTTTCGTTACCACCGCCAAAGACGATATGTTTTCGCTTTTTGCTGAGAGCACAGCGCCGGCAGTCCCCCAGATCGGCGCGGACTTCTTCAAGAGCCTCTTGCCGACAGGGTTTCGACGTATCCCCGTCGGCAGCTGAAGGCAATGGACAAACGGGCAGAACATCCGCGTCAGACGGCCACGGCAGTTCATGAACTCCCAGCAACTGGAGATTTTCCAACAGGCCACGCACCTGCCCGGCAGCCTCGCACAAATCCCGATAAAGCTTTTGCGGCATAGTCTCTTTACTTTTCCTTCCCTGCGGGATTATCCTGTAGGCAGGAATCAACGCAGGTGTCCATGGCGTTCATAATACTCTTCATAACAGTAAGCACGATTCTTCTGGTCCCTGCCGATGCCCTGGCATGGGGCCTGGGAGTACATCTGCAACTCGGTTCGCAGGTTCTAGGACAGCTGCATCTGCTTCCCGAAACCCTGCGACAACTGCTCGCCGCCCACCCCTTCGATTTTCTTTATGGCTGCATCAGCGCCGATATTACCCTGGGCAAACGTTTCACCCACTACCTGCAGCATTGCCACTCATGGCGCATCGGTTGCCGCATTCTCGACGCCGCAAAAGATGATGCCCAGCGCGCCTGTGCCTACGGCTATATCGCCCACCTGGCCGCTGATACCATTGCCCACGCCTACCTGGTACCTTACAAACTGGTACGCACGTTCAATACGGTCATGCACAAGCATACCTATTGGGAAATGCGCTTCGAAAGTCAGGTCGATCCTGGTTGCTGGGCCCTGGCGCGTTCTCTGGCGCAAAAAGATCTGAGTGCCAACGATGCGCTTCTGCGCAGCATTCTGGCCCCCACCCTCTTTTCATTCGGTACCAACAAGCGGCTCTTCAACTCCCTGCTGTTATTGAGCCGTTTGCAGCAATGGCAAAAAATGCTGCGTTCGATGACGGATCACTCCAAATGGACATTGCAGGAACACGATCAGGGCGACTATCTGGACCTTGCCTACGACGCGGTTCTGAGCGTACTGCAGAACATGCAGGATAGCCCATACTGGAAAGCCGATCCGGCCGGGGAAAGAGCCCTCAACGCCGCCAAGGCCATCCGTAAAAACCTGCATCTGCTATGGCTGGAAGGAAAACTGCCGGATTCCCAGGCCGAACAACTGCTCGGCGAAATCAAACAACGGCTGCGAGACGGCATCGTGCATCCGGAAAAACTGCTTGAACTGCTGTCGGGTTACTGACCGTCCTGAATGGAGGACTCACGACTTCGCAGCCGCTCAACACACCCCAGTAACCTGTCGGCCACCTCCAGCTTGCTCATCAGAGGCCACTGTTCCGACGTTCCATCCCGATAAAACAATCGGACCAGATTGGTGTCGACATCGAACCCGGCCTGCGGACAGCTGACATCGTTGGCGACGATCAAATCCAGATTTTTACTCTTCAGCTTGGCCAGGGCGTGGCTCTCCAGATCGTGGGTTTCAGCAGCAAACCCGATCACCAGTTGCTCTGTTTTAGCTTGAGCGACTGCGGCAAGGATGTCCGGGTTTTTAACCAGAGCCATTTCCACTTGTTCGGGCTTGCCTTTTTTAATTTTTTGCACGGCACGTTCGACCGGTCTGTAATCAGCCACCGCTGCGGCCTTGACCACGACGGTGGATTGCGGCAAAGCCTCCAAAACCGCCTGCTTCATCTGTTCGGCACTGGTCACGTTGCGGCACAGAACCCCCGCCGGCGGCGTCAAGGCCGTCGGACCCGACACCAGAATCACCCGGGCGCCTCGCCGACAAGCTGCAAGGGCAATGGCATAGCCCATTTTACCGGAGGAATAATTGCTCAGATAGCGCACCGGATCGAGCTCCTCGCGCGTCGGACCGGCTGTAATCAGAAATGTTTCCCCGGCCAGATCCTGGGGAGTCAGAAGGCGAACCGTTGCTTCGAAAACATCGTCGGGTTCGGCCATTTTACCCTTACCCTGCCAACCGCACGCCAGCAGTCCGCTCACCGGCTCCACAACATGATACCCCAAATCAACCAGACGTGACTGATTCTGCTGGTAAATGGGATTTTCCCACATGTTGCTGTTCATGGCAGGGACCAGCAAAACCGGCGCTTTGGTGGCCATGATGGTGGTGGTGAGCAGATCATCCGCCAGTCCGGCCGCCACCTTGCCGACAAGATTGGCGGTAGCCGGCACCACAACCAGCACGTCGGCGCGATCGGCCAGAGCGATATGGCCTATCTCCCGTTCGCTTATAAGGTTGAACAGTTCGATGTGCACCGGGTTGCCCGAGAGAGTCTGAAAGGTCAAAGGCGTAACGAACTCGGTAGCCGCGGAAGTCATGATGACATGCACCTGCGCACCTGCTTTGACATAAAGCCGCACAAGCTCTGCCGCCCGATAGGCCGCGATCCCCCCGGTAACTCCGACCACGATCTGCTTGCCTGTCAACATCGAATCGTCCCCCTAATCGAAATAATTCAGATAAGGGTTATTCTTACGCTCGTGACCGATCGTGGTTGCCGGACCGTGACCGGGATAGACCTTGACGCTGTCGGCAAGAGTCAGCACACGACTCTGCAATCCCTTGAGCAACAAGTGGTGATCCCCTCCGGGAAGGTCGGTGCGCCCGATGGAACCGGCAAACAGCACATCTCCCGCAAACAAAGCTTCGCCGCACTTCAGGCATACGCTGCCGGGCGAGTGCCCCGGCACATGTAAAACCTCCAGAACGATACTGCCGACCTCGATACGATCGCCATCCTGCAGCAACCGGGTCGGCTCCGGCGAGGGATCGATGGCGCGACAACCGAAGCTTGCTGCGTGACTGGAGGCACCTCGCAACAGGGGCAGGGCCTCGGCATGCAGCAACAGATCGGCACCGGTTTGGTCGATGAGTGTCTTGTTACCGCCGATGTGATCAAAATGACCGTGGGTGTTGATCACGGCCTTAAGCTCAAATCCCTGTTTTTCCAGTTCGGCAAGAATACTGGAACCGTTGCCGCCGGGATCGATAACCACGGCCTGCCGGGTCTTCGGACACCCCAGCAGATAGCAGTTAACGCCAAGTTCTCCCGTCACCATATGTGCTTGCCAAAGATCGGTCACTTTTCTTCCTTTTCTTCCGATGCAAAGAGATCCAGGTTCTTCCCGCGCAACTGGTCCCCCAAAGTGAAATTCAATCCCTTACGGCGCTTTTCGGAAGGCCGTCGCTCCTTTGCCGGCACGGTTTGGGTTGCCGCTGGCACCTCGCGAGAGGAGGGTGATGTCGATGCTGCCGTAGATGTGCAGGCCGCATCGCATTCGCGGCTGGCAGAAGCGTTGGGGCTTTTGTAAAAATAGCGATCGTAGATGCGATGATAACCGGTCCATGTCTGCTCGTTATCCGGATCTTTATCCATATGGGTCTGTATGCCGTTGATCTTGGAATCAAGATCGTCCAGATAATTGAGAATAATCGCTTCAAGGGTTTTCGGCCGCTTGGGCGAACCGTATTCGTACTGCCCGTGATGAGACAACAGCAGATGCTTCAGAAGCAGTGCCAAATCGCCGGGGAAATCGGTAATTTCAGCCAACTTGCTATCCAGCATCTGAAAACCGATGGTAATGTGCCCGAGCAGCTTTCCCGCATCGGTGTAACCAAAAGCGCGCTCATAGCACAGCTCCGCCACCTTGCCGATATCGTGGAGCAAAGCGCCGGTAAGCAACAGGTCGCGGTTGACCGTGGGATAATGACGGCAAATATCGTCCACCAGGCGAGCTACCGACAAGGAATGATCGAGCAGCCCCCCGAGATAGACATGGTGAATGGCCTTGGCAGCCGGGGCGCTTGTGTAACCCTGCATAAAAGCTTCATCGGCCAGAAAAAGTTCCATCAGATCTTTGAAACAGGGTGTTTGCAAACTCGCAACCTGATCCCTGAGTTCCGCCACCATGTCCTCAATGCTACGCGTCGCAACAGGCAGATAATCGCCCAGGTCGATCTGCGAATCATCGACCTTTCTCAGCTTTTGAATAACCAACTGCATTTTACCGAGATACAGACTGGCCTTGCCCTGCACCTCGATGAAATCATCCTTGTCAAAACAACCCGAAAACTCTTCAACACGATCCCAGACACGCCCCTCCACCTCGCCGCTACGATCCATCAGCTTGAGGGTCAGATAGGGCTTGCCGTTACGCGCCATGGCGGTTATTTTTTCGCGCACCAGAAAGGAGTCGTTCACTATATCCCGATCCTTAATGTGCCCCGCATAAACTTTTTTCACCTGCAACTCCCGCTTGGTACAAAATTAATTATATGCTCTGCGATGTTAATGCCGTCAAGGGCAGCACTCATAATGCCCCCGGCATATCCTGCCCCCTCCCCTGCGGGGAAAAGGCCCGCGTGGGAAACGGACTGTCCGTTCCTGTCGCGCAATATTCTCAAAGGAGCCGATGTACGGCTCTCGATGCCGATCAAACTTGCTTCGGCCGTAACAAACCCGCGCATGCGGCGGTCGAATTGCGGCAAAGCGCGGCGCAATCCCGTCGTTACGAAAGCCGGCAGCGCCTCGGCAAGTTCGGCCTCGCGCACCCCGGGTCGACAGCTTGAGCGAATAGGACCTGTCCCCCGACCGAGAAAAGCCATGAGGTTCTGGGCCGGAGCATGAAAATCTCCTCCCCCAAGCTCATATGCCCGTTTTTCCCAGCGCCGCTGAAAACGCATGCCGGCCAAAGCATCCCGTCCGTCGAAATCTTCGGGCCGAACGGCCACGACCAGCGCGCTATTGGACCACTCCCCGTCACGGCGCAGGTAACTCATGCCGTTAACCACCATCCCCCCGGGTTCGGAGGAAGCCACAACCACCTCCCCTCCCGGACACATGCAAAAAGAGTAGATACCGCGTCCGGTCTTGGGATCGTTCCAGGTCAAAGCGTATTCGGCCGTCGGCAAATGCGGATGCTGTGCATGTCCGTATTGAATCGCATTGATCAACGGGGCAGGATGTTCCACCCGAAGGCCGATGGCGAAAGGCTTCGCTTCCATGGCCACACCGGCCGACTGCAACATTTCGTAAGTATCTCTGGCACTGTGTCCGCATGCCAGAACCAGGCTGTCACATGTCACCTCTTCGCAGTCGTTCAACACACCCGCGCGCACGCGGCCGGCAGTGAATGCCAGGCCGGTAAGGCGGGTTTCATAACGGATCGCAACGCCCAGATCGCGTAGTTTCTGGCGAAAGCGAATCAAAACCAGGCGCAGACGATCCGTTCCGACATGGGGCTTGGCATCCACCAGAATATCCTCGGGTGCTCCACAATCGACCAGGGTCTGCAACACCTGACGGTGCCAGGGATGTTTAACCCGGGTGGTCAACTTGCCATCGGAAAAGGTTCCGGCGCCGCCCTCGCCAAAAGAAATGTTGCTCCGGGAATCGAATACCCCCTCCTGGCGGAACTTTCTGACATCGCGCACCCGGTCTTCAACGGACCGTCCCCGTTCAACCAGCGTCACCTCGGCACCGCATCGCGCCAGGTGCCAGGCGGCAAACAGACCGGCCGGTCCCATCCCGACCACGAGCACCCGCCATGGCTTGGTCAAAGATGGCGTAAAAGGCAAAACCTGCTGTTTGACGGGTTGCAATCGGGGATTGCCGGCGTGGCGATGCAGCAATGCCTCTTCGTTCTCCACCTCGAACTGAACACTGAATATTCGCAGGATACGGGATTTACGCCGCGCATCGATGCCCCGACGCACAACACTCAGATTTCCAAGACTCTCCGGGGCAACCCCAAGCGCCTCGGAGACCCGTAGCGGCAACAATGTTTCGTCTTCATCAAGGGTCAGGGCAATTTCACGTAACAATAAAGGCATGGACGTCGATTATCTGATATAGGCAGCGTTTCCGTGACATACACGAAAATCAGGTTGTTTCCAAAGCAAGGGGAAATTCCAGATTGAATATGGTGCCCTCCCCTTCCGTGCTACGTACGTTGATGTGGCCTTTGTAACTTTTGACAATGCGCAGTACCACGGACAATCCGAAACCGGTACCTTTGGTCTTGGTGGTAAAAAACGGGTCGAATATCTTGCTCAGATTTTCCCTGGGAATGCCTCCGCCGGTATCGGAAACCTCGATGGTCACATTATAGCCGTCGTACCGAACCCCGACCTTCAGCGCCCCCCCGTGCTGCATCTCATACAGGGAGTTGGCGAAAAGGTTGGTGAAGATCTGTTCAACTTCCCCCTTGTCCGCCATCATCGGTGGCGGCACCTGTTCATAATGCTTGTCGACACTCACACCACTGGCATTGAGCTGCGCACTGAAGGTCTCGAGGATACGATCTATGGTTTCGACCAGGCAAACCGGCTCCAGGGTTACTTGAGGCCCTTTGCTGGCGTCCAGAAGCTTGGACAGGATCCCATCGATACGATCGACTTCATGCAGCAATTTATCGATATACCCGGCTTTTTCGGCATCGTGAGCCAGCACCGGTTTAAGAATCTGGGCAAACAGGCCGATGGCGTTGAGGGGATTGCGAATTTCGTGGGCCATCCCGGCGGAAACATGTCCCAGTGCGGCAAGTTTTTCGGCTTGCAGAATTTCATTATGGGCCAGTTCCAGTTCACGGGTTTTTTCCGCCACGCGCCTTTCCAGTTCAAGGTTCCAGCCTTCGATCTGGCTTAAAAGGCGCTCGCGTTCCTCCCGCAATTCCCGGTTGTGAATCTCGATACGCCGAATGCGTAACACATTCTCAATGCGTTCCACCAAATCCTGATTTTTAAAAGGCTTGAGAATATAGTCGGCGGCACCGGCCTTCATCACATCAACGGCAATCTGTTCACTGCCTTTACCGGTTAACATGATGACATAGGTGTCGGGGTGAGCCTGACGCAGATGACGCAGTGTCGTCATTCCGTCCATGACAGGCATCATGTAATCCAGCAACACCAGATCCGGCGATTCCTGTTCGACGATTTCAAGACATTCCTGCCCACTGTGAGCGGTAAGCACCTCGAAACCTCTGCTGGTCAATACCATGGTGGCCAATTGCAGAATAATCGCCTCGTCATCCACCACTAGAATCCGGCTGGACATCCCCATCTCCTTGAAATGATTAAAATCACCTCGCAACAAAAATATCCGGCCCCAAAGAATGATATGCGCCCGCCGATGGACAATAACCCTCTTGGAACCATCATCAAGTCGCCTGTGCAGACCTTTTCTTAGTAGCCAAGGATACCCTTGCGCAATTCCTTTATGCAAGGGAGAAATACCCAAAGACGCTCGACCCACCCCGAGCCCATATAAAAAAAGGGCGACCTAAGGTCGCCCCCGAAGACATGGATCAGTTTGAGATTCAGGCTGGAACACGCACGGTCATAACCGGTACCGGGGATTTGCGCACCACCTTCTCGGCGGTACTTCCGAACAAGACATGATCCAGACCGGAACGGCCCTGAGTCCCCATAATGATGAGATCGGCGGGTAGCTCCATGGCTTTTTTGATAATCTCATCGTAAGGGATGCCAGGGACAATAAAGGTCTGGTAGTTTTCATAATCGGCGATGTGCATACGGCAAAACTTTTCCATCATCTTGCGAGCACCTTCTTCTATTTCCTCTTCCAGGGATTCGAAAGAAATATGCGGCACGTAAAATCCACGCAAGTCGACCGGTTCGTTAATGACATGGACTATAACCAGCAGGGATTCATATTTGCGGGCCATCGCCAGCGCATATTCGAACGCATACTCGGAATTTTCCGAAAAATCAGTTGCAAACAATACCGTCTTGAAATCTTTCATTGCCACTCCCCGAAACAGATCAGTTAGCGTTGACTGGCCGCTCCTCGGTCAGCATCTTATGCATGATAAATTTGAGTTCATCCACCTTTACAGGCTTATGGATGTATTCAAAAGCACCCAGCTGGATTGCTTCAAGATACGATTCGACCCCGCCATAAGCGGTTACCATGATCACCCTGGTACTGGGATAACGTCGATTAAGTTCGCGAAGAAAGGAAAGCCCGTTCATCTCCGGCATCTTAAGATCGCTGATCACGACATTGACCTTATGCATGCGCAAAAACTCGAGAGCCTCGAAGCCGTTAGCCACACTATCTACCTGATAGCCTTCATTCTGCAGAATAGCCCGAAGAGCAATGCGGGCATTTTCTTCATCGTCCACTACCAGAATCTTTTCCCGATTCTGCACTGCTGACACCCCCTTCCCTGATTTGCCTAAAGCATACCACCGGGTCGTGGACTGTCAAGCCGCTGCAAAATCATCAAAAAATGTGTTTTTTCCTTAATTTCAGCATGTTACAGATTCTAACCACAGGAAAGCATTGCGCTTGTCGCAGGTTTAAAACCAGCCCAGGCAAAGGGAAGCGACCAACACGGAAAGGTTTTTTGCAGTATTGCTGCCGGAGGCGAGTACCTCGTCATGACAAAGACGCTTTGTGCCAAGGCCGGCGGCACGATTGGTGACAGAGCTGAGTCCGACAACCTCAAGGCCAAGGGCCCCGGCCATAATGGCTTCAGGAATCAATGACATGGAAACGGCATCGGCACCCATCTGCCTGAGAGCACGCACTTCCGCCGGAGTTTCGTAGGAGGGTCCCGGTACCGCTGCCAAAACCCCCTGTTGCACATGGATATTATGGGACAGCGCTTCGGTACGCAGAGACTTGAAAAGATCCGTACGATAAAGCCTGGATAAATCGACGAAAGTATCGCCGCACATCCCGCGTAAAGGATTGTCGCCCAGCACATTAATATGATCGGCGACGAACATGAAACATCCGGCATCCAAGTCGGGGTGAATACCGCCAACGGCGTTGGTCAGCAACAACCGCCGACAACCCAGAGCATGCGCCAGTCGCACGGGCACGGCCGTCTGCCAGGCGGTCAATCCCTGATACAGATGAAAGCGTCCCTGAAAGATCAGTACCCGGCGGCCATGCAGAGTGCCGGCCAGCAACCGGCCGGCGTGTCCGGCCACGGCAACGGCCGGAAAGCAGGAAAAATCCCTGTACTCCCAGACTTTTACATCCTCCACTGCGTCAGCGACCTGCCCCAGGCCCGATCCGAGGATCAAAGCCAGATCGAAAGGGGCCATCCCGCATCGGGCATGCACCTCTTCCACGATGGGGCCCAGATTTTCTTCGGTCAAAACGCTTCCCATGTCAATGTTCCCCGGCGCGATGTGCGGACATGGCCGTCGACGCCACCGTTGCCGGGGGCTGTCGGAGGATCACCACGCAGGTATCGGGCAAACTCACTTCACGACCGTCCAGCCATGCCTGCACGCCGCCGGGAATACTGACCCGGATTTCCGCAAAATCATGGACGGTCCATTCGACGCGCGTGCCTGGTTGCATATCGTAGTTCTGCAGAGGCCGCCGATCAGCCTCTATTTCCACCCAGCCGCTTCCTTTGGAGGCGATGCGAAACACCGCCCCGCCTGCGGGCAGAGGGAAAATCAGCGCATCTTCGGACGCTTCGCTGGTTTCGACGGGGACATCTGCATCCTGCACCGGGGCGGAAGCTTCAGATGCGGAGGGTGGCGAACTCTGCGGCTCAGGTGCCGCATCGGATTTCATCGAAGATTGCGAGGCAGAAATCCCCGCCGCTGGTTCACTGGCGGGCAAGGCTGGCGTTGCGGATTCTTTGGATACAGGAATCCACGTTTCGCGGTTTTCCACGTAAAACAGCCAGCCGGCAACCAAAATGGCACCCAGGGCAATCAACAGCCAAATCGGGAATCCCGGGCGCTTCTTCCCGGCCGGCTCCAGCTCGGTGCCGGAGTTTTCAGGGGTAGGAAGCTGCGACAGGGGCTGGGCGACAGACTGCGCGGCACCGCGAAACTCCTTCAGCGCCTGCTCGGCATCGAGCCCCAGCAATGTTGCATATTGACGCAAAAAACCAACGGCATAGGCGGCTGCGGGCAACGCCTCGTAATCATCGTCCTCGAATGACCGCAGATAAGCCGAACGGATGCGGGTACGTTCTGCCACAGCCTGCAGACTCAACCCCATGGCCTCACGTCGCTCTTGCAGTTGCTTTCCCAGGCTGGCAACCGGCACTTCGGCGGGACTGTCCTCTGTTGATGTGTCATGCATAGCGTTCACGTCTCACTGTAACATGTCAAGATAATCGCCGGCCCTGATGCCCATCTCCGATTCAGGTATCAACTCCCGGACTTTAAGAAAAGCCTGGCGAGCCGGATCCATCTGGCCATTTTTCATATAAGCCATCCCCATATAAAAATGCAGACGCCCATATTCTGGAGCCAACAGCAGAGCTTTCTTATATTCAATCAACCCGCGATCGACCTGGCCAAGAGTGGTCAAAACTTCTCCGAGGCGAAGATACGCTTCGATATACCTCGGATTTTTACTCAAGGCTTCCCGATAGGAGGCTATGGACTGTTGATGTTCCTGCTTCATAAAATACGCCATTCCGATACCGGTCAGGGGAATTTCGGGTTGAGGGAACAGCAGATTGGTGGCAGCCTTATTCAGGTGAAGCAGGGCATCATCGGGCCGTTGCATATCCAGGTAGAGCGCTCCGAGATTATTGAAATACCGCGGTTCATCCGGACGTAGTTCAATGGCCCGTAAATAATGCTTTTCCGCTTCCGCAAAAGCCCCCTTGCGCTGATACGCCTGGGCCAGACCTTCCTGGATGTCGGAATCGTTCTTATCGAACTTTTCCGCTTCAAGAAATTTGGCCAGCGCCATGGTCGGGTTATTGTTTTTGAGTTCGGCCACACCAAGGGTGTATTGTACCTTGGCGTTTTGCGTCGCCTTCGTACGGGATCCGCTGGAAGGCGTACACCCGGACACAACCAGCGCCAGCGCCATCAAGCACCACCCTGCACACGCCATCTTTTGAACCATGGGCACCTCCACCTCAACGCAACTGAGGACAGAAAATAATCAAAGATATTTACCGATAAGTAAATCCAACTTTTCGCGGGTATCGGCAGCGATCGCGTCCGGCGCGGTCATGATGGCATACCGCAAAGCTTCACCGCAGGAACAACCGGGACGGGAAACCAGGCTGCCGACCGCTTCCCGAATAATCCGCCGCGCCGTGGCCACATTTTTTTGAATGATGGCTATCACGGCATCGACGGACACATCGTCATGCCCCTCATGCCAGCAATCGTAATCCGTGGCTAGAGCCACTGTGCCATAACAGATTTCGGCCTCACGGGCCAGCCGCGCCTCGGGGATGTTGGTCATGCCGATGATATCGACCCCCCAACTGCGATAGATTTTCGATTCAGCACGGGTGGAGAAATTGGGGCCTTCGATACACAGGTAGGTTCCGCCTTCGTGAACAGTGGCACCAACCGCGCGTGCTGAAGCTGCCAGTAGCCGGGAAAGATCCGGACATACAGGATCGGCAAACTGCACATGCCCGACAATGCCGTCACCAAAAAATGACCCGTTGCGCTTGCCCTGAGTGCGATCGAAGAATTGATCGGGGATGACGATATGCCCGGGAACGATCTGTTCGCGCATACTGCCGACCGCCGAAACAGAGATGATCCTGTCCACGCCCAGCTGCTTCATGCCGTGGATATTGGCCCGGTAGGGTACTTCCGAAGGCAGCAGTCGATGGCCTCGTCCGTGCCTGGGCAGGAAAACCATCTTGACACCGTCGAGCACGCCGGTCACAAAGACATCGGACGGAGCGCCAAAGGGCGTATCGAGACTTACCTCGCAAACATCCGTCAATCCTTCCATATCGTACAGACCGCTGCCACCAATAACCCCTACGATCGGCTGTTTCATAAATGCTTACCTTTCCCCTGAGAGCGATCAGGACGGGCAGAGTTTCTTTCGGACTCCTGCGCTGGCGGTGATACGGTCAATTTTCCCTTAAGCTGACCGCACGCGGCGGAGATATCCTGGCCTTTGCTGGCCCGACGGATGGCAACCATGCCATGATCGAGCAGATAGCCCTGAAACCTGGAGATGCGTTCCTCCGTTGGCGCCCTGAACTCTGAGGCACTATGTTCATTAAATGGGATGATATTGACTTTGGCTTTGATCCCGTGCAGCAGTTTCACCAACCGGCGCGCGTCCTGGTCGGAGTCGTTGACATCCCGGATCAGAATGTATTCAAAGGTAATACGCTTTTTGGCATGCAGAGGATACTGCCGACAGGCAGCCATAAGCTGTTGCAGGGGATAGCGTTGATTGACGGGCATGAGCCGGTTGCGGACCTCGTCGGTGGTGGCATTGAGCGACACCGCCAGGTTGACGCGCACCCGTTTTCCCAGCTCCTGCATCTGCGGCACCAGGCCGGCCGTCGAAAGGGTAACCTTGCGGGGACTGTAATCGAGCCCCTGCGGCATATAAAGAATCTGCAAGGCCTTGACCACATTGTCAAGATTATGCAGCGGCTCCCCCATCCCCATAAGCACGATATTGTTCACCGGACCGTCCGCCAGGGCGGCACAAACCTGATTGACGATCTCCCCAGGGGTAAGATTACGCACCAGTCCGAAACTTCCGGTATGGCAAAAAACGCAGCCCATGGCACAGCCGACCTGGGTGGAGATGCACAGGGTGGCCCGATTATCGTCCATGGGAATTCGAACGGATTCGATGGTTTCGCCGTCTTCAAGGCGGAACAGATACTTGCGGGTACCGTCGCGACTATCTTCCGTCGCTTCCGGAGTCAGACGGGAGATGCGCGCGCGTTGATGCAATTCGGCCCGCAGGACTTTGGACAAATCGCTCATGGCGTCGAAATCGTCGACCAGGCGATGGTACATCCAGCGCATAACCTGGCCGGCACGAAAACGCTCTTTGCCCATGCCGGCCAGAAATTCCGTTAATTCTTCCAGCGTAAAATTTTTCAGGTCGATTCGTGTGTCTTGATCCATCGATACATCCATGCGGCGGTTCAACCCCGTAAGATTCTTTGTAAAAAAGCCCTCCGATTGTATCCGAAGGGCTTTCAGGGCACAAGGCCCAATCTAATTCAGGTTAAACATGGGACACGATCAGAGCAAATCCAGTCCCGCGAAGAAATACCCCACCTCGAACGCTGCAGTCTCCGGAGCATCGGATCCGTGCACCGCATTGCGGCCGAGAGAGGTTCCGAATTCCTTGCGCAGCGTACCGGCCGCAGCATCGGCAGGATTGGTCGCCCCCATAAGATCTCGCCATTTGCGGATGGCTCCATCGGCCTCCAGCACCATGACAACACAGGGACCGCTGCTCATGAATCCTTTGAGATCATCAAAAAAAGGCTTCCCCTCATGCACGTAATAGAAGCCGGCGGCCTGCTTTTCGCTCAGGGCCAGCTTTTTCATACCGATCACACGAAAACCTTCTTCGTAAATACGTGCCAGAATACCTCCGGCATGACCGGCGGCGAACGCATCGGGTTTGATAATTGCCAGGGTTCTCTCCATAAAATTCTCCATTCCATGCGGCTCAACGCGGCACAAAGACGCCGCTTCCGCTCATTTTCACCGGCAGGGCGACATCCATTCTCCGTCACCCTGCGTATTCGGTTTTTCGTTAGCAAACAAACATCAAAAGTATTCGGCCATGTCCCGTACTCTGCTTGCCATATGGCCGGGGAACGATACAGCGCACTGCTTTTTCGTGCAACAGCGTTTAACCAATCCCCGCTCAGAAAACAGGACGAAAAGACCATCAATATAACCGGGTAATGCTACCCGGTTATTTTTTATAGACTTCATCCGGATCGAATAAAGGTTCGGAGTGCTCCACCCAGGCGCCATCTTCCCAACGCACGTAAAAACAGCTGCGATTACCCGTATGGCAGGCAGCCCCACCATTCTGTTTGACTTTGATGACCAGGGCATCGGCATCGCAATCGGTATACACTTCCTGTACTTCCTGAGTATTACCGGATTGTTCACCCTTCATCCAATGTTTATTACGGCTGCGACTGAAAAGCCAGGTTTTCCCCGTCTCCAGAGTCAGCTTCAGGGCTTTTTCGTCGATAAATGCCACCATCAGCACTTCGTTGGTTTGATAATCCTGTATAATGGCCGGCACCAGACCGCCCATTTTTTCAAAATCGATTTGTATCATGAATCCTCCGATTTCCTTGACCATTCGAGGTACACGGGCAAAACCCAACCTTTAATACAACGCAGGAAACCGGGGTGTCAACGAATTCCCCGAAAAAACCTCTCCCTGTCGCACCGGATCAGACATGCGGCAGCCAAACACGCGCAGCATCATTCATCAACGTCAACCGAACAACGGTAACTTAAGATAGAAGCAGCTGCCCTGCCCGGGAACGCTGTCCAACCATATGCGGCCATTGTGCGCTTTGATAATTTCCTGCACAAGCGAGAGCCCCAATCCGCTACCGCGCATACCGTGATCCCCGGCGGGTACCCGGAAGAATCGGTCGAATATGGTAGCCTGGTGTTCATTCGGGATCCCCACGCCCTGGTCCTTGACGAAAAGCACCGCAGCATCGTCGGCTCGTCGGGCCCCCAGAAGAATCTCCTGATCCTCCGACGAATATTTAATGGCATTGGACAACAAGTTATACAGTGCCCGATAAAGCTGGTTTTCATCACCACGCACCGGCGGCAAATCCTCCGGGCACTGAATCCGGATGCGGTCTCGACCGCGAGCCGAAGAAAACATATTGGAAACACCGTGCAACAGGGGCAACACTTCGACAGGGTGAATGGCGCCGACCCCGTGCCCGGCACGCAGCCTTTGCAGGTTGAGATGATTTTCCACCAGTTCTTTCAGCCGTTCGCTTTGCTGCTGGATGATACTCAGATAATCCTTCTGCCGTTCCGGCCTGTCATTCGATTTCAAAAGATAGTCGGTAAACCCCATGATGGCCGTCAGGGGCGTACGCATTTCATGGCTGACGGACGACAACATGTCATCCTTAAGCTCTTCGATTCGCTGGCGTTCGCTGACATCCCGGAAAAAACCTGCAAACACCTGCCGTTTCTGCCAACTGAAAGATCCGACCGACACCTCGACATCGACGCGGGTGCCGTCTTTTCGACGATGACTGACCAAGGGGAAATGACGCAGCGTGCCGCTGATAATCTGTTGCATGCGCAACCGGCTTTGCTCCGGTTCTTCGCTCAAATCCAACACGTCCAAAGCGAGAAACTCGTCACGCGTATAGCCGTACAGATCGAGCGCTGCGCCATTGACATCGACAATGCGTAAAGATCCGGCATCAAAAATAACAATGGCATCCGAACAGGAGGAAAACAACAGACGGTACTTTTCCTCCGACTCCTGCACTTCCTGTTCGGCCTTCTTTTGTTCAGTTACATCGACAAACGAGGCCATGTAACAATGCGGATGCCCGCCGGAATCTTCGACCACATGGGCGGAAACCTCGAAATATGCCAAAAGGCCATCCGGACGCAAAGCCGCGACCTCTCCGCTCCATTCGCCGAATTTCTGCAAATTGCGTAAAACCACTCGGGCCTTTTTGGGGTTTTTCCACAGGGTGCCGACCTGCCGCCCGATAGCCGTTTCCGGTTTGTCAATGCCCATCATCCTGACAAACGACCGGTTGACATACGACAAACACCCCTCGAGATCGGTAAAAGCGATCGCGTTTATTGATGAATCGATGGCCCTGCGCGCCAGGTCAAGGTCGTTCAGATGTTTTTTGGTATCGGATATATTCTGCAGATATCCGACGATATGACAGACATCGTTTGCCCCGCGGCAACAGACATAACTGTAGTCCTGCACCCACACATAATGGCCGTCGCGATGCTGCACACGGTATTCGAGCTGCGTTGGTTGCCCGGAACGCAGCGTCCGATGCATTTCCTTGAAAGCATGGGTACGGTCCTCCGGATGAATATGCACAAGCCAACTTTGGATATCGCTGCCCATCTCCTCCCTGGTAATGCCGAACATTCTCCAGCACTGATCAGACCAGTCAAGTCGTCCCCCGGGATGATTCAATTCGTAGACGACCCCGCCGAACGCCTCGGCAAGAGCCTGATATTTTTTCAATGTGAGATCCGGAGGAACAATGGCACACCCATCATCCATCAAAGGAAATCCGTCTTCACAGCATGTCTGACTCACCTTTATTCTCCCTGGCAGGTGCCATGGCACCATCGACTGTCGACAAAGGGATAGGTACGAACCCGGGTACAGGGCAATAATGCCCTACAAGTCTCTGCCATCTGGCCACCTGCATCATGGATCGCTGAAAGTTCCCGCGCGTTACCTACGCTGCATTGTGCGTGGAAAACGGAAATTGAGGAAAAGCCCGCAGGAAGGGAAAATCTTCTGAAAACCAGAATCGGGGGAAAGTGGCCCTCTCAAAATCGCATGGCATACATGCGGCTGCAAGTTATGCATACACCGCGTAAAACGGACTGCCGGCCTGGCCAACGTCAGATACCTGAAAGACAGACAAGCCGCGATCAACCGTCAACACCATCACCAACGCTCGACAATCTTGCAATTCTAACAGAAAAAAACTTTTTTTCCGGATCGGCGAAAAATTTTTTGCATTTTTAACGACCGAATCCGAATCCATGCCCAAAGTTTTTGAAAAACAAAGAAAGGGAAACCTTCATAAAAAAACCTGTTTGGAGTAGAATCATGCTCATGAAAAATTTTATCATTTACCTATGCGCCCTGGCCTGGATATCTTTCGGCAACGCCTGGGCCTGGTATCCCCAGCGCCTTGAGCAAAGCCTGCTGCCTCAAACGGACTATCCAGCCCTCATGGGCGAGCACCGTGCTTACAAGATAGGCGTGGGAGAAACCCTGATCGAGATTGCGCGCCAGGCAGGTCTGGGATACCTCGCACTTTGCCGTGCGAATCCCGACACCGACCCCTGGCTCCCCCCTGCCGGCGACAAGATAATCCTGCCTTATGCCTTTTTACTGCCCACCGATATAAAACCCGGCATCACTATTAATCTGGCGGAATTCAGGCTCTATTATGTCTGGCAGGAACAAAACAGGTTGAGGGTACGCGTCTACCCCGTCGGCATCGGAAGTTCCGGGTGGGATACCCCCCAGGGGGAGTTCGAAATCACCGAAAAAATCGTGCATCCCGTATGGTACGCCCCGGCCTCCATTCGAAAGGAAAACCCCCGACTTGCGGCCCGGATTCCTGCGGGCCCCGACAACCCCCTGGGAGAGTACTGGCTGGGGCTTTCCGCGCGGGGGTACGGCATTCATGGTACCAGCAAGCCCTATGGTGTCGGTCGCCGTATCAGCCATGGCTGTCTGCGTCTTTACCCGGCGGATATCAGAGACCTTTTCGCCCGCGTAAAACCCGGAACAACGGTTCGCATCATCCGACAACCGGTCAAAACCGGCTTAAAAGACGGCAAACTGCTGTTGGAAGTCCATCGCCCGGACGACGCGGATACCGACTCTTTACTGCTGGCATTCAAGCAACAGGTTACCCAACTCCCCTGGCAAGGGGTCATAAATATGCAAACAGTCGAAAAAGAAATAGCCCATGGCCGGGGCATCGCCACCATTGTATCGGACGACTGAATCACCCTCGCCTTTATTCCTGAGCTTCCCCCCCCCACAAACCACCGGGAACCGCTGCTTATCGCCCCCATGAAAATCCTCCCGCGCATATAAAAAAAGCCCTGCAGTTGAAATTGCAGGGCTCCCATAACACCAAAAAACCGATTATTTTTGCTGACACATTTCGAAGGCACGTTGGGCCTTTTCGGCGCTGGCCTGAGCATCGGCAGCACTTTGTTCGGCCTGGCCCGCAGCGGCTTCAGCACGCTGTGCTGCATCTTCGGCACGCATGGCTGCATCACTCGCCAAGCCTGCAGAAGCCTGGGCCTTCTGGGCATAGTCGGCAGCCATCTGACCGGACTGCAGGGCCTGATCGAGCATTTCACGATCGGTTGCGCTGAGCTGCGCTGAACATCCGCTTAAAACCAGTACCGATAATGCGGCGCCACCCAGCATCATTTGCCATTTTCCCATGGTTATACCTCCTTTTGGTTATAGTGGTTAATTAAGCAGGAACAACCGAATTTGTCAATCATGGAGACGGTCTATTTCCCCTGATCCGCAAAAACAAGACGCTCCGGTTCGTACCCCTGCTCAACGATCAACGATAGAATTTTCTGCAACACGCCCTGGTCAAGAACCGGTTGGCGCGCCAGTATCCATAAGTATTTGCGCTGCGGATGTCCGACCACTGCCCAAGTATAATCTTCGGACAACGCGATAATCCAGTAGTGGCCATAAAACGGCCAGAAAAAGGTAACCTTCAGTTCCGCAGGATTCAACGGATCGGGCACCTTGGCGTAACCTTTAATCTCGCGAATGCGACCGCCGTCAGTGATATCCCGGCAGCGATTCACCACCTCAAGACCGCCGTCATCAAGCACCCTGTAAATCGCCATTGCTCCCGCGCAGTTTTTTTCGAAGCGATTGGGATAACGGGCAATTTCGTACCAGATCCCAGCATAACGCGCCAGATCGATACGCGAAACCGCACGAGGTGCGTTCTCCGGCCTGCCGCAGGCACTGCAAGACAGCAACAGGAACAGAGCCGAAAGCCAGCGTATTGCCACTACAGAAATTTCACGTAGAGAACAAGCCATGACCTGTAGAATTATGCAGCATAATACCGGGCATGCAACCACAGACAGAGAAATGTTTCCGAATAAAAAAACTTAACCGAAGGAATACGGAAAGAAAGGAAGCGCGGTCAGTCCGAGTGACAGTGAACCTGTCAGGACGGACATCACCGAAAAGGAAAAAGACAACCGACGAAAAACTGAAAGCCCACCGGTACGGCACCGGGACATCAACCCGGGGAATGCAAATAGGCGACAAGACGCTTAAGGGCCTGTCCACGGTGACTTATGCGATTTTTGATATCGAGAGGCAACTCGGCAAGGGTACGGCCGTATTCGGGAACCAGGAAAAGAGGGTCGTAACCGAAGCCACCCTCGCCCCTGCCCCGGGTCAGAATGACGCCATCCAGGCGGCCATCAAACAATTGGCAATCGCCCTCCGGCGTGCACAGAGCCATGACACAATGAAATGCTGCCTGTCGCTGTCCCTCCGGCACAGAAGCCATATCTTCGAGAAGCTTGCGGTTATTGTCGCTATCCAAAGCCTCCTCACCCGCATAACGGGCAGAGTAGATGCCCGGCTTTCCGCCAAGGGCCTCAACCGCCAGGCCGGAATCATCAGCTACAGTCAAACAGCCGGTAAGCCGCGCCATGGTCGCGGCTTTTTTACGCGCATTGGCAGCGAAAGTCGCGCCATCCTCAACCACATCGGGAAGATCGCCATAAGCGTCAAGCCCCTTGACGACGATATCGGTGTCGGCAAGCAACCGCTCGATTTCCCGCAATTTCCCTTTGTTGCGCGTCGCTACCAGCATCTCCATGGTTATGCCTCCAGGGCCCGCAATTGCAAGCGATGCAAATCACGACAACCCGCCAGGGCCAGATTGCGCAGATCGTCCAACTCTTCCATGCTGAAAGGGCGTTCTTCGGCGGTACCTTGCACCTCGACGAAATGCCCGGAACCGGTGATGACGAAATTCATATCTACAGCGGCCCGGAAATCTTCGGCATAATCGAGGTCGAGCAGCGGATGTCCGTCCACCAATCCGACACTGACGGCAGAGACGCTGTCGCGCAAGGGAGAATCGGACAGTTGGTTTTCACGCACGAGGCCATAGACGGCATCATGCAGAGCCACGTAAGCACCGGTTATGGCGGCAGTACGCGTGCCTCCATCGGCCTGCAGAACGTCGCAGTCGATGAGAATCGTGCGTTCCCCAAGCATTTCGAGGTCGCAAATCGCCCGCAACGACCGCCCGATGAGCCGCTGTATTTCACTGGTGCGGCCTCCGACTTTACCGCGGGTGGCCTCACGTGCAGACCGCACCTGGGTTGCGCGAGGCAACATGGAATATTCAGCGGTGATCCAACCTTGCCCCTGGCCGCGAAGAAAGGACGGTACGCCCTCTTCAACGGTCGCATTGCATAAAACGCGGGTTTCACCGAAAGACACCAATACCGAACCTTCGGCATAACGGGTAAAACCGCGGCTGAAATATATAGGACGCAACTCGGATGGGGTACGGCCATCGGCGCGCCGGGCTACGGAATCACTCACAGAACTTCCTCCTGCTTGGTTTCGACAAAAGAGTTAAGACCTTCGAACAAAGCCACGGCCAGGTCTTTCTGTCCCTGGGGCACGGATAAACGTGCCTGGTCGGAAACATGGCTCAAGTAGCCCATTTCCACCAGCACCGTTGGCAAATCACCCCGCCCCAACGGCAACAACGGAGCCCGCAGAATCCCGGCCACAGGCAACCCTGCCGCCTGCAGGGAGGATTTCAGTGCCTGGGCCAATTGCATGCTGTCATCGCGAGCGGAAACGGTTCCGGAGGCGACTTCCTCCCTGGGGCGCACAAAAAGAACAATGCCGTGGGGAAGAGTAGAGGGAGATGACTGGGCATGCAGAACCAGCAGCAGATCAGCACCGGAACGCGCGAGATTCTGCAACCGTTTCTCCCGCTGCAGGGAATAATCATCGTTACGGGTAAGAAAAACCGGCATATCGAGCCGCATCTTGATCTGTTTTTCGAGACCCTGAGCAACGGCCAGCGTGACGGCCTTTTCCTTGATGCCGTCGATCCCGATGACACCGGGATCCTCTCCGCCATGCCCGGGGTCGATGGCCACCGTAGTTTTGGTACGCTGGTCTTCGGCTTTTTCGGGTTCCCGCTGCAGCAGAAACGCAAATAGACGGTCAAGCTCCGTACCAGGGTTGGGATCCTGAATATTGTTGGGATCGAGATTGCGATACACCACGGGACGACTTACCAGAGCCGCCAGTTGATTCTGCAAAAAGTTTACGGAGATGCGCAGTCGACCATCGATAAATCGCGGCGGTTGACCAAGAGGAGTCATCTGGTCGCCCAAGCGAAGAAAATGACTGCCAGGCGAGATAACCGCCGTGCCTTTGGGCGATTGGATCTGATAAACATGCTTCACCGACTGCCAGCGTCCGGACAATCCCAGTACGGGCAAGACATCGTCAATGGCCAGATAGTCCATACCATCACGGTGATAGACCTCTTCAACCCGTTCGGCCGGCTGCCCTTCCACCGTGATTTCAACGGCGGCATGGACAGGGAGGACATATAACAAAAACAAAAGCATTAACGGAATAAAAAAACGGATCATGGTCTCCCCTTGATTCAAGCGGTTCCTTATACCTCAGCCCTTATTCGGTGTCAATGCAAGGACCAGCCAGGTCCTCACTCCGCCACCAGGGGCACACCGGGCGCGGGATAGTAGTGAAACGCCTGCAGCAATCGGTGAGTAAGGGTCTGTTCCAGGGAGGCAAGGGATTGCCGGCTGCCGTCGATACCGGGAATCTGCCCACCGGCGATCATACCGTGCCCTCCTGCCGTACCCAGATCGGCGACAACCGACTGCAGCATTTCGCCGGCATTCAGATCGTTGCGCAGGGTGCGGAAAGACAACGCCACACTGTCGCGGTAATGCCCCATCCCCAATACAACTTTGACCTCATCGACCCGCAGCAAAAAATCGGCCAGCTCGGCAACCATATCGGGCGTATCGATTTCATAAAGGTTGAACACCAGTATATCCTCGTAAATCATGGCGTTTTGAATCGCGTGACTGAAATGCGCGAAGTAAGCACGCGGCACCTCGGGATGGAGAATATCAAACAGGATACTGTTATTCACCAGCGGCAGAAGCTGCAGATAGGCGCGGCGGTCGGCCCGGATCCAGTCCCGGCCGAGATCCTGCGTCTCGGATTTTATGGCGTAAAAAAGAATCGTGGCAAGCTTGGTACCGAAGGAGACACCTTGAGCTTCCAGATATTCGTAAAGCATGGTGGCTGTAGCACCGTAATCATCGCGAACATCGACCCAGTGTACGTCCCGGCATGACTCCCTGGCAGGATGATGATCTATCACCAGATCGACCTTGCGCTCCACCGGAAAGGAATTGTTGCCCGTACCCGGTTGGCTGTCGACCATGCAAACCACCTGGAAACGATCAAGATCCAGGGAAGAAAGAGGCACCAGATCGATCTCGAGCTTCCGGACCATGACCCGGTTTTCCCCCCGCCCGATCATGCCACCGAAGGCGATGGTTGCGGGCTGTCCGGTCTTGACTGTAATCAGATGTTTAAGAGCCATCGCCGCCGCCAGGGAATCGGGGTCGGGATGATCGTGGGTAACGATCAATACGGCACCGCGCCCCCGCATCCAGCCCAGAAACTTCTCGGTAAACTCCAGCGTCCGATGTAAATCCACCGTCGTCTCAACAGTCATGGCACCCCTCGTTGTATACGCATATCATCCACCCATTCCGATGCCGCCCAATGCCCTTTCCACAGCCTCCGCGGGATTGGTCGCATAGATCACACCCGGCAGATCGGGCCAACTGTCAAGCGCCACCACCGGCTTGCCCAGCTTAAGGCCGATGGCCATCTCCGACAAGGTGCCGTACTCACCCTCCACGGCTATGAGGGCCTGGGCGGTATGCGCAATAATCACATTGCGGGCGTGTCCCAAATTGGTTGGTAGCGGCAGCGTCACCCAGGGATTGGCCGCGACGGCATCAGGGCCAGGGAGCAGCCCGAGGGTCTGGCCGCCAGCCTCACAAGCACCGCGGCAGGCGGCTTCCATGATGCCGCCAAGCCCGCCACACACAAGCACCGCATTGGCCTCGGCAATCAACCGCCCTACCTGGCGACCGGTCTCGTAACCGGCGGCAGCGACCGAAGCAGCGCCGATAACCCCGATAATCGGTTGTCGCATAAGACTCCCCTTGACAGCCGGAAAAACCCATACCCATCCACGCGACGTTGAAAAGCCTGGGTCAGCCCGCTGCCCGAATCATGCATCCGCCTTCGCGAACGACAACAATCGGCCTCACCCGGCAGTGCCCGAAACACCCTGGGCAGAACGCCAGCACGGTCCCTCTACAGCAAGTGAAATTTCTTGAACAGACGTTTGAACGATGGTGTTTCACGCACCGTATCAAAAGCCGTATCGGTCTGGGCCGCGCGTAATTTTTCCGGATCGCGGGCCGCGGCCTGATCCAGAGATTTGGCCGCCTTCCGAACCTGCCCCTGACGCGCATAGATACAGGCCATGCGATAGGCAATGTCCGCGTTCTCCCCCTGTTCGAGAACGGCATTGAAACATAATGCGGCCTCGTCCAGGCGACCCAGTTCCATCAATATCAAGCCTTTTTGACCAAGGGCTTTGCGATCATCCGGGAAATGGCCAAGACATTGTTCGACAGCTTGCAAAGCGCCCGTCAAATCCCCCTGACTTTTAAGCAACAGGCCACGACAGCAAGGGATTTCCGGATGCTCGGGGTCCAACTCTTCGGCTTTTTTCAGAGCCGCCCAGCCCTCTTGTTCCAGGCCCAGCTGATGAAGAACTTCTGCCTTTTGCAGAACGGCGTCGATATAGTTCGCATCGACGTTCAATATCTCATCCAGCTCTTGTAACGCTTCAAGCAAGCGCTGCTGCCCGCGCAGCGCCAAGGCCCGGTTGTATCGATAAAGGGTAGAATCCGGAGTGCGTTCAATGGCCGCTGAAAAAGCGGCGATGGCTTCCTCATCGTACCCCAATCCGATCAAAGCCAGCCCCTTGCCATTCAGAGCCGATGCACTGCCCGGATCCTGCAGCAAAACCGCATCGAAACTCTCCAGCGCCTCGCGATAGCGGCCCAGACGGTTCAGCGCACATCCCTGGTTGAAAAATACGTCGCCCGTTTCCGGCTGCCGCCGAATGGCTTCGCGGTACATGGCCAGAGCTTCCTCGCTCTGACCAAGGGCGTCGAGGACATTGCCCAGATTGATATAAATTTCCGGAAAATCGGGCTGCAATACCATAGCCCGACGTAAATGAGACAAGGCCTGCAGATAATCCTTACGCTTTTCCAGCAACGCTCCAAGATTATGATGCAAAGGGCCATGTGCCGGTTCCAGAAGCAAGGCCTTGCGGTACAACGTCAAAGCTTTCAGCTCATCCCCCAGGCCGGCGGCCGCCAGGGCACACAGGTGCATGGCATCCACATCGAGGGGGTGACTCTCCAGCCAGGTTTCACCAAGTTCCAACGCCTGATCCAGTTCCCCCTGTTGCAAGGCGCGTTGAGCCAACTCGGGCAGGTCGCGCTCCTCGTCGGGGAAAAACGGGAAATCGTTAAATTCATCGTTCATTGCCGCTCCGGTAGGTCTGGTTACCTGTGCAAATCATCCTGCGGTTGTTTACTGAAACATTTCTGGGGCTGCCCCAAAGTGTACCCGGTTAAACGCCATAGGAGCAACGGAACCGTTCCCCGGACAGCTGAAATGGCGCGGGGCACAGAAGCACGGCGCCGTTACCTTTAATTTTTTAACGGCTTATTATAGCAGGTTTTGCGCTCCAACGGCCCCCCTGCCGGCCATCGCCGTACCCCGGGCAGAGTGGGTTGCCAACGATTGCAGAACCCTGTCGTAACGCTTGGCCTGCCCGTGCCAGTCGTAATCCTGCACCCATTCACGGGGCCCCCTGTTATCAACCGGAACTGTCGACTCCGCCAGCAACACCCGCATACGCTGCAGCAGTTCCTCGATACCGTCGTACAGATGCCGGGAATGGTACTCGGCCGGCAGGTGTTCGGGATAGGCCAGACGCCGCGGAAGCAGGGGCCATGTCTGACAATACATGGCTTCGACCACACTGATGCCGAAAAAATCGTGAATGGAGGTCACCGGCAGAATATCAGCCCGCCATAACCAGCGGGCATACTCGGCAAAATCACGCGCATACCCGAAATGCACAATGCGCGATCCGAGACGTTGCCGGGCCTGTTGAAATATGGGCGGGGTCTCGGCAAACGACTCGCCGAGTACGACCACCTCAAAAGGCCAACCTTCATCAGCAAGTACGAATAGGGCCGCAAAAAATTCCTCGGGATTTTTATCGTACTCCCAGCGATGATTCCACAAAATAAGCGGCACGTCGGCAGGTTGGGCCGGCTGTTCCCGATGTTCGTCGAAACGCCGCAAATCCAGTCCCAGGGGCAAAACCTGGCTTTTTTCGCGAATCCGGTCAACATCATCCAGAGGACGGCAATCGGGGAAACGCTTCAGGAAACGCGGCAATGCCTCGAAAAAGGCCTCATGATGATAGCGGGAATTGAAAAACACTGCATCTGCGGCCAGGGCACTGGTAAAATTCATGAAAGCATAATGAGCATCCCGTTGTTTGCCGGGATCGCCATCGCGAGGAGACCAGGGATAGGTCAACTGATTTTCGTGAAAATAGAGAACGGAAGGCACACTACCGCAACGCTGGCGGACCAACCCTTGGAAACAGGCCAGATCAAGCATATCGGTGGCCAGCAGCATATCGGCGGAAGTCTCTTCGGAAAGCCATTGCCGGGCCAGCGTCACTGCGCCGCCATGCATGCGCCACTTCCAATGACGACCGGGCAACCCGAGCACCCGCACCTGATGGCTGCTGTACGCGGCATACTGTTGTGCCCAAGCGGCATGCGACCCGGCCAGGTACGGTTCCAGCAACAGAATATTCATCGAATTCTTCGTCTTTCGGGTCGCCACCTGAACGGAGATAAGGTCAGGACGTCACCTTACGCAGATACTCACGATAGATATGGAAAAAGTCCTCCGAAAAAAGGACGAACATCACCTTTTCCGGAAGATCGTTGTCATCGAGAAAGGCGCGCACCGTATCTACGGCAATGCGGCATCCCCGCTCGACGGGATAGCCATAGATACCGCAACTGATAGCCGGAAAGGCAACACTGGTCAGGCCATGCTGACGGGCCAGTTCGAGACTGGTGCGATAGCATGACGCCAGCAGTTTCGGATCATTGGGGCGACCGCGGTAAACCGGCCCGACCGTATGAATGACATGGCGCGCCGGGAGATCGTACCCGTCGGTGATTTTGGCATCGCCCGTCTCACAACCGTTAAGGCTTCGACACTCCTCCACCAGGCGAGGACCGGCGGCACGGTGTATGGCTCCGTCCACGCCGCCGCCGCCGAGCAAACTGCGATTGGCCGCATTGACGATGGCATCGACCTCCAAACGGGTTATGTCCCCTACGAGCAATTCGATTCGGCCAAATGTTTCACGCATCATGCCCTGCTCCTTTCGTCCCGGGTACACCTCCTACAAATCGACGTGGGCGGCACTCAACAATGCCTTGTCCCACAGCGTCACCAAATCGGTTTTGGCCAAAAGGTCGGGCAGGTCCTCTTCCGCCACCCCGGCGGAACGAATCACGTCGATGGTGGCTTCCGGTTGCCATGCTACGGACCGGGAGAGTTCCGCATCGGTCGCCAGCGTCGGAGAGCCGTCGTGGAAAAACCCCAGGAAACGACCCTCTCGCATCAGAATAATGGCGACGGCTTCCTTGGCCTGAACATGCAAACCGCCGCTGAACGCATCACGCTTCAGCAACGCGATCAAATGGGGAATATCGAGCAACTCACGCCGTTGCCCCTGGTAAAGCGGGTTACCTTCGATCAAATTATACATGTCCACGGCAAGACCGGGTTCCAAACGATAGATATTCAGCCGTGCCTGTCCCGAAAGCGAGTCCGAAAAGATACTCAGCAAGGCCTCTTCACCGGACTGCTCCGTACTGCCGGAACAGTAGCGGATCGTAGCGACCTGCCCGCGAAAAAAAAGCAGAATCCCGGATCCGACAGCAGCCGTCACATGCAAATATCCGGTAAAATGACCGTCGTGCAGTTTTCCCAGCACTTCCTGCCAATCTATACCTTTGGGATCGATCCCCTCTTTTACCGATTTACCTCGCGGCAATGCAATCATGAACCCTCCAAAAAAACAGATCGTAACCTCGTCACAGAACGTGACAGGACTCAGGCCGATTCTTCCAGCTGCAGGGACTCCCACCGTTGGTACAATACGCCGACCTCATCCTGCAGGCTCTGGTATTCCGCAGCGATCTGCCGGGAACGCTCGGGGTCTTCATACAGACCGGGATCGGCCAGGCGAGCTTCCAATTGAGCAAGATTTTCCTCGCCGGTCTCGATCAACGTTTCGATCTCCGCCAGTTGTTTCTGTCTGCGGCGCTCTTCACGCCTGGCGGCCTTGCGTTCTTCATACGAAGCTCCGGAAGTCGACTCGGCCCCGGCAGCTCCGGTTGCGGAAGCCGCCTGATGCTGTTCCACGCGCTCGGCCGAGTGACTGCGGTCACCATCGGCAGCCTTGGCTCGCAGAAAATCCTCATAGTTGCCGAGATGCGACAAAGCCTGACCGCCGCCAACTTCGACAACCCGCGTGGCCAGGCGATCGACAAAATAGCGATCATGCGACACGAAAACCAGGGTTCCTTCGTAAGCCAGCAACGAACGTAGCAGCACGTCCTTGGATTGCAGATCAAGATGATTGGTCGGTTCATCGAGCAACAGCAGATTGGCCGGTCGCAACAACAGCATGGCCAGAGCCAGGCGGTTTCGTTCCCCACCGGACAATACCGCTACCGATTTGAGCACGTCGTCACCGGAGAACAAAAACGCCCCGAGAATATCCCGCACCCGCGGCACCATGTCAAAGGGCGCCGCAGCGGTCAATTCTTCCAACACCGTGTGCTCGGGATTCAGTACCCTGGCCTGGTCCTGGGCAAAATATGCCAAATGCAGATTGTGCCCTTCGCGCCGCGAACCGCTTCGCGGCGCTTCAATCCCTGCCAGCAAACGCATGAGGGTCGACTTGCCGGCCCCGTTGGCGCCGACC
Source organism: Syntrophotalea carbinolica DSM 2380 (assembly GCF_000012885.1). NCBI lineage: Bacteria > Pseudomonadati > Thermodesulfobacteriota > Desulfuromonadia > Desulfuromonadales > Syntrophotaleaceae > Syntrophotalea > Syntrophotalea carbinolica. Next base: position 2,368,966 of record NC_007498.2, read on the forward strand.
AGTGCCACCCTTTCTCCGCGCTCTATATGCAAAGACACATCCTGCAATACGCTTAGGGTGCCGTATCCGTGCTCGACATCCTCCAACTCCATAGCCTGGCGGCCGCCCTTGGGCGGAGCCGGGAATTTAAAAGCAATGCTTTTGCGCTCGGGAGGCACATCGATACGTTCGATCTTTTCCAACTGCTTGATCCGGCTTTGTACCTGGGCCGCTTTGTTGGCCTGATATCGGAAGCGGTTGATAAAAGACTCGATGCGGGAAATTTCTTCATCCTGACGCACCCGCGCCGCCCGCAGGGCCGTAATGCGCTGTTCACGCGCAGTCAGATAGGCGCTGTAATTACCCGGATACTCGGTCAAGGCGCCATTCCACAGTTCAACGATACGATTGACTACCCGATCGAGAAAAAAGCGATCGTGAGAGACCAGCACCACGGCAAAAGGATAATCGGACAGATAATTTTCAAGCCAATCCCGGGCTGGCAGATCGAGATGATTGGTCGGTTCATCGAGCAACAGCAGATTGGGACGCTGCAACAGCAGTTTGGCCAAAGCGATACGCATCTGCCAACCGCCGGAAAACTCCTCGCAGGGTTTTTGCCAATCGTTCTCGGCAAACCCGAGCCCACCCAGCACCCTGCCGATCTCCGCCTCCATGGTATATCCGCCACGATGCCGAAAAACGTCCTGCACCTCTGCATAGCGTTCCAACAGAGTCGACGGGCTGTCCTCGCCAATCTGAGCCTCCAGGGATCGCAACTCGGCTTCCATGGCGAGAAGGTCCGCAAGAGCCGACCGCACCTCCTCAAAGAGGCTTCGCCCGTCATGCACCAAGCCGTCCTGAGGCAAGTAGCCGATGGTTGTCTGGCGGGCGGTTTGCAGCTCGCCGCCATCAAGATGCACCTCTCCGGCAAGAATTCGCAACAGGGTGGTCTTCCCCGTACCGTTCTCTCCGCAAAGGCCAATACGATCAGCAGGCCGGATATGCCAGTTGATACCGGCAAATAGACGCCTGTCCCCAAAATCCTTTATAATATTTCGCAGTTGCAGCATGGCCCTTTTTATAGCACAATAGACGCTCAGGGAAAACCTCGAAACAGACGAACAACCTTCCGGAAGTTTCCGTGATTGGGTTCGCCGGTCTTTTTATCCATACACCCGTTTCGACCTTCGAGGTTTTCCGACCGTTTTCAAGTAATGCTGTCGGGCAGATCGCCCTGGCTATATACGAGAATCAACGACCTTTCCGGGCCGAGTTCACCCAGCGGGCTGCGCTGCCATTTCGGGCAGTCGAAGCGACCGTCCGGTGCGGATAAGTCGACCAGCCGGCAATCTGCCGGTCATCATCCATTTTAATGGTTGTCGTCCGCGACAGCCGGAAGGATTTTTATGACAAAAAAAATGCTCATCAATGCCACCCATCCGGAGGAGCATCGGGTTGCTATTGTCGAAGACGGAATTCTGTCAGAACTCGATATCGAAATTTCCGGCAAGGAGCAAACCAAAGGCAATATTTACAAGGCCGTTGTAGCCCGCGTCGAAACGGGATTGCAAGCGGCCTTTGTCGATTATGGAAGCGAACGTCTCGGGTTTCTTCAGATCGGCGAAATACACCCGGCTTTTTTCAAGGAAGCCGAAGGACGGGTGGAGGCCGGCAAACGCCCACGCATCAACGATATCCTGCGGCGCGGCCAGGAAATCCTGGTACAGATCGTTAAAGAGGAACGCGGCACCAAGGGAGCCGCCCTGACGACCTACCTTTCGCTACCCGGCCGTTACATGGTCCTGATGCCCGATTCGGACACCAAAGGCATATCGCGCAAAATCGAAAAAGAATCCGACCGCAAAAAGCTCAGGGAACTCATGGACAGCCTCGAGATCCCCGAGGAAATGGGCTACATTGTCCGAACCGCCGGCAGCACGCAGAAAAGAACCGACCTCAAACGCGATGTCGACTATCTGCTGCGCCTTTTCAATAAAATCCAATCCCTTTCCGACAGCACCAAGGCACCGTCCCTGATCTATAAGGAATCCAATCTGGTCATTCGCTCCATTCGCGACTATTTCAGCGACGATATGGATGAAGTGCTGGTAGACGACGCCAAGGTCTCCACCGAAGCACGGGACTTCTTCCAGGAAGTGATGCCCGAATATGCCGAACTGGTAAAACTGCACCAGGAGCGGCGGCCGATTTTCGCCCGCTACCAGATCGAAGATCAGATCGAATCCATCGGTAAAAACAAAGTCATGCTCCCTTCCGGCGGGTCCATAGTCATCGACTCCACCGAAGCGTTGGTGGCCATCGATGTCAACTCCGGCAAAATGGCCAGCGAGCAAGGCGTGGAAGCCACGGCCTACAAGACCAACCTTGAGGCCGCGGTCGAAACCGCCCGGCAATTGCGACTACGCGACCTAGGCGGGCTGGTTGTTATCGACTTCATCGATATGCGTGACCGAAAGCATATACGCGATATTGAAAAAACCCTCAAAGAGGCCATGAAAACCGATAAGGCCAGAGTCACTATCGGGCGCATCAGCCAATTCGGCCTGCTGGAAATGAGTCGCCAACGCATCAAGTCCGCCCTTGCCGCCGCCTCCTTCGAGGTCTGCCCGCATTGCAATGGCAGCGGCAAAATCAAGACGATAGAAGCCCAGTCCCTGGGATTTTTGCGCCGCATTCACACCGGCCTCGCAAAAGGCCGTATCGGACGGGTGGAAGCCACGGTGCCCCTGGATGTCGCCAGCTATCTGCTCAATAACAAACGCGTCGAATTGATGGCTATCGAGCAGAAAAACGACGTCAGCATTCACATCAAAGGCTGCCCGGATTACATGAACGGCCAAGGCGAAATCGACTTCCATAAACGGGAGAAGGAAGAGACCCAGGCCACCGCCTATATTGAAGCCAGCCAGGTCATGTCCGAAACCAACAATGCGCAGCAGGATTCCACTACGGACACCGAGGAAAAACCTGCGAAACGCAGACGCCGCCCCCGCAGACGACGCAAATCGTCTGCCGCAACTCCCGTATCGGAGCCCTCTACCCTGACAACAGAATCAGAGGAGCAACAACCGGCTGCAACCCAGGACGCTGCAGAATCGCAACCGATGGCAACAGATACGGAAGTCGCTCGGGAAGTCAGCGAAAAAACCGCTGAACCGGTATCAACCGAAGCGACAGAGCCCGCTGAAAAAACAGCCGAGCCGGCATCGGCCGCGGAGGAGCAACCGCAGAAACCGTCCCGACCGCGCAGCCGCTCCGGCCGCCGCAAACCCGCTACAAAAAAAACCGAGGCCAAACCTGAGGCCAAACCTGAGGCCAAACCTGAGGCCAAACCGGAAGCCAAACCGGAAGCCAAACCGGAAGCCAAACCGGAAGCCAAACCGGAAGCCAAACCGGAAGCCAAACCGGAAGCCAAGCCGGAAGCCAAACCGGAAGCCAAACCGGAAGCCAAACCGGAAGCCAAGCCGGAAGCCAAGCCGGAAGCCAAGCCGGAAGCCAAGCCGGAAGCCAAGCCGGAAGCCAAGCCGGAAGCCAAGCCGGAAGCCAAACCGGAAGCCAAGCCGGAAGCCAAGCCGGAAGCCAAGCCGGAAGCCAAGCCGGAAGCCAAGCCGGAAGCCAAGCCGGAAGCCAAGCCGGAAGCCAAGCCGGAAGCCAAGCCGAAAGCCAAACCGAAGGTCGAGTCGGAAGCCCAGTCAGAGGCTATGCCGGAAGCCAAGCCGAAAACAACCCGGCGCGCTCCGAGCAGAAGTCGGACCAAAACCAAAACAAAAACCGAAACTGCGGAAAGCAACACTTCGGCGACGGGTACCGAGACGGACACACCTTCTGAAAAGGATGAAAAACCCGCGGAAACCAAGCCGCCTGCAAAGCGTGCCCGAGCACGGCGTACCACCAAACCGACGGCAAAAACAGCGACACAGGCCAGCGATGATGTTTCGCCCGCTGAAAAGGATGAAACCGCCAAAGCAACTGAAACTGCCGCACCGAAACGTCGGACAAGGGCCAGAAAAACAACAGCCAAAACCGTAAAATCCGGCGACGACGCCAGCTCCGTATCTGCCAGCAATGCGGAGGAAGCTGAAAAGAAAAAACCGACCCGCCGGCCCCGTAAGCCGGCAGCGAAAGCGGTTGAAGAATCCAAAAAGGCTGAAACGTCCGAGGATTAAAGACAGACACCGTTTCCCATGCAAAAAGGCCGCAGCAACCGCTGCGGCCTTTTTGCATGTAACTAATCAATTTTTACGGGAAGACCTTAAGAACACCACCAGGGCCCCTTCCCCGCCATACCGTGCCGGGGCCCGCCCCCATTCAGCAACCCAGGCCCTGGCTTCGCGAGAAAGATACTTTTCCATATCGTCGCGCAACACGGGCCCCTGTTGCGAGCCTTTGCCCCGTCCCGTTATGATAAGAACGGTTTTATAGCCTTGATAGACGCCATCCTCGAGAAAATAACGTACCTTTTGTCGAGCGTCTTCACGTGTGGCACCATGCAGATCAAGTTGGGCCTCGGGAACAAGTTTACCCTGACGCAGTTGACGCATGCGGCGCGGCGCGGCGAGCGGTTCCTCCTGCACCGGAAGCTCGTCCCGAAAAACGCTGTCCATATTACCAAGAGCTGCCAGAAACAGTTCCTGATCCGTAGTGGGAGCAGCGTCTTTTTCCGGTGCCGTCTCTTCAGGATCTGTCTCCCGGGGTAAAGGTCGCTGGGCCGTACCCGCATCACGTTTCTCGACCCTCAACATCTTCATTTCCCGTTCGAACAGCTCTTCATCATCGATTTGGTCTTCAGGTACTGTCACGGGAACCTCTTTGGCCGTTTTGCCGGAGGACGACTGGCCTGAAACGACCAACCCCTTCAAAGTTTTAAAGGGGTTGACATTGAACTCTTTGGAAGTCTTTTTGTTTTGTTTCTTGCGTGCCACAATTAACGCCTCACGATTTTACGACGCCCCTGCATGGCTTTGGTCTGTTTTTTCACAATAGCGCCGGTTTTTTCCAGGTGAAATTGAAACCACATATCACCATAACCCTGCATCTTCATTTTTCGGCCATTCATCAATGCCTCGAGATTTTGCTGCAGAATCTCATCCTCGCCGACTTTCTTCAGGCCCTTTTTCATGACCTCGATAGCCTGGCCATGGTTGCCGACCTTTTCGAGACAATAGGCATAAAGGTTCCACAAAAGGGGCTCTTTGCGGGTCAACCCCACCGCCTTGTCAAAAGTTTGGATCATTTTGTCGGTTTTATTGCGTTTCATATAGCATATGGCCAGCATCCCCATGGAAGGCCAGTGTCGGCTGAAGCCTTTTTTCAGGGAATCGAAAGCCTTGCCGAAATCCCGCTTGAGATAATAAAGGCTGCCGATCTGGGAATGCAGTTGAGAAGTCACCATAAACTGCCATTTGCCCATCGGCAAGGCAGCCTCAAGCGTCTTGATCGCTTTTTCGGCCCGCCCGGCAACCATATCCCGCTGAACCGTTTCCATGACAGCCGTCAACTTTTTAAGCACTCGACGACTCAGAAGAAAATAAACCAACGCAAAGATCGCCAATCCGATCAGGGCGTTGATCCAGGCTTCCAGGCCGGTTGCAACCTGCAACAGGCCAACGACAACTATGTACACGGCTAATGAAATAGCGAGATTAATCATATAGAAAGAATCCTTTCAGAGGATAAACATGCAATGCGCAGGAAGTGTAGCAACGTGCTCCGAAAATGTCAAAAGCTTATCCCCGGTGGTCGTCACCAACCAGCAAGGTCAGTTTCTGCCCGGGCTGCAGCACATGCTTTCGACCCAGGTTGTTCAAGCTGCAAATCTTCCCAATCGCGAGATCAAAGCGACGACTGATGCTCCACAAACTGTCACCGGAGCGCACTTTATAAATGATTTTGCGTGATTTTACAGACCCGCCGGCAGCCGCAAGCTTCAGCACCATGCCGGGTTTCAGCAAACTATTTTTGCTAAGTCCGTTCCAGGCACACAACTGGCTGACCGTCACATTACGCTTTCTGGCAATGGTCCACAAATTATCGCCCGACCGAACGCGGTATGTCCCTGTAAGCACAAGCTTGCGGGACGCCCCTCCGGCAACCTTTAAAACCTTGCCCGGGCGCAACACGCCGTTAACCGCCATGCCGTTCCAGGCCGCCAGTTGCGCGGTGCTGACGTTAAAGCGACGTGCAATCCGCCACAGGCTATCCCCGTTGCGAACTTTATAGCTGCGGGTTTTGGAGCGAACATAATCGTCCCCCAAGGCCGCTACCGGCGCTTTTGAATAATCGCGCCGCAACGGCAGAATCAAATCGCTACCGATGCGCAAGGCGCGGGGATTTTTGATGCGGTTCAGCAGCATGATATCCCGCGACCGGATGCCATACCGGACGGCCAGCGCACCAAGGGTGTCACCGGAACGCACCCGATAATGGCGGTAATTGGCTCGACGGTTAGCCGGAATTTTGGCATACGCCTTCATAAAAGCCTCGCGTTTGCCCGCAGGAATCCGCAGTCGGTAGTTCTTTATGCCGGGAGGCGTGCACCAGCGTTTCAGTTCGGGGTTGAGGTTTTGAATATCCTCATACTTCACGTCGCATAAACGGGCAACGATATCCAGATCGGTGCTGCTGGGTAAAGCGACCTCATCGTAAACCAGCGGCGCCTGATAGCGGAGATTTTCGAACCCGTATTTGGCCGGACTCTTGGCGATGTGCAACACCGCGAATAATTTCGGCAGATAGTTGCGGGTTTCGGCGCGCAGGTGCTTTCCCCTGCTGATTTTCCAAAAATCACGACTGCCTGTCCTGCGAATAGCCTGACTAACCTTGCCGGGTCCGGCATTGTAGGCGGCAATGGCCAAAGGCCAGTCCCCGTTAAAACGCGCATGCAGATCTCGCAGATGGCGCGCGGCGGCCCTGGTGGCTTTGACCGGATCGCGGCGTTCGTCACGCCACCATTCGTTATGCAAATCGTACATTTTGCCGGTACTGGCAATAAATTGCCATGGACCGACGGCGTTGGCGCGACTGCAGGCTTTGACGTTAAAACCGGATTCGATCATGGCAAGATAAGCCAGGTCCAGGGGCAGCCCCTCCTCGGCAAACACTGCCTGCATCATCGGCAGATAACGCCCTGAACGTTCCAACCAGCGCCGAAAGCCGCGACTGCCGCGCTTGGTGTAATAGTCGATGAAATAACGAACCTTGTCGTTTTCCACAACCGGCAGATCGTACACCGGATCTCTTTCGACGGCCGTGTCGCCCTCGTCCTCCGGCGGTTTTTTATCGACATCGGAAAGAAGTTCCATGTCTTCCAAAGTTTCCGGATCCACGGGCACCTCACAAACATTCAAGGCATCCTCGGTCTCCAGACCGGATTCGACCGCCGGAACATCATTATCCTTCACGTCATCCGCTGCCCCGAGACCCCTGGTAGGCGGCTGCTCCATACCTGAGTCGGCTACCGCCTCCATGCGCACGGAATCGGCCGGCTCATCCCCACCGCCAACGGCAACCGACTGCATGGACGTTTGACAACCGGCCAACAGTCCTGCAACTAAAATCACAAGCCCATATCTTTTCAGCATATCTATTCACATCTACCGGACACTAGTCCGGTCCCTCCATTTCCCCGGGCCAGAAACGGCCTTCAAGCATAGTCAGCAAAGGTTCAAACGTCTTACGATTACGGGCACTTACCGCAACAGCCTGAAAACGTCGGCACAAGGCCTCGACCTGCTGAGACGATACAAGATCGATCTTATTGAATACGAGCTGCCGGGGAATGCGTCCCAAATCGAGCTCGTTCAAAATGGCTTCCACTGCGCTGATGTGCTCCTCAAACCGCGGATGAGAAACATCCACCACATGCAAAAGCAGATCGGCATCTTCCAACTCTTCCAGGGTTGCACGGAACGCGCCAACCAGGCTTTTAGGCAGCTTGCGAATGAAACCGACCGTATCGGTAATGATGACCTCCCGCTCCATGGGAAAACGCAACCGCCGACTGGAGGTATCCAGCGTGGCAAACAGCAAATCCTCGGTAAATACTTCGCTCTGAGTAAGAGCATTGAGCAAGGTCGATTTCCCGGCATTGGTATAACCGACAATGGAAATGATCGGCACCCCGGAACGAATGCGACGCTGCCGTCTTTGCAATCGCCCTTTCGAGAGATTCTTGAGTTGGTTTTCCAGACGGGTGATGCGCTCACGAATGCGACGACGGTCAATTTCGAGTTTGGTTTCCCCGGGACCACGCCCGCCAATACCCCCCATAAGGCGCGACATGGCGATCCCTCGCCCGCTCAGACGCGGCAGTATATATTTCAGCTGTGCCAGTTCAACCTGCACCTTGCCATCGCGGGTATGGGCCCTGCGCGCGAAAATATCGAGAATCAGCTGGGAACGATCGATGACTTTAAGATCGGTGATCTGGGCAATGGCACGAATCTGCGCCGGCGTAAGATCCTGGTCGAAAATCAGCAACGTGGCCCCCTGCTGAAGGGCGCGAATCACAACTTCCTTGATCTTCCCCTCGCCCAACAGGTATTTGGGGTTGATCTGGCGCGGGCGCTGAATGAACCTGTCGAGCACCACGACTTCGGCAGTACGGGCCAACTCGGCCAACTCCTCCAGAGAATCTTCGGCTTCGTAGCGTGGTTGCTGACTGACGGAGACGAGAATGCCTTTTTCCCTTGGATCGGAAAGATCGACAGTCTCGGCCATCTTGGACTCGAGTTCCTGGTCCAGAGAGCGCAGAAACACTCCCATATCCAGATCGAGATCATACACCGAGGCCACAATATTGGTCTCGACCTGCTTACCTTCGGGGTTGGGCGGCATCAGGTGAGCATATTCCACTCGCCCCGGCAACCCCTGTTCGCCGACCCCGATACAGACCATGAGGTCAAGACACAACAGTGCCAGGTCCGTCAGATCGTCCTCGCTCAGGGACTCGCCGGCAAGGTGCGTATGGATACAGCGTAACCCTCGCAGCCCGCTGCGACCCCGACCGTAACCGGACAGATCAGGGATAACGATCTCCCGGCCATCGCCGACAATCACATACCGCACGCTACCGCTTCGATCAATGATCAAACCGATCTGACGACGAATTTCCAGCGACTGCTCAGTCAGGTAACGGGCAAGCTCCGGAGTAACGACCTGGTCCGGCGGCACCCGCCGCCGGTAAATACGCTCCAAGGCCTTGACTTGACTGGCTTTAAGTCCGGTTAAATTGCCATGAACTACCATAGTTCCCCAAAAAATAAAAAAGGACCCCTGGGGGTCCTTTTGTGAATATGCGGATTAATTGGAAGCCATCCAACCTTAGCCGGCCACAAAATTAAAACCGGCATCGACAAAGTGCACTTCACCGGTCACACCGCTGGCCAGATCCGACAGCATGTAAAGCGCGGATTTACCGACCTCTTCCTGCGTTACGGTCCGGTGCAAGGGTGCCCTTTCATCCATGATGTGCAGCTTCTCCTTGAATTTTCCCACCGCGGAAGATGCCAGGGTTTTGATAGGTCCTGCCGAAATGGCGTTAACACGAATACCCTGAGACCCGACTTCGGCAGCCAGGTAACGTACGGAGGCCTCCAAAGCCGCCTTGGCAACACCCATGACGTTGTAATTCGGCACGGCCCGCTGGGCACCGAGATAAGTCATGGTGAGCACGCTGCCGCCTTCGTTCAACAACGGCAGGGCGCCGCGAGTTACGGCAACCAGGGTATAGGCGCTGATATCCATGGCCAGACTAAAGCCGGCACGGCTGGTCTGACTGAAGGGATTTTTAAGGTCTTCGCGGTTGGCAAAGGCCACCGCATGGACTACGAAATCGATTTTTCCCCATTGTTTTTCGACTTCGGCATAAACCGCGTCGATATCTTCGTCTTTGGAAAGGTCGCAAGGCAGAATCATTTCCGCATCGACACTTTCGGCCAGAGGACGAACACGTTTTTCCAGGGCTTCATTGAGATAGGTGAAGGCCAGGGTGGCGCCGGCAGCATGAAGCTGCTTGGCAACCCCCCAAGCGATACTGAGTTCATTCGCGACACCGAAAATAATGCCGCGTTTACCTGTCATAAGACCCATAGTGTGAGCCCTCCTTTTAGATATAATTTGAACGCTCTTTTTAGCAAAAATCCCCTCATTGCACAAGGAATATATGCAGCGGGCTCCAAAACAAGGCGCCAGATCACTGACTCGCAGGAATATTTCGCCACCCCGAAAGACCTGTCTGCAGACCGGTGACATCCCCACTCAGGGAAATCCGAATGCGGTCTTCTATTTTTGCCCGTCAGCCCCTGCGGGCAGGCAATAGGTATCCACCAGTTCCACCAGTTCCGATATCTGGGGCTTGCTGATCCAGGTATCGGCACCAACAGACTTGCATTTATGAGCCATCTGGTCCGTAATCAGGGAAGAAAACAAAATGACTTTAAGATCCTTCAACCCCAACTCCTCCCGAATCCTGCGGCACAGGGTCAAGCCGTCCATACGCGGCATCTCGATATCGGTAATCAGTAACCGCACATGACTCAGAAACTCTGCCTCGGTGTTCACCTGCTCCTTGATCCGTTTGAGCTCCCGGTAGCATTCCTCGCCGTCGGGAAAGGTTTTCAACCGGCCATACCCGGCACTGTTCATGACTTTCTGAATACCGAGCCGGATAATGACCGAATCTTCGGCAAGCATCAGACCGACATCCTCACGCACCTGAAGCCCTTCGGAACCGGAACATTTATCGGACTCATGTTCAAAAGTCATGTTCATTTCAGGATCGACTTCAGCCACAATATGTTCGAGGTCGACGATCAGAACTTCCCGATCCTCTACATGGATGGTACCGGTAAAACGCGGCTTGAATTTTTCGATGAGAGGAGCCATGGGCTCGACATGCTGCCAATTGATCCGATGGATCTGGTTGACTCCGTCGACAAGAAACCCGGTGACCTTTCGATTGAACTGGCAAACCAGCACAATGGCACGGGACTCAGATCCCGGAGCAACGGCGGGCCGGCGACGCAGGTGGCTGGTCAGGTCAACCAGGGGAAGGGACGTGCCCCGAACCATATAGACACCGAGGACCGAAGGCAAGGATTCCGGCATAGGCGTGAGCATGGCAGGATCGAAGCACATGATTTCCCGCAGTTTCTGGACATTGATGCCGTACGACTGCCCCTCGAGGTAAAATTCGAGGATCTCCATTTCATTGGTACCGCTTTCCAGCAGAATATCCGGCGCCGCATATTGTTTCAAAATATTGACCCTCCTCAAAATTAGGCGAAATGCCAGTATGTCACCATAAAGTGAACCTTTACCCGGGAAAATGTTCCATCCACTGGAAAACAACCACTGTCAAGGTTTTGTTTATGCTCCCGTACAAGGGCTCAGGCATTGATCAACATGTCAACTCCTGCAGGAATCGTGTCAACAAACGAAATCTTGAAAAATAGAGATTCCTCCTGTAGACCGGACCATTAAAAAAACAGATATCTGCCTTTCAGACACCTGCCGACAACCTTCTCATTATTTAGTGGACTTTTTTATTTAAGACGCTATCATAAGTTCAAACACAGTTTCCGACAATGGCAAAATCGGGGTGACCCGATGACGCAAAGCCACGGGTCCCATTGCAAGGACAGCCGGGTTATCGAAGAAATGACGGCAGCAACGATTTTACTTCTGCACGTGAAGTCATGGCACCCGGTTTTTCCGCACCACAGGAATGATTGGGTGCTTTTTTATTGAGGATAAGCAAAAACACAACGCTTCATATTGGATAAAACCATCAATCGGCACTAAACCAAGGTTTATCTTATGCCGTCAAATACAAAATCTTTTGCTTTCCGTCTCCGCCACCATCGCGCAACCCTGCTGGTCCTTTCGCCGTTATTTCTCTGCGTGGTGATGGCACCAAGGTACTATTCGGTGGCCTTAACTGCGGGTTTCACCTTTTTGATTGCAGCTTTTTGCGTTGCCATGGGGCGATACACGATAACAGCCCAAAAGCTGCATGAAAGCGAAAAACTGTTTCGTACCTTCGCTGACTTTATTTACGACTGGGAGCTATGGATCTCTGCCGAAGGATCTTTGATCCACACCTCGCCTGCCTGTGAACGCATCAGCGGTTATGCCACCACGGCATTCAAAAATGACAGCGATCTATTACGCAGAATTATTCATCCCGAAGACCTTCAACGGTATGATCGATGCGAAAACGAAGCAACACCCGGTTTCCGGGAGTTTCGCATGATCAGGCGCGACGGCCAGCTTCGCTGGGTGGAACTGCTCAGTCGGCAGCTGCGCAATGAGGAGGGCAAGGATCTCGGTCGACGCCTGACCATCCGCGATATTACAGGCAAAAAAGCAAGGGAACATGAAATAAGACAGATCGCCTACAGCGATGCGTTGACTGGGCTACCCAACCGCCTGGCTCTGAAAATGGACATGGATAAAGCCTTGGCAAAGGCTTCCCGCAATACAGCGATGGTTGCCGTATTAATGCTGGATCTGGATGATTTCAAACAGATCAACGATACCACCGGACATGCCAAGGGCGACGAAATGCTGTTGCTTCTGACCTCGCGCCTGCGGGAACAATTGGGTGAAAAAGACTCTCTTGCACGACTGGGCGGCGATGAGTTCGTCGTGGTTCTCAACGAGATAGATAGCGCCACTTGTGCCGCGAAAAAAACCGAGAAGATCCTCGCCTCCCTGAGGGATAATCCCTTCGATCTGGTCGTTGCCAAGGTTTTCGCCTCGGCCAGTATCGGCATCGCCTTGTTCCCGCAAAACGGCAGGGACGCTGAAACATTGCTGAAACATGCCGACATGGCCATGTACGAGGCCAAAAATGTCGGGCGCAATACCTATCGTTTTTTCAGCGACGAATTGCACCGCAGAACCATCGAACGCCACAAATTGGAGGTGGGACTGCGGCGCGCCGTGAGAAAAAAGGAGTTTTTCCTGGTCTATCAGCCCCAGGTGGACCTTGGCACGGGTCGTATCGTTGCCCTGGAGGCCCTGGTGCGCTGGCAACACCCTGAAGCCGGAGTCCTGTTGCCAAGCACGTTCATCCCGGTAGCGGAGGAAACCGGGCTTATTCACATCATGGGCGAATGGATCCTTCGGACCGCTTGCCATCAGGCCATGCAGTGGCAACGCATGGGACTGCCGCCCATGCGTATCGCGGTTAATTTTTCGGCCCGTCAGTTCCGGCAACCCGACCTGGTGGAACGCATAGAGCAAATTCTTCTGGAATCGGGCCTTCCGCCCCACCACCTTGAACTGGAAATCACGGAAAGCGTGTTCATGGAGAACCTTGAAAGCGCCATCGAAACCCTGGTCGATCTCAAAACACGTGCTATCCAGATCGCTATAGACGATTTCGGCACGGGCTATTCTTCTCTCAACTACCTGAAGAACTTCCCCCTTGACCGGCTCAAAATCGCCCAGGATTTTGTCAGGGACATCCCCGATGACGAAGATGATGCGACCATCATTGAAACCATCATGGCCATGGCAAACCGCCTGGGGATCAAGGTGCTTGCCGAAGGGGTGGAAACCATGGAACAAGTGACATTTCTTCGTCGGAAAGGATGTCACGAGATGCAAGGTTTTTATTTTGCGCGGCCAATGCAGGCGGAGGAAATTGCAGGCTTTCTAAATCAGCGGGGCGAGCACGACCTGGCGACTCCGTTGCCAACGGCGGGACCCACCTTTGGCAATACGGTGGATCCTGCCTGCTGATCTTGTCTTAAGAAAGCCACCAAGAAATCAATCCAGCCATTTGACCATCATGTCAAAATCGATCTTTTTGGGCGCCTTACCTGTCTTGGCGGCGTAGCCCACAGGGATAACGGCCATAAACTCGCCCTGCTCCTCGCCCATAAAACGCAGCACCTCATCTTTTAAAAGAAACAGAATCCCGAGCCATACCGTCGCCAACCCCAGGGCCGTCGCGGCAAGCAGCAAATTTTCAATCGCTGCGGCCGAACTTTGAATTTCCATGGTCTGAAAAAAGTCGTAAGCCTGGGAAGGTTCTATCTGAAACAACTCGGTACCATGGCTGATCAACTCCCCGGTATTCGCAACAACGATCACCACCGGCGCGGAATTGATGCTCCGGGCCGCCATGCGCAACAACACGGCAGCCGCCTTGGGCAAGCCCGCAGCTTTGGCATTGACCAAGGCGGCCAATTCCTTTTTACGCTCTCCGCGAATAACGATGAATTTCCAGGACTGTTGATTATGGGCCGACGGTGCCTGATTGGCGGCCCGCAATATCGCCATCAGATGGTCGTCGGAAACAGGTTTGTCGATAAAAGTGCGGATACTGCGACGCTGCTCGATATGCAGCAGGGTCGGGTTGATACGATCGGAAACACACATAGGATAGATTCTCCCGGTATAATGAACGAAACAAGGTTAAACCTCCTGATAGTCTCATCATTTACCGGGCAGATCAACCACCGTATACATTAAAATATCATTGGCCCGAAAATACCCGTGACACCACGTCCATTCCAGCCACCATCAGCGTCAGGCCGATTTCGACAACACCACCCAGAAACCGGTTTCATCATCGATAATTCGATAGGAATCGTCGCAGCCAAGTTTCCTGAACATTTTACCGAACCGCCCGGCCCCATCCCCATCGGTCTTCTTTTTCGCGTAACAGTCCCATGCGGGGTTTCGCTTCAACATCTCCGCGACAACCTTCTCCCGAAGCTCGAGACTGCCAAAACCGCCGCCGATATAGGTACACCCGCCGGGCGCAAGCACCCTGTAAATCTCCCGAAAGGCCGACTTCAGATCGTCCCAGAAGAACATCGACCCCCGGCTGACGATCAAATCGACATAACCATCCTCAAAAGGCATGGCATGCACGTCACCCGCCGCAGTGCGAATCCTGTCGCTCAGCTGTGCCTCCCGAATGTTGTCCATGGCGATCTGACCGGCATCAACGGAAAAATCGAAGGCGATCACCTTCATCTGCGGCGCTTGTCGGGCCATGGCTATCGACAGCATGGCGGGGCCGCTGCCCAATTCCAGACAGACACCGCGATCAACCCCGGTAACGGCAACGGCATTGCGCGCGATAACGGGGTAGATCGGAGCGAACACCGTCCTGGCGATATCGTTCATCTTCAGGGCATTATCCCGGTTAAACGTCGGCGTGGTGGTCTGCGTCCAGTTTTTCTGCATGGATCATCTCCTTGTATGGATCGTTACCGAATCGTGGTTTTCCGATGTGTTGTTCAAACGTTGGTGCGAAAACGCCAGGTTAAAATCCTCGCTGAAAGGGATACCGTAGAACTCCCCATAGAAATCGTCGGCTTCCTTGCGAAGATCGAATCCGAAAACGGACGGATGGATGATATTGGCCAGACGCATAAGTCCCAGAATCCAATCGGGATTGGTGGAGGAACGAAACGGGTGCAGGTGAAAGATTTTTTGCGCCCTTACCGCCGGAACATCCAGGTGGTGCTCGGTGCAATAGGCGATAAAATCCTGGCGAGGCCAGGCGGCGGCATCCGCGACAATGATCGTATCCGGCGCCATGCGGCAAAACTGCTCTTGCGAAAGCGTGACCCCGGGCCTGCTGTCCTGATTCAGCTGCCGGTTCGTCAATTGCCCTCCTGCCGTCTCGATCAGCCGTGCTTCCATTTTTTCCTCAAACACGGCAATCAAAGGATGTCCCAGACAGCTGTACACCGACGGCTTTTCCAGCCTGCGGATTTTGTCTTCGATACGGGCCAAGCGGGAGCTTACATAATCCCGGAATGCCGTGGCGCGATGTTCCTGACCGGTCAGGGAGGCAAAATAATCGATGGTGTCGAAATAAGAATCGACGCGGTTGAGGCGATCATAAAGCTGCTTGATGACATCCTCCTTGAGAACTTTGATCAGAACGGCATCGATCCGGGCTTTGTCCGTCACCCCGATAGTCCCCAGGATGGCACGAATCATCTTTAAAGCGTTGATGGTCCGGTACCCGCCAAAATACCCCCTCTCCGTTACGGGGCCGGTGTGGATGCTTCCCTGGATAGGCAATTGAAATCCGCAACGGCAGCGTCCCTGCGGCTGATAGTCAAAGAGATTGGAAGCCATGGGTCCGAAAAAACCCCGTTGCATAATTTTTGCGCCGCAATCGGGACAATGGCTGTTGAGATCCTCGGTTCCGGGCGAGTTGAAGAGATATACGTAACGAAGCTGCCTGCGCAATTGGCGGCATACCGCCTCGGCTTCCCGAACACTCGGCTCCATCGCCGCGGAAGCATCCCCGAAGGGAATGAAACGCATCACCTGCAGAGGAATATCCCTGGACAGGGAGGCGAGAAATTCGGCCACCTTGCTCAGTTCGGCTTCGCCGTGTTTTCGATAAATCGCCGATACTTCGACATACACCCCATGCCGGTAAAGGTCGGTAAGATTTCGCCAGATCGGAGTCAACCGATCTATGCCACAGGCTGCGTAGGCCTCTCGCGAAGCGCCTTTGAGACCGATATTCACAAAATCGAGAAACGGGATCAGTCCGTACAGAGCCGGTTCGGTCATATATCCATTGGTTGAACATCCCACCAGCAGTCCGTTTTTGTGGGCCAAAATGGCAAGCTGGCGAAAAGTGAAATAGGAAACCGTCGGTTCATTGAAACAGAACATGACACCGAGGCAATCCTGCTCCCGAGCCTTCCTGACGACCTGTTCGGGGGACAGTTCCTGAAAAGCACCTTCGATGGCACAAAAATGATCGGTCAGGATTTCCGAAACGCAACCCTGACAGTTGAAATTGCACCCCACCGTGCACACCTGGAGGAATTTACCTCTGGGGTGATAATGCACCATGGGCATGCATTCGATGGCGGTATCGACCGCGGCGAGATACCGGTCGGGATACCGTTCCCGAATCTCCCCGCCAGTCCGGACATACATGCCGCAGCTACCGATTTCGCCTTCTGCCAGATCGCATTCCATCTCACAGATCACACATTTCATGGGCTCACCTCGAAGCTATGGTTTGGTAAAGATATGCGTGCGGTTGACCGTCATGATCGACCCCACTTAACGAAGACCCGTTTTTTGTTTCCGCGCACGATCCCATCCGGCAGACCGGGCCGCATGAAAAGATCCGACTCCGCCCCCCGCAGACACGATAATGTCATGCAGATATTTTGATGTCAAAGCTTTTTGCGGTAGAATAAAGGCCATAAAGACCGAAACCGAAGGCTGGTGGAAATATTCGTCGGGGACAAAAACCTGATGACAGCGGCTATAGAAGGAAAAAACCAGCAGCCGTTACCCAAATGCCCGGGCCGACACCATAAGCATCTGATCCCCGTCTAGGTGTGAATTCAGGAAGGATGAAACAAAAGGAAAGCGCGAAAGGACGTCGACAACTCCCTGCTGAAGGCTGGAAGACGCAACCTTTTAAAATATGAAAACCGGAGGGTTTAGCTGATCGGTAAATGAGTGTGTAATGCAATCCGCACGGTGGACTCTATGAAGGGAGCAGGCCCAAAGGCCTGGCGATACGCACCGCCAGGCCTTTGATCTGCAACTGTTTATGAGAACCCGGACCGGGTTTCGACTACAAATTATTCCGTCAGTTCGGATACCGCCTCGGCGGCGCAGCGCCCGGCGAGCCAGCCTGTGGAAAACGCAGCCTGCAGATTGTAACCTCCGGTGTCGGCCTGCAGATCCAACAGTTCGCCGGCCAGATACAGGCCTTTGACTTGGCGGGATTCCATAGTCCGGGGATCGACCTCCCGGGTATCGACCCCGCCGGCGGTAACAATAGCCTCGGAAAAAGGGCGAAACCCGGTCACATCCAGACGAAAATCCTTGATCCACAGGCGCAGTCTCTGACGCTCTTTGGCGTTCAGTGTGGCCGCGGTGCGTTTCGCAGGAAGATCGACAAGGTCCAGACAGACCGGCACCATTTGACGGGGCAGCAAACCCCTCAAGAGACTGTCTAGCGGTTCCTTGCCACGGGCATCGATGTCGCGTAACAGCCGCCGGTCGAGTTTTTGCTCGTCGAGGGCCGGTTTGAGATCGAGAGCCAAAACCACCTTGCGACCGCTGCGTAGAGCGTCCACGGCCAGACCGCTGAGCGTCAGGATGACCGGGCCCGTGACGCCGAACTCGGTAAATACCAGTTCACCGAAATCTTCTGCTGCTTTTTTACCGTCGATGAACAGTCGCGCCTTGATGTTGCGCAGGTTAAGTTCCGCCATAGCTCCGGCGGCCGGACCGGCCGTTTCGAGGGGAACCAGTGCCGGACGGATATCGATGATGCGATGGCCGGCGGCTTCGGCAAAGGCATACCCATCTCCCGTTGAACCGGTGGCCGGATAAGAGGCACCGCCGGTCGCCAGCACCGCCGCACGACAAGGGATCTCCCGTCCGCCGCATACCACGGCGGAGATACGACCGTCCTTGATCACCAACGCATCGACCCTGGCCGAGGTTTCCATAGCGACGCCGCTGTTCTGCAACCATTTGCGCAGGACCTTCAACACGTCGCCGGCCTTACCGCTGGCAGGGAACACCCGTCCGCCCCGTTCGGTGACCAGTTCCAGACCGAGGTTTTCAAAAAAATCCATCAATTCGCGATTGAAAAACCGCGCGAAGGCCTGGCGCAAAAAGCGCCCGGATGGGCCGAAATGTTCGATAAATTCGCGGATCTCCGCAACATTGGTAAGGTTGCAGCGCCCCTTGCCGGTAATGCCGAGCTTGCGCCCCGGCAGGGGCATCTTTTCCAGCAGCAGGGTACGGCAGCCCGTTTGGGCAGCCTGTCCCGCAGCCATCATGCCGGCGGCACCACCGCCGATGACGATCACATCCGGTTGCTTCATATTTTGCCTGTCGATATTAAAGTTACATCCATGGATTCCGCAAAGGCGCAAGATACAGGCTTCCGCCGCTCTGCACAAGAGGTCTTTTACTCAGCGACTTCAAACCGTACCGCCTGCCCGATGAACACGGCTTGGCCTGCGCGACTGGCGACACCGAAACCTCCATCGGACATTTGCCTTTTCGGATTTCGGATCGTTGCGGAATAAGGGTTGCCCTATCCGCCAGGCCTCGAATAAACTGCAACTTGGCCACGAACGGGTAAATCAGGCTTTCTTTTTATCTGCCCTTATGGTTTAGTGCCTAATTAACGAAAACACATTTTCTATCCAGAATGGTAGATGACTGCATCGGAGGGGAATATGCCGGCACAGACAATTCATCGCTGTCTACAGGAGAAGTTCGGTTTTTCCACGTTTCGGCCGGGGCAGGAGGCCGTCATCGACAGCCTGTTGGCGGGGCATTCAGCTTTGGCGATTTTCCCTACCGGCGGCGGCAAAAGCCTATGTTATCAATTACCGGCCTTACTTATGGACGGCCTGACCCTGGTCATTTCTCCTTTGATCGCGCTGATGAAAGATCAGGTCGACGCATTACGGGAGCGCGGAATCATGGCCGCCCGCCTCGATTCCAGTATCGGTGCCGACGAAATACGGACCATTTATCGCGATCTGGCCGACGGCAGCCTCAAGATTCTCTATATCGCCCCCGAACGACTGTCCAACGAGCGTTTCCTGCACCGTCTTCAGGGCCGTCCCATCGCTTTACTGGCCGTCGATGAAGCCCATTGCATCTCGGAGTGGGGGCACAACTTCCGCCCCGAGTATCTGAAAATCGCCCGCATGGCGGAAGAACTGAAGGTCGGCAGGGTCCTGGCCCTTACCGCCACCGCGACACCGGACGTCGCCGACGATATCCGCCGGGCCTTCCATATTGCCGACAACGATCAGATCCAGACCAGTTTTCACCGCCCCAACCTGCATCTGACCGTTTCTCCCTGCCCGGCCCCGCAACGCCGTCAACAGCTGCTGCAACGCCTCCGGCAACGACCGGTCGAACCGACCATTGTCTACGTCACCCTGCAAAAAACCGCCGAGCAAATCGCCGCATTTCTTGCCGACGAAGGGATTAGGGCCCGGGCCTATCACGCGGGCCTGAAAACCGAAGAGCGGACGGAAGTGCAGAATGCCTTCATGGCCGACGATCTGCACGTGGTCGTCGCTACCATTGCTTTCGGCATGGGAATCGACAAGGCGGACATCCGCGCCATCTACCATTACAACTTGCCCAAGACCCTGGAAAATTACATGCAGGAAATCGGGCGCGCCGGCCGCGACGGCAATGATGCCCACTGCGAAATTTTCGCCTGTGCGGACGACCTGACCGTGCTGGCCAACTTCAGTTACGGCGACACGCCCGTTCCCGACGCCCTC
The DNA here is from genome assembly GCF_000012885.1 of Syntrophotalea carbinolica DSM 2380. Taxonomy (NCBI): domain Bacteria; kingdom Pseudomonadati; phylum Thermodesulfobacteriota; class Desulfuromonadia; order Desulfuromonadales; family Syntrophotaleaceae; genus Syntrophotalea; species Syntrophotalea carbinolica. The sequence goes on from NC_007498.2 coordinate 2,389,257, forward strand.
GCCTCGCTGGTGGAGTACCTGCTCGACCAGAGCGAAACCTTCAGCGTCTCCCACTACGAGCTGGCCGGGCGTTTCGATATTCGTCCGCTTGTTATCGCCACCATCTTCACTTACCTGGAGTTGAACGGCGTACTGCGCGCTACCGGACCTTTCTACGACAGCTACAAGGTTCGCTTCAACCGCAGTCCCGACAAGATCATCGCCGGCTTCGATCCGCAACGCGGCGCCTTTTTGCGGGATCTCTTCGCTACAGCTCGGCCCGGCAGGATCTGGTCCCACCTTACCCCCGATAAAAGCGCTGCCGAACTGAACCAGCCCCGCAGCCGGATTACAGCCGCCATCGGGTACCTGGAAGAAGAAGGCGATCTGACGACTCAGGTCACCGGCCTGCGGCACGGATACCGGTTCCAGACCCCGGACATCGACTCCCCAAAGCTGATCGCCGATCTGCAGCAAACCTTTGCGGAGAGGGAACGACGCAATATTTCCCGGCTGCATGGGGTTCTCGCATATGCCGAACAAAAAAGCTGCCTGACCCGCCAGCTGCTGGATTATTTCGGTGAAAAAACCGATGCCGATTGCAACGACTGCAGCCGCTGCCAGGGGGGAGAGAGGCAACCTCTGCCGCGCACCGCCCCCCTTGCTCCGGGTACCGCCGAGGCCGAAATCGGTCGGCGGGTCCGGGCCGAAAACCATCCGGCCCTATCCCATCCGCGCCAGTTAGCCCGCTTCCTTTGCGGCATAAGCAGCCCGGCCGCCACACGCGCCAAACTTAGCCGGCATCCGGATTTCGGTGCCCTGGGAGAGATTCCATTCCAAAAAATATTGGCGATGTTGACCTGATGATCCATTTTTCAACAAACTTTTGGAAAGACCGGAACCATTGCCATGGCTGCTCTACAGGACAGCCCCCTGCCGTTAACGGAAGCGCGCAGCTCTTCAATCCCGCCGTAACGCTCTGAGCAGTCGCCGCAGGCGCTTGCGTTCGGAAGCCTGCAACGGTCGATCACGATACACGGCGCCGCACCAGATCACAGCGAACTCCATGCAACGTGCATCGCCGGTTTGTTCGGCAACGGTCTGCAGGCCGGCGGAGTCAGGTATCGGCGTCATTCCGAAACGCCGTTTCAGCATCTGCTGAAAACGCCTCAGCAGCCGCTGTTCCCTGGATAAGCTACACACACCCAGCAGCCTGAATCCCCCGATCACCCCCAGGACAACAGCAAGCAACCACCCGGCGATGAAGAACAACCTGCGCCCGTCAGGTATTCCGTGGACCCTGAAGGCCGTGTTTTGTACCAACTGCAACTGCTGTTCAAAATCATAAGAAATAACCGCACGGTTCCAGTAAAAATCAGCGGCATCCAGCATGCGCCGCCCCCATCCCGGATTATTACCACGACCGGCGATGGCGGCAGTGGCCGCATTAACAGCCAGACTGCTCGGGTCGATACGCTGCCAGCAACCGTCCACCAGCGCCTCGACCCAGACATGGGCCATATCGCTGGTGATGCCGTAATATCCGGCCATTTCGTTACGGATACCACCATGGTAACCACCTACAAGGCGGGTGGGTACCCCTTCCAGACGCAACAGCAAAGCAAAAGAACTCGCGAAAAATTCGCAATATCCGCGCCGTTTGCCAAACAAAAATTCTTCCAGCGGCCGTTCAGGTCCGGGTAGATCGCTATTGGCATAAACCAGTTGCTGGCGCCGGAAAAATTCCTGGGTGCGCGCGATTTTATCCGCTGCATCATCGACACCGGAGGCCAGCTCGGTTGCGGTGTCGCGCAATCGCCGGGAAACAGTCGGCGGTAGCTGCAGGTAAAACTCACGGTTCACTCCGCTGGCATTCAGAACGGCTCCAACGCGGGAAATCGCCCTGTAACTGGCCGGTCGTTTACGGTATTTGTTCACATGGTGAACCAGATCGACACTGCTGTGTACATGAAGGTCGCTGATCTGGCTGGTCGGGTCGAGGGTGAAAAGGTAGCCATCCTGCCATGTTTCCGGATAAAAGATCTGGACCACCTGCCGCCCCCCGGACAAACGCAGCCATTCCCCTGCCGGTGGCGACTCCCGCCGCCAACTGGAACCTTCGGCGATGTTCAGCACGATACCACGCCAATAGAGGTCTTCTTGCGCCAGAGGTTCGCATTCGACACGAAAGACCGGCACATGGGAAGCTGCATTACTTGCAAAAGCACCGGGTCGCACGCTTTCGCTGAAACCGCTGACCGCTTTCTGTCCAGGGTTGAGAAATGACCACAGAGGATACTGGGTACGCGGCAACACGGCAAAAAGGACCAGCATCAGCAACAACGAACCGATCGGCAACACCAGACTAACGGTAAACAGGGAACGCAAGCTGCCCGCCGAAAGCCGCATCCGGTCATCGCTGGCATGAAAAGTCAGTAAGACCAGACCGATGGTAATACTGACCATCTGCAGGACCAGAGCCGGCATAAACAGCGAGCTGAGAGACAGTAAGGAGGACCCGGCCAAGGTAAAAATAGCCAGGGCAAAGATCTGTAGATAGTTGCGCGGTCGTTTTTCGGTTAGCAGACGAACGGCAAGCAGCATCACCAGCACATTAACAGCCGGATCAACCACATTGTTCAAGCTCAGGCGAAGACCGTAGAAGGCGAAAGGCAATATCGACAACAAGGTGGCTAACCACCGATTCAAAAAATAGCGTTGCCGCCAATCGCAAATAAAACCGGCCCCAAAAGCCACCGGGAACAGGATCTTGGACGAAAGTCCGAGAAAACCGTACAACGGCAGCACCCCGAACAGGCAGGCGGCATAAGTAAACAGATCAAGCAGACGACGTATCGGAACCATAACGTGCCAGAGCGCCAAGCAGGCGCAGTCGGTGTTGCCGGCCACAGGCCGGTGGTATAGAGAGTTTGTCCAATTTTAAGCCGACGCTACGACCCTGTCGACAAAAAGTCTTCACCAGCCAGCAGGCCGCACCGAGGCGTTGTTCCAGGTTAAGGCCGGGTAAACGCAATGGTTCGATGACCAGCGGAGACGCGGAAAGAGAAGACATCTCCTTAACCTTGAGCTGATCCTGCCGGGCCGAAATTTTCCAGTGAATCATTTTAAGGGGTTCGCCGCCGCGATAATCGCCAATGCGGGTCAGATCTCCCTCATAACCCCGGTCGCTGGTCTGATCGCCCTGCAGGCCGCCCACCGTGGCAACAGACGGCCACCGTAAAGACCTCGGTCGGGGAAACACCAGAGCCTCCGCGGTCATGGGAAAATCGAGGGACCGAACAAAAAAATTGATCGGAAAGGTGGAATACACCCTAACCACCGGTACAACCTGAACACCGCGCCCGTGAAAGACCACCGGCAGGGAAAGTCTGGTCTTTCCCCCTCGCATCAGCAAAGGACAGGAGGTCTGGGCATCTGCAAAAGACAGTTGCAGCAGACACGCGGGCAACCAGCGCTGTCGATTTTGTAACCGTAACGTGGCCAGGGTTTCGACGCCGTCGTAAATTTCTTCCGGCAACTGCAGACCGATTCCCAGCCGGGCCAGATTACTGCGCCCCAACCAGCCTGATACGGCCATAAAACCCAGCAAAGCCGAAACCAGCAGATACATAAGATTATTACCGGTATTGACGGCGCCAAACCCCAGCAGCAGGGTCAGCAGGATGTAAAGTCCCCCAGCTTTGGTGAGTTTCAGGCGCGGGGCACCGGTACGCTGTCGACGATCGATCGCAACACCTCCGATTTCGACAAGGATTCGTGTTCCGGACGCAGAAGCAGGCGATGAGCGCCGACCGGTACCGCCAGCAACTGGACATCTTCGGGAATGACGTAATCGCGCCCGTCCAGATATGCGGCGGCACGGGCAGCGGCCGCCAGATTGAGGCCGCCACGAGTCGACAGGCCGGAAATCAGGTAGGGGTGTTCGCGGGTCTTGGCTACCAGGGCAAAAATATAATCGACCAGCTTATTTCCGAGCTGCACCTCGCGCACTTTCCGGCGGGCGGTTAACAACTCGTCGTGACTCAAAAGCGAATCCAGATGGCGGATCTGATCGTGGAGACCGCCGTTGCGGATGATCTCCTTCTCGAGATTCTCAGGCGGATAACCGACCCCGGTAACGAGCAGGAAACGGTCGAGTTGGGATTCGGGCAGCGGATAGGTGCCGATCTGCTCCACCGGATTCTGGGTGGCGATGACTAAGAACGGATCCGGCAGCGGGTGGGTGGTCCCTTCTACCGTCACCCGCCGCTCCTCCATGGCCTCGAGCATGGCGCTCTGGGTTTTCGGCATGGCGCGATTGATTTCGTCGGCAAGCAGGATGTTGTTGAAAATCGGGCCCTTGATAAAGCGGAACTGACCGCTGTCGCGATCGTAAATGGACAGACCGGTAATATCCGAAGGCAGCAGGTCGCTGGTACACTGAACGCGGCCGAACGACAAGCCCAGAACCGAGGCAAGCGCCAAAGCCAGAGTGGTTTTTCCCAGTCCGGGTAAATCCTCTATCAGCACATGCCCGCCGGCCAACAGGGCAATAAAGGACAGGCGCAAAGCCCGCTCCTTGCCTTGCAGGATTTCGCTGTCGAGAGTCTGTAAAACCTTACGAATAGGACAAGAGGGTTCTCGGGTCATGGTATCCAATTTCTCTGCGGGTCAAGAATTATAGCCATAATGGCTGACGGCTGAAAACATCAGCACATCAAGGCACTGAAGAATTCTGCCACTATCCCTGATTTCTATCTGAAAACATCACAGAATCCAACTTTTCCTCGACAGACCTCCTCAAAATCGGCCTTCGATACGGAAACGTTTTCACACCGACTTTGGTACGTCCCAAGAATGCGATTGTATTGCTCGACTCTCTTCTCATGTTTATCCAAAGCTAGATTATAGACATGGACAAATTTATTTCTATTATGCTTTTGCTTATTATACTCGTTTATTAAATTATTTCTTTTGGCGCCTATCGTTGTGGATATTTGGCTACGAAGATATTTCATTTTTCTGCCGAATGAATTAGCCATCGCTTCCGCTTCATCCAATACAGACTCAAGTCTGTTTATATTACCCTCTTTTTCCTCGAGTTTATCGTAATAATTTATGCACTTCTTTAATTCGGATTTGGAAATACTTGTATTTTGGGCCACCGACAAGCTTGGAGAAAGCAATATCGCCATAACAATTGCTACAACTATTTCAGTTTTCATCACACAACCTTCAGGATTTAAAGCAAAGGCTTGTTGCCTGCATGCCAAGTTACCGCCGTCGATCGGATTACCAATCAATCGTCACCACCAGAATGTCCTGATAAGACCCCGCCCGCAGGTTCTGTCTTGCCGGAATCCGGCCGTAGATCGGCACATTAAGCGGCGAGGTCCGATCGATCATGCCGACATAGGTCGATGAGCCGCCGGTTCCATCGCCCCAGACGGCCGTTCTGGACGCATCGACAAACAGATAGTAATCCATACGATCACTCCCGCCGATCCGTCGCATCTGCCTCGGAGAGAAACTGTTCGCTGCGCCTCGACTGATGGAAATGGTGACGGGCATCCGTTTTTTTTCGGGATTGTTGCACGAAACGGAAATTCTGCCGGTCGTATCCAGAGAGAAAGAAGAGAAAACGTCATAGGCACCGAAACTGACGGGCGTGGTGGTCACCTCACAGTGAAACGCATAAGCGTCGACGGCAAACAGCAGCACAATGATGGTCAAAACAGGCAACAGGGTTTTCATCCCGTCCATCCTCCTTATAAATAAGCCAGGCAGACTTATTCCGGCATATCGCTTCCTGGAGTTCATTCAATGCATCTCCTCAATGATCACTTGCCCAAGATCGATGAAAGGGTCGTCGGTATCGGGAATGGTCAGACAAAACGCCCGCCGGCGTCCCTCATAGCGAATCGCGGCCTGATAGGTTCCCGGCTCAAGAAAACTGTTCTCGGACTCGGAGGCAAAAGAACAGCCGGTTTCCTCGGACGCCAATATCCCTTTGAGAGCCTCCGACTGAGTCAGGTCGATATCGAATTCGCCCCCCGACCCGGTAGGAAAAACAAAGGTCCTGTCTTTAACCGTGCAGGTAACTTCCAAAAATTCGACCGGCCGCAACTCGCCGTTGACCCGTATTGCCAGTTGGCCGAAGATCGGCTGCATCCTCTTGACCACAAACGGGATACACGAACCACTGCGCAAAGGCGGCGAAACAAGTTTCTCGACCCTGGAGAGATAGTAATCCATGGGAATATCCCTGGCCTCGATTCCAATTTGATTTTGTGTGTACGACCCCAGGTTCGGAACGAACAGATTGCCTGAAGCGTCCGTCTCTCCGACCTCTTCGGAATTGAGTCGAATCCTCACCCCTTCGACGTCGCCGACATGCACAAGGCCGAAACTGTCATACACGGGCCGGGTCGCGCCAAAAGTCCCGCCGACATAGACCAGAGCGCCAGCCACCGACAGTTGGTACTGACTCTCCCGTTGGTCCTCGGTGATCCGCTCTTCGTAGCCCCCCTCATAGATGCCGTAACGACCGTTGTATTGCAAGTGCGGGTTGACCTGCCAGGTCGTCCCGCTATCGGCTTCGGATCGCTTGACACGGGCCCGATAACTGAGGCCCTCGCCAACCGGGGGGTTTTTCTGCACGGAGAGTATGGCATCCTTGCTGTCTTGGGTCTGCTCGTACCGGCTCGAAACGAAAAGACCGCGCTTTGGCGTAAAATTGAGCGCAATGAGAAACTCATCCGCATCATCGCCGTCTTCCCGGACCTTCCGGTAGGTGGTCGAAACGGAAACCTGCGACGTAATACTGCGGGTATAGCTGACCGAGCCCTGATCCCTGTCATCCCCTGCGTATTGCCTGATCGCGGCAAAATCCAACGACAGGGTGCCGAGCAAGCGATTGCCGTAACTTACTCCGCAAGAGGCACTGTACCTGGTCTTGTCATCCGTCTGCGTATCGGCAACATTCCTGTAATCCCGGGTATAGCCGGCCAGCGAAAGATTAAATCCGAAGTGCAATCCCTGGTAAGCGTAGCTGGCGATCCCCGCCCCGCCGTTGCCGGAATGCTTATCGACACTGCCCGACAGAGACAAAGAGCAGATACCGGCCCGGGCCATGGTAAAAGTCAACTCCGGCCCCAGATTGAAAAAATCGCTCTTACCTTCCCCGTGAACGCCCACGGTCAGCGATTCGCTTACACCATAGCGATGAAAGGCGGAGAAAACAAGCTTGCCATAGCGATTCCCCCGACTGCCGTAATCCTCGCGGGTAAAACCCAGGTTATAACTGTATTCATGAAACCCTTCTTTAAGCAGCGCGGTATCCGCATAATAAAACGGATAGTTCAGGCGCTGCTCCCTTCCGAAGGCATCCCGCAGCACCACATCAACCTTGCCAGCCGCGCCATACGGGGTGAGGTTTCTCAGCTCGAACTCCCCCGGGGAGAGCTTTTCCGTTTTTATCAGCATGTCGTTGAGATAGATTTTTGCTTCGGATGGTAAGGCCGTCTGACCGGAAAAATGGAGGGTCGGATAATAAACGTAATAGGGATCCATGCGATAGACTTTGCGCAGACTGAGTCCGCCGACATTGACACTACTGCCCAGCTCCCCCGATGAGGCGAAAAAATCCCCGACTATGAACCGTCGCAGCGTGCTTCGGTCATCGTGGGTGTACCGGGTCTGCAAACGTATGAATTTGTCCTGATTTTGATCCCGTATGAAAACGGCATCGGAAAGGATCAGCGCTTTACCGGTCCGCAATCCGACTTCGCTGGTTAAATTGAAGCTGGAAAAGGTGAATCCATCGGCGGCCCGATAATCTGCGCCGTAGTTGAGAAACAGGCTGGTATCGTGCGGATAATAGACCTTCTCTTTGCGCTTTGTTTTAAAGTCGATGATTTTTCTACCGAGCAGCGCAGGTTCCGCCGTCAGTTCAAGGGATAAGGTCGCCTCGTCGAAACGATACGTCAAACCGGGTATGGAGCGCAGCGCGAGTTGCGATCCTTCCACCGCTTTCGCCATCAGGTCGCGTGGCAACCTGACCCCGATATCTTCCAGATCTTCGATGGCAACCAGAAAGTCGCCATTTTCCATCTTTGCGACGAAGAAGTCCCCTTTTTGCTCCTGATTCAGAACAATTCTGACGATAAGCTGCTCAGCGGAAGCCGCGGCGGCATCTACCCAGGCACATTGCGCTGCAACCAGCAGAACAACGACCATGCAGCACATGGGAATCGAAAATCCCGGCAGGCCGACAATGCGAAAAAAAAACCGCAATTTATGGCTGACATTGCGCCTTGTCCACATCCATAGACCTATTTATCGTAATATCGGAATCGGTAACTACAGAGATATCGAGTTGCTCGCTTGCGAGGCATTTTTCGGCAGGAACCGCCAACGAATATTGACGGCGAGCCCCGGCCAGCAGATACCAGCCGTTGAGTTTCTCGGAAAAGGTTTCACGGCCCGCCTGATCCGTACCCTTGACCGTTATATCGGTGATTCTGAAATGGGTGTTGCCGGTATTGGCGACCACGGCGCTGAGTTCCCCTTTTTCCAGGGTTGCGGAAACCAGTTCGCCGGCCGGCTCCTCCTTGAGGGGCTTGACGAACACCGGGATACCGAAACGAATCACCACCGTCAACTGGGTGGCGTCCGAAGTATCGGCTTTGGCTTGAGGAATCTCCTCCAGAAACAACCGATAAGTTTTTTCCCTGGATCTTGCCGGAGCTTTTATCCCGGCGCGGATGATCTTCTGTTCGCCTTTATGCAGCATGAGAATCCTGGGGAAAAAGATCAGATCCCCGGTCTCTTCATAAACATCTTTTCCATCGGCATCCTGGGTCCAGACCATCGCCTTGCCCTGCAGGTTCACCGTGTCTTCGCCGTCGTTCAGAACCGTGATGACACAACTTGCCGCCCGCTGGTCCAGCGTAATGCGAACCGGCGCGACCCGCCATTGACCGGCATGCCCAACGGATGAAAAAACCAGCGAAAAAAGCAATACGGCGCAAGAAAAAATACAGGAAAAAAAAGATACAGCAAAATGATTTCTATCGTGGCCAGCCATTAAATCCATGTCTCCTGTTTATACCTACCGGAATTGATCGTAAAAATGCATACCCTATCAACTCCCTGGTCTAAAAGCAAACCTTGCGCAGCATTATCCGATTGTCAAAAATCTGCAAAACAGGTTTTTAAGGATTGATCTCGACCCTGACAGTATCCACATAGGAACCCGCCGGAGCAAATCGATAATCGCTGCCCTGAATATGCGCCGTGACCGGGACACTCACCGCTCCAAAAAAACCCACCACACCGCTGCCGCTGGTGGGCAAATCCAGGGTGTAGGGGATGGAATTGGCGCCATTTTCGAGATAGAGGGGCGATGGGGTCAGCTGGGTAACACCCACCGTAAAATTGCTGGAAAAACCAAAACATGTGACATTGACACTACCGGTGGCCTGAACATTTTGCGGATCAAGCGGATCGAGGGCGCCGAAAGCGATGTCCTCCGTTCCCGAAACCCAGCAGGCTCCCCAACTCGTAATATAAGCGGAGACAGCCAGGTTTCCACTGGATGCGGCATGTCCCGGAACGGCAACCGCCAGAACGAGGATCATGAATATCAGGACTCTGCGTAGCGCCATCGAAAATCCATGCATTGGAAAAGGGGAAGACGAAAAATGCATGCGAGGACGCCCGCCGAAGGGACCGTCCTCGCATGCGACAAGTCACAACAACTAAGGATTGACCGACAACAAAATCGTATCGGTATACGTGCCGGCCGTTGCCGTGTTATAGGAGTTCGCAGCGATGGTACCGTCGATGGTAACCCCAACAGCTGCACCGGTACCGGTACCGCCTGCAGGAATGCTGACCGAATAAGGGATAGTGCTGGTACCGTTGTCCAGGTACTTCTGACCCGCGACGGCGTGATCACCATCATCCCCGGACAGGGTATAGGCGGTACCGTTGGTGCAGGTTACGGTTACGGCAGTTGAAGACGCTGTAACTTCCACCGCATTGGTGGGATCCAGATTACCGAAAGCCAGGGTGCCACCGGTCATGCTGCAGGAAGAAATGACTGTTGCGGTAACGTCGAGATCCGCGGTATCCGCCGCCATGGCTGTTCCCGCCACAACCGTAAATGCTGCTGCTAAAGCGATTGCTACAATTTTTTTCATGTTGTTGCCTCCTTGATGTTGATTGATTGTTTGTTAAAGTTACCAGGTTAAAAATTCTCAGTTTTCACTACGAGCCGACAAAAACCTTATAAATTAAAGGCTTGTATAAACCAAAACCTGCATCTATAAGATCCACCCTGCGCGGCAGTTTTACTCCATGCCCCATCGGCAAACCGCTACGCCACCGCTGTCTATGTCCATTGCGTAAAAAAAAACGTCCATCCCGACAATGGAGATGAACGCTTATAAATCAAATATCCGAAAATATTCGAGTTGCCCCTCCTCCATCAGCTCTTCGGTAGCCCGGCTATCCGTGGTTTCCCACGCACCCGCAGCTTTGCGTCACTGGATTACTCCAGTTTTGCCCTTATCGGAATCAGGTCTGTATTTATCTTCTAAAAAACCTTCTGTATCCATCCATGGTTACCGCCCTGACACTATGGATGGTTCGCATTGCCCTCCCTGGCTTTAAAAAAAACCGAAAAAAATGATCCGTTTCACAATATAGAAACGCCCGCCTTCAACCGAAAGCGGGCGTTAATCGTCAGACAAATACAGAAACAGCTGACAATCACACTCTCTTCGGCAGACCGGCCATCCGCTCTTTAAAAGCGAACCCGTGACTTTGCGACACCAGAAGAATCTGGCTGTGCTCTTATCGGAGAGTACTGCTTTTTGCTATCTACATCTCAATCCTGAGAACAGGTTCGATTGAGAGATTATTAACTTAAGCGAAAGATATGCCAAAACCGTGACAAATGATAAAAATACACCAACAAAGAACTTTCCCTTCTATTTACAGATACTTACAAAAGAAACCTAAAAATGAGAAAATGTATCGATGAAATAAATGGGGCATTTTGTGTCACACCGCGGGACAAAAATGGTCAGGCGAAGGGAAAAATAGCAGGGCTTAAAAAAAAAATCAACACAATTTACAAAATACCTACATGGGAGTAACCGCAACGGTCAGCGGCCAGGGATACACACCTGCGTGAATTTCATCAGAAAGGATAAACCGGTAACTGAGCTGCATACTGACCATCCTGGCATCCATCGACATGGGGACAACGCCCGAGCCACCGCCGAAAACCGCCGGTTTCCCCAACCCGTCCACGCGCACCTGCTTAACGGCCGACTCGAAACACTCAAAGGAAAGATAATAACCATCCCTGGAATTGCTTCGTACCTCGATAGAGGATCCCTCCGACACATCAATATACCCGCGGGAAATATCCGCTTCAGTAACCCGCAGAACCTGGGAACGATTGGATACTTTCAAAGCGGCAAAGGGTAAAACGGTGGCACTGACCCTCAGTTCGGCACCGCCCGACCGGGAAGCGGGGATTTTTCCTGCATCGGCATCGTGGACGGCGGTAAACGCCAGAATAGCGCTCAGTACGGCTGTCAATAACTTCTGCTGAAGGCAGATTCCCTGTTTGACCTGCCGGAGCTGGACATACCCTTCATCGACAAGGATCTCGCCAAGTTTTTTCCTGGAGATTTTCTGTTTTTTCAGCGCGTCCTGCAGCTGACCACGTGAAAGGTGCCCTGCCGAAACAAGAATATCGCCGAGGCGGAGCGGTCCGGCAGCCATTTCCGTCGCACCTTGCACGCGCTGAAAATCGAGCAGGGCGTCAAGCTGCCGCTTGCTCAAAAAACCAAGCCGCACAAACACGTCACCGAGTTTTTCGCCGGTCCTTTTCTGCTCGGCGAGAGCCTCTTCCAACTGCGCTTCGTTGATGTGCCCGGCCTGCAAAAGCAGGGCCCCCAGCATACGGCGCATACCGGCCGCCATCTTGACCGCATCTTTGAGACTGGCAAGATGATCCTGTACCGAAAGCGCCACCTTGAGATCGGCAGGGTCGACCACTCCCATTCGGGTAAGCACCTGGCCTAGAAGTTCATTGGTCGACTTCTGTTCTTCGAGCGCACGATGAAGGTCGCGTGAAGAAACGAAACCTCCATCCACCAGAATCTGGCCAATAAACCGTCCTGCTTTTATCCGCAATGCCATGATATCCCTTAAACTTTTTCAAGCCATTGTCAAAGTCCTGATCGACAGGTAGAAACACTCTCCACTGTCATCATGTACCCGCAACTGCCACCGTAAGGCTCGGCACATCAGGATCCTGAATATACACCCGCCATCCACCATATCGGCATTCAGAAATAATTCTTTAGATAAAAATACAAAATCAGCAAATTTTTTCAGTTTACGACAGAAGGGGTGGTAACACGGCCATGTTAAAAAACAAGGCGTGTTTCGATTAACGCAGGTCTGCCCATATCGCCTCGTCAAAGTAGCCGGACAGCCAGAAAAACACCGAGCATGGCGACAGCCAGGGCCATTTTAGCAGCGGTGCCCACGGCCAGGCCGATGACCGCACCGATTCCCGCGCGACTGGCAGCTTGCAGATCGGCGCGCGCAGTCAACTCACCAGCCATGGCACCGAAAAAAGGCCCCAGAAGCAGGCCCGGCAGGCCGAAAAAAAGGCCGACCAAAGCCCCGATGGCCGCACCGGCCATGGCCCTGGTGGATGCTCCGAAATGCCTTGCGCCAAAAGCCCCGGCGATAAAATCAGCCACAACGGCCAGCAGAGCCAGAACGCCCAGCAGGGCCAGGGTGCGCCAGCCCACATAAAGAAAATCCTCCGCCCAGGCGGCGCACAGCAGCCCTGCGAAAAGCAGCGGTGGCCCCGGCAGCGCCGGTAACAGCAGCCCGGCAAACCCCGACAACACCAGCAGTCCGGCCAGACTCCATAAAACAATGGTCATTCTGCAATATCCCCTAAAAACAATTATGACGCCTTGCGGCATTCAGCGATACAAGCGAAGAATGCCGATTGATGGCGGCAGTATCCCGAACCAGCGCCCAGCCCCCTTGCATACACCTTGGACTTTCACTGCCCAGGCAGCACTTCAGACGATGGCCCAGGACTCATTCTGCCTGCAACGATGCAATAAACGCATCGGCTTGGGCGATAGCCCGCTCCATGTCACGAACCAGGCTGTCGACATTCGTCTGGACACTGGCAAGTTCGTTGCTCAAACCGGCAATGGCCCTGGCATTGAGGTTGTGTTTCATGAACAGAACCTGATCGCGTAAAGGAACCAACACCGGTTCCAACCTGGCCTCGGCCCGCTTCATCGCGGAGATCAGTTCGGTGTACTTTTTCCGTGTCAGGTCGTACTTTCGCTGACTGGAACTGCGCAGCGTATCACTGGAATATTGCTCAATCTCCGTTCGCCATTCCTTGAATAGCGCCTGGGAAACATCCTCGACCGCAGCAATACGGCGGCGCACTTCAGCGGCCCTGGCCTCGCTGTCCTGCAACGTGCTGTTGAATCGGTTGTATTCTTTCTCCAGATCCTCTCCCCGAAAATCAACCACGCTCTTGAACTGTTCCATGGCCGTCAGAAATTGCTGTTTCGCTTCATCCTGGGAATCCCGTGCCGCCTTGACACGATCCACCATGATCTCGCGCTTATGAATTCCCACCTTTTCCATAGCACCGTAGTACAGACTACTGCAGCCACCGAGGGCAAAGGCGATGAGGAAAACAGCAATCAGTCTCATGTTCACGAAGTTCTCCTGTTTTTCTGTTCGCACGTTTCGCCTGTTTCACCAGGCTGTCCATTAAAATCCGGCCGATGTCCCTATTTATTACGACAACGCCGCAACCGGCCACCCCCTTGCTATGCCTTACGGAAGACACCGAACTTGCGCAGGGCGAAGATCAGCAACACGGCACCTCCGATCGCGACCAGGAAGCGCAGAATGCCGCCGGTAGGCGACATGCCCAATATTCCGGCGATCCAGAAACCCAGCATCGACCCCACCACGCCCACCAGCACGTTGGCGACCAATCCCATCTGGGCATTGGTTTTCATGAGAATACTCGCCAGCCAACCGACAACTCCGCCAATAATCAGTGTGACAATCCAACCCATACGCCGACTCCTTGGTGAGTGGTTCAGATAGCGTCCGGCGCCTCCCGCCCTTATGGCCTGGCCGCGCCGCCCAACATTGCGAAACATAGCTTATATACTCTTCACTGAAACACAACAAAGGGGGATGTCAATCCAGGCCCGCCTTGTTTCGGGGCGCAAATCGCGACAGATATCTTACCCTCGAAGACCGCAAGGATGCCATCCCCTGCCTGCCATTACAGAAAACCCGGCCGGTCGCAACGCCCACGGATGGCGATGCCGATCCGGGAGTTTTTCCTTCTCCCGCATGCTGAGGATGGCTTGCTCTGCGGGACCTGGCCTTTATACTGAAGAGATCATCCTCATCTCCCCGGAAAGGCCATGTCGAATATGCTGATCGTGTATGCCATTACCCTTTTTTCCAGCGCGTTTCTGCTCTTTTTGATCCAACCGATGGCAGGCAAAATGTTGCTGCCCCTCTACGGCGGCACCCCCGCAATCTGGAATGCCTGCATGGTCTTTTTTCAGGCGGCGTTGCTGTTTGGCTACGGCTATGCCCACTTGTCGGAGAAATACCTTGGCAGTCGCCGCCAGTCCGCACTGCACCTGCTGCTCATGCTCGGCGGCCTGCTCACCTTGCCTCTGGCCTTCAACAGCACCGCCCTTCCGCCGGCTGACAACGATCCGACGATTTTCCTGCTCTATCAGCTGACCCTTCGGATCGGCCTGCCTTTTTTTATCGTCTCCAGCAGCGCACCGATACTGCAACGCTGGTTTTCCCAAACCGACCACCCTGACGCTGAAGACCCTTATTTTCTTTATGCCGCGAGCAATTTTGGCAGCCTGCTGGCGCTGCTGGGCTATCCTCTGCTTGTCGAGCCATCGCTTTCGCTTGACGCGCAAAGCCGTGGGTGGTCAATGGGCTATATTGTACTGATCGCCATGGTAAGTGCCTGTCGACTGTGGCTCGTGTCACGGCGCAAAACAGCGACCGCGGCGGATAGAGAGACAGCCGCCGTAGCCCCGGCGGCTGTCCCCTCCCCCGCCTTGCGACGGCAACTGTTCTGGCTGTTCTGTGCCTTTATCCCCTCCAGCCTGATGCTGGGTACCACAACCTTCATAACCACCAATCTGGCTGCCATTCCCTTGCTGTGGGTTCTCCCGCTGGCCTTGTACCTGACAACTTTCATTCTCGTCTTTGCCCGAAAACAATGGCTGCCGCACGCCCTGCTGGTGCGCCTGATGCCTTTTGCAGCCATCGCCTTCGCACCGTTTTTTTCCTGTCCACCCGCCTGTCCGAGTTGATTCTTATCCCCTTGCACCTGGGGATGTTTTTTTTGGCCAGCCTGTTCTGCCATGGCGAACTTGCCGCAAGCCGTCCCCACCCCCGCCATCTCACAGGTTTTTATCTCTGGATGTCTGTCGGCGGCGTGCTGGGAGGTGTTTTCAATACCCTGTTGGCCCCTGTGCTGTTCGACCGAGTTATCGAGTACCCCCTTGGATTGCTGCTGGCCTGTCTGCTGTTACCACAGGTTACCATCGATAAATCCCGGATAAAGGCGCGTATCGGCGATATTATCGGCCCCGTTCTGCTCGCCGCCTTGGTCATCGGGCTGTCCCGATTCACCGAATCCCTGGCGCGAAATAATTATCATCCGGTCTTTTTTCTGCTGTTTGCCATAACCGGACTGGCCTGTTTCAGCTTCAAGGAAAGGCGCTGGCGTTTCGCCCTGGCCTTCGGCGTTTTACTGCTGACCATGGCGCATATGGCCGATCTGGTCAGGGGAAACCAGGTCTATGCTTCGCGCAATTTTTTCGGCGTCAAGCGGGTGGTGGCCAATGGAAATACGGGCATCCGTTACCTGTATCATGGCACCACGGTGCATGGATCCCAGTGGCTGGCTTCCGACCGCCGCGTCACACCTTTGACCTACTATCATCCAAGCGGCCCCGTAGGCGACATCTTCGTTGACTCCGATCCCGCCACAGACAAAAGCCACGTCGCCATAATCGGCCTCGGGGTCGGAGCCCTGGCCAGCTATGCCCATCCCGGGGAACATTTCACTTTTTATGAAATCGATCCCGAAGTCGAACGCATTGCCCGCAACAAAAGATTCTTCGGTTTTCTTGCCGGGACGCAAGGCTCGCTGGAGGTGGTTCTCGGTGACGGCCGGCTGTCGCTTGCACGGGCCAAACCGGGGGGATTCAACATCATTCTGCTGGACGCCTTCAGTTCCGACGCCATTCCGGTCCATCTGATAACCAGGGAGGCGGTCGCTCTCTATCTGAGCAAACTGCAGACGCAGGGTCTGTTGGTGTTTCACATCTCCAATCGGTATCTGAATCTCGAACCGCTGATGGCCGGTCTCGCCGAGGAATTCGGGTTGCGTTGTATAATCCGCAGGGATTCCGGCAACTCCCGGGATCCGAATCAGGCGGGCAAGCTGCCGTCCATTTATGCCGCCATGGGCCGCCCCGGTTCCGCTATCCGGCACCTGGCAGACAATCCGCAGTGGCAACCGATCGGACCCGATACCCAACCGATTGTCTGGACCGACCGGTTTTCCAACCTGATCTTGCTGATGAAATGGTGAGAATCGTCCCAAGGATACGGGTTTATCAAGCGAACCCCCATAGTTTTATATCTCTTCCGGCCGATCAGGTATCTGACGGCCCAACCCGAGATCACTACACGACACCCCGAAAGGGAACCGGTCAGCGCCCCGCTCCGTTTCGAGGTGTAGAATGTTCCCTGAATCCTGGAGAAACTAGCCACTTCCCCTATAATGAAAAAGAGGCAGCTATTTGAACCGTTTGCAACTGGATTTCAACCATTTTGGAGAGGTCGCGGCTGTACCCCCCCGCCATCACCACCCCCACCGGAATAGTCGACTCCCGGCACTTGGACAAGACCGATTCATCCCGCCGACCGATGCCGGATCTGGTGAGCGCAAGCCTGCCGAGGCGATCGTTCTCATGCACATCGACGCCGGCCAGATAAATGGCAAGGTCGGGGCGCGATCTGGATAATGCAATATCCAGCGCCTCATCAAGCGCTCTCAGATAGGCTTCATCCCCCGTTCCGTCCGGCAATCCTACATCCAGATCACCGGGAATCTTGCAGTAGGGGAAGTTTTTTTCGCCGTGAATCGAAAAAGTAAAAATGGACGAATCCCCCGTTGTAGTTTCGGCCGTTCCATTCCCCTGGTGGACATCACAATCGATGACCAACACACGCCGAACCGATCCTTCGGCCTGCAGAGCCCGGGCCGCCACTACGACGTCGTTGTAAAGGCAGTAACCCTGACCGTGATCCGAACACGCGTGATGCGTACCGCCACCGAGCGACAGCCCCACACCGTCATCGAGCGCATGACGGCAGACGGCCACAGTCGCACCAGCCGTGTATTTTACGCGTTGCACCAGTTCCGGGGACCACGGCAGTCCAATCAGACGAATTTCCGCCTTGGTCAGCAGGCCATGTTCAAACCTGTGCAGATAATCGCCGGTGTGCGCACGATGTAAATCGGCATCGGAAACCGGCTCCGGCGTTCGCATGTTTTCAGGGGGGACCACATTTGCCGTCAGCACGCGTTGCCGCAGCATGCTGTATTTGGAGGCCGGAAACCGGTGCTTTTCGGGAAGAAAAAAAGTGTGTTGATCGAAATAATAAATTTTCATAAGTTCTGATCCGGTAATGCGTTTAGTCGGGGAGTGTTGTTAACATATTGACCGGAAAGGGTATCCCACACCGCCGGCCATTCTCCGAGCCCTTGCCCCGAGGCCACACCGGCGTGACGAAGGTGTCGCATCGATGATACTTGGCCGGAAAGACCAAGGGGGCTGAACAATATGCTTGCCCAGCCCCCTTGTTATCCGTCTCCAAAGATGTGAATGACAAAAATCAGTCTTCAGTCACCGAAGCCATTATTACATTCTCCGCAAAACCTTCATAAACGGAACCGACCTGCCTGGCCAATGAATCGGGGAAAACATGAAATTCACCTTTCTTTAATGCCTCGATGATGCCATTGGCAACAAGCGACGGCGGCTCCGCGATCTCTCCGTAACCGGTATCATTGAGCATCTCCGTATTGATCGGTCCCGCATGAACGCTGACCACATGGGTTCCCTGCGCGACGAGGGCCTCTCTCAATGCTTGGGTAATCGCATAGCAAGCGGCCTTGGAGGTACAGTAGGTAGCGATATTCGGCACTGTTTTCAAAGACCCCACCGAATTGAGTTGTACAAACGCGCCACCGCCGTTGGCTTTCAGTACCGGGGCAAAAGCCCGCGCGACGCGCATCAGGCCAAAAAGGTTGATATCCAACTCGAAAGCCAATGCCTCCATGGCACCCTCATCGAAAACCGAGGACATGCTTAAAACACCGGCATTGTTGATCACGACATCCACGTCTTGCGCGGCATTAGCCGCCTCGATGATCGTCTCTTCATCCGCCACATCAACCTTGATAGGAGCGACCTTGTCTCCGTATAAAGCAACCAGTGGAGCAACACTCTCCACGTTGCGCACGGCAGCATAGACCTTGGCAACTCCCTGTTTTATGAATTCCTCGGCGATGGCTTTGCCGATACCCCGATTGGCTCCGGTGATGAAGACCGTCTTGTTGTTAATATCGTAACCCACTGCATTTTCTCCTTGGTTGGTATCCGGTCGAGTGTGATTAGGCAAGCCGGCCATCTCTCCGGGGTTCCTTCATCAATAAAATCTTTTGCCTTGCTTTCGCCCTGAAAAGAGGAAAAACCGACCTGGCCCGCCCTCAATGTCTGAGACAAATCCATCAATTCATGACAAGCCCGCCATCGATCATTACGGACTGCCCCGTCATATAGTCGGAATCCTCCGAAACAAGATAGGCCACAAAGGCTGCTACATCATCAGCAGTCACAGCACGGCCAGCAGAGATAAGCTCTGAATATTGTTTCAGAGTCTTAGCATTCGGAAGATCCAGATCTTTCGCCATTTCCTGGTTGATAAGATCCCACATGGCAGTTTCTACGATACCAGGGCAGTATGCATTTACCTGAACGCCAAAAGGCCTCAATTCTTTAGCTAAGGCTTGAGTAAATCCACGCACGGCAAATTTGGTGGCGGTATAATGTGACAACATAGCGAGCCCCGTATGTGCTGCAATGCATGCGCAGTTGATGATCTTTCCACTTTTTTGCTCCACCATCTGCTTTGCAGCAGCTTGATTGCATAGAAATACGCCTTTAACGTTAACGGCAAAGATGTTGTCCCAGTCTTCATCCGTCAACTCAAGAGCTGATTTTACCTGGGCGATTCCAGCGTTGGCCACCATAGCGTCAAGTTGTCCAAACTCATCGACAACCTCGTCAACCATGTCATATACTTCTTTACGCTTGGTCACATCCGCAACGATCCCCAGTGACTTGCGTCCACAAGCCTCAACTTCCTTCACAACCTTATCAACATCTTCGGAATCGATATCGCTGACCACCACATCCGCTCCGTCTTTTGCAAGCCTGATGGCAATACCACGTCCTACACCACGACCAGCCCCTGTTACAATTGCCGTTGTGCCTTGTAATCTAAAGTGCCTCATATGGTCTCCTCACTAGTTTTCATCCGGAAACGGTTCTTTTCCCCAATCTCTGCGTCAATCTTCCCACTTGCTTGTGACTTGGGCCATCCCTGGCCCTCGCCCTACGGGCAGCCGGAGGCTGTCCATTGCGCATCCTGCTCCATGATGCGACGTAAAAACTACGCCTCCGCGCAAGTGCTCGATTTTCTTGACCTTGGGAAAAATCACTCGTTTCCCAAATGAAAACTACGCTGTGTGCATCCTGAGTTTCCGGATGCACACTCACTAGGATAACAAGTCCCATGGTGCGATCTATCCAGCTTATACATAGCAATGCTTAAGCCAAAAACGATACAACTGCTATTTTCTGCGACTATCGACCAAAACGAAATTCTGAAGGGTTGTCTGGAACACAAAGGATGAGGTTTGGCCAAGTTGATTTGCTTTGCCACCCATGTCAACTCAACTTCGTATTTGACCGCAACTCAGAGGACAGGGGACTGTTTGAATACCAGATATACGAATCAAACCTGAGATATCTGTCGCATCAATAACCATTTGATTCACTTCGCTTATCACAATCCTGGGTTCAATCCGTAAGTGCAATTATCCAATCGATAGCATAAAAAAACCACCCTCGGCATAGCAGCGTAAAGGGTGGTTTTTTTCATCATATATCTGCGGAATTTTACTCAGTATCGCCTACTTCTTTCGGCACCTGAACTTTGGAACCGACCATCTTAAGCAATGTCGCAGCATCGCGATAACCGGAAAAGGGCCTGCCGTCGGGAAGAACTACCGTCGGGGTCGAATTGATGCCGGACTTACGCGCCAGAACGATGGTCTGGTCGACGGCTTCGGCGCGACAAACGGGCGGCGGTACCGGGCGGCCTGCGAAGCTCTGCTCGAGCATGGCGACCGAGCGGTTACAGACGATGCTCTTGGCGATCATGTAAGCTTCGGGATGAATATTGAGAGGCAGCATCTTAATATAGAAGGCCACGTCGGGATCGAGCTTCACGACCTTTTTCATCTCGGCATGGAGCTTTTTGCAATAGCTGCACTGCGGATCGGTAAACACGATGATTTTTTTGGAGGCCGAAGCTTTGCCGAGCAATAACGCATCGGCGAGAGGAATGGTAGCAACATCGATCCGATTAAGACTGGCAATGCGTTCCCGGGTGAGGTTTTCCCCGTCTTTGAGACGGAGCACTTCGCCGCGCATGACGAAGTTTTTGGTGAAGTCGATATAGACGGGGTAACGCTTGCCCTTTTTCTCAACCTCGACCACCCACAGGGCCTGCACCTGGGACGGTTCGATATTCAAAACCTTGTCGGCCTGTTTATCGAGCAGATACTTCGCTTCCTCCTTGCTCAGGGTATGACAGTCGATACAGGTCTTTTCGCCGCAGCTATCCTTTGGGAAAGCCCAGACCGTCGAAGCGCAGAACAAAAGAACAACAGTGACCAGCAATTTCATGGTATATCCTCTCCACATAGTTTCCCCCGATGACAGTCAATGCCGGCCAATGTTATAACGGAGCCCGGCGGAGTACAAGCCCCAATCTAATTAAGTATCACCGCAGAGGGCGCTGAGATCACAGAGAAAATCTTTAAATTCCTGTGACAGGAATATACAGGATAAACAGGATTACAAGTAAAGTCTTTGTTTGGGGTTATCCTGAATATTCTGCTCTCCCCTGTTGGATTTGCAGGAATAGGTATTCATTCTTTTCTCTGTGTCCGCGAGCGAGCAAAGCGAACGGGCGGCGAAAAAGCTTCTCCGCCTTTTCCTCCGACCCTGGAGATACCGTACGACAAGGAACAATTTATGGACATGATTACCCTGTTTGGCCTGGCCCTCGCGCTGGCCATGGATGCCTTTGCCGTGGCTCTGGGCTGCGGCCTGACCCTGGAGCGCCTCACCGGCAGGCATCTGTTTCGCCTCGGCTGGCATTTCGGCTTGTTTCAGGCCATGATGCCGATCATAGGCTGGCTGGCCGGTTTGACCGTGCAGAAGTGGATCGAAACCTACGATCACTGGGTGGCTTTCGGTCTATTGGTATGTGTCGGCGGCAAGATGATTCATGAGGCGTTTCAGGATGAAGAAACCCGTGAATCGCGGGATGATCCGACGCGGGGCATGTCGCTGATCATGCTGTCCGTGGCGACCAGCATCGATGCGCTGGCGGTTGGCCTGTCGTTGGCCATTGTCGGCATCTCGGTATGGTTCCCGGCATTGATTATCGGCATCATCGCCGGGGTCATGACGGTGATCGGCATGCTGCTCGGCCGCCGCGCCGGCGCGCGCTGGGGCCAGCGGGTGGAGATCGCCGGCGGTCTGATCCTTATCGGCATCGGGCTCAAGATCCTCTGGGAGCATACGCTGGGGATGTAAACCGGATTCCACCGCCCGTTCGCTTCGCTCTCTAGAGGACGCAGAGAACGCGGAGACAACCAAAAGCCTGGGTTTGAAACCTTGTTGCCATAAAATTATTGTTTTGTGGAACTTCTCTGTGGTCTCTGTGGTCTCTGTGGTCTCTGTGGTCTCTGTGGTAAAAATCTGTCTTTCAATCCATTGTATTCAAAAACAAATTAGCTAAAAATTAATTCCCGGCATGAGGAAAACCGTGTTGGTCGAAACGCCAGTCTTCGAAAGCAAACATGAAGGGATGATCGAGGCTGCGCATGTGCCACTGGTTGCGATGATTGAAACCGACAAGAATGCTCATGGAGGCGAAATCGAGCATCCAGCCTTCCTCCCCGCGGATCAGAAAATACGGCGCAGCACCCCTCTCCGTTACGGGAAAGCGCACCACCGCCCGCCCATCGTGCCGCAACACCTGTCCCTGCCCGATGTGAGCTTCCAGGGTACGTCGTTCGTTATCCTGCTGGGCGTCGGTCACCAACCATTTACGGAAAAAAGCACGGGTATCAGCGGAATAAAGACCCAGCTCGGGATCCTTGACGCGAGCGCGCAAGACCTCCAGGTAAACCGCCAGGGACTGTTCCGGCGAAGCTTGGGCAGCGAATCCCGAAGCATCGTCGAGCCGCGGTTTGGCCGGTATGCCGCTGTCGATAGCAACGGTGCTACGCGCCCCCGCGCCGCCCGACAGATGGGCCAGCCCGCCGGCTTCTTCCGCCGGGGCGTAGCTGCCTTCGTCGATGGCCCCCAGGACCTTGCCTACCACCAGCTCCACGGTCGCCTCGATACCGGCACCGATGCGCCCCGCTTCAAAAAAAGGGGCCATCTGGCGTTGCTCGATATATCCCACAAAAGCATCGGGAAAGATGCCCTCCAGATCGTAGCCGATCTCCATGCGCACCTGCCGGCCCGCCGGATCGATCAGCAGCAGCACTCCGCGTGCGCCTTTGGTGCGTTCGCCGATGCCTCGTTTCTCAAACAGCGTCACTGCCGCATCGTCGAGATCGCCGGGGCTGGTATCGAGCACCACCACCTGCAATTCGATATCGAGTTCCTGCAGCAGTTTGTCCTGAAAGGTCCGCAACCGCGTCTGCTCATCGGATCCCATCAACCCGGCGCGATCGTCGATATACCGATCCCCGCAGGCCGCCTGCAACAACGATAAACTCAGCAGAATGCAACAGAGTATGCGCTTCATGCCCTTCCCCTTTTGACACCGTTATTCAACGGACCGGAATCGATTCGATATCAGATCGACAAGACAGCATTACAACCATCCGAATAACGAAAACAATCCCCGACCCTGGGAAATGCAAAACCGATCTCACGCCCGTTCGCTGCGCTCACTTAAGACGCCAAGACGCAAAGAAAACCAAGTCTTAGACAAGAATATGGCCTTGCTTTGCGACTTTGCGGCTTTGCGTGAGACATCAGGTTTGGAGATTCAAAAAGCTTTATCGTACCCGTTCGTTGCCCCGACTCAAGCCACAAAGGCACAGAAAAAGCCGGTAACAAAGGAGGCAATAAAGCGATTTTCTTTAAAATCCGCCTCAACGCCGGGTGATTCGCCAGCAATTATGAATTTTTGGATTGCGGGCAAAATCGTGTGGAATGGTGGCGGCAGTGATATTTTCGATCTCCAGTTCCGGCAGGGATTCGAAATCCATACGGAACTTGCGGAAGTTATTGGAAAAAATCAGCACCCCGCCGGGCGTCAGCAGATTTGCCGCAAGGCGAATGATGTCCACATGGTCGCGCTGAATATCGAGGGTGGTTTCCATCGACTTGGAGGTGGAAAAGGTCGGCGGGTCGAGAAAAATCAGATCGTAATGCGCCTGCTCCCGCTCCAGGTACTGCAGCACGTCGGCACAGACAAAGCGGTGCTGCGGTCCGGACAGTTGATTGAGCCGCAGATTGGCCTGCGCCCAGTCGAGATAGGTGCGCGACATATCGACAGTGACGGTGGTGGCCGCGCCGCCTTTGACGGCGTGCACGGTGGCGGTGCCGGTATAGGCGAACAGGTTGAGGAAGCTCTTGCCTTCGGCCATGGCCTGCAGCATGAAACGGGTCGGGCGATGATCGAGGAACAGGCCGGTGTCGAGGTAGTCGGTCAGGTTGACCAGGAACCAGCAGTTGCCTTCGCGCACTTCGAAACGCTCGCCGGACCGGTCGAGCTTCTGGTATTGGCTGGAGCCTTTCTGTTTACGCCGCACCTTAAGGGTAATGGCTTCAGGTTCGACCTGCAGCACCTCGGGAAGGACCCGCATAACCTCACGCAGGCGGCGCTCGGCCTGACGGCTGTCGACGGAGGCCGGCGCCTGGTATTCCTGCACGTGCACCCGATCTTCGTAGATATCCACGGCCACGGCGTATTCGGGCATGTCGGCGTCATAAAGCCGGTAACAGGTCACATCCTCTTTTTTAAGCCAGCGCCGCAGCTGCTTGATGTTTTTGCGCAGGCGGTTGGCAAACATGATCGCGCCTTCACTGAGCGGCGCCTGGGGTGCATCGGCACCGAAAAACCGTTGTTCGGCAATGTCGAAATTCAGCAGGCGACACTCCAGAGCACCGTTGTAAAGCTTGTAGAGTTTGTGCGCGCGGATGCCGATATGTTTGGCCAGTTCCGGATTGCCGGTAAAGACCGCAGCCTGCCAGCCACTGAAGTGGGTACGCAGCTTTTCGCCTAGCGATGCATACAGCGAACGCAACTCGTCGACTTCGCCGAGGCGTTCCCCGTAAGGGGGATTGGTCACAAGCAGGCCACCGGATTCTCCGGCGTCGGGCACGGCCTGCAGATCCTCAAGCTCACACCGTTCAAAGCGCAGGTGCGCATCGAGGCCGGCCAGGCGGGCATTCTCCCGGGCGGCGCGAATGGCTTTCCGATCGCGGTCGTAACCGATCATACAGGGTAACTGTTGCAAACCTGCCTCGCGGCGCTGACGGGCTTCCTCCAGCAGGGTATCCCACACCTCAGCCCGATGCTGCAACCAGCCGGCAAATCCCCAGTAGGGTCGGGTCAGGCCCGGCGCGCAATCAGCGGTGATAAGCGCCGCCTCGATAACCAGCGTGCCCGAACCGCACATGGGATCGACCAACGCGCCGCCACGGGCGCCGACATCCGGCCAACCGGCACGCAGCAGAATGGCGGCGGCAAGATTTTCCTTCAGCGGCGCCAGCACCCCTTCGGCCCGGTAACCGCGCCGGTGCAGGCTGTCCCCGGACAGATCGAGACTCAGGGTCGCCTGATCCCGGTCGATATGCAGGTTGAGCCGGATATCGGGACGTTCCAGATCGATGGAAGGGCGTTGATCGAAACGTTCGCGAAAACGGTCGACCACAGCATCCTTGACCCGCAGGGCGGCAAAACGCGAATGGTTGATTTTGGAGCGTCGCAGCTGGGCATCGACGGCCAGGGTACCGGCGGCAGTCATATGCTCCTCCCATGGCACGGCTCCAACAGCCGCATACAGCTGATCCGGATCCTCGGCGCTGAATTCGGCAATCGGCATGAGAACCCGGCTGGCCAGCCGCGACCACAGACAGATACGATAGGCGGTCTCCAGCGAACCTTGAAAAGACGCGCCGGCCCGGGTTTCGGACACTTCAAGGGCGCCAAGCGCCCGCAGTTCATCGGCCAACAGGGGTTCAACGCCCTTGGGCGCGGTAGCGAAAAATTTTATGGGTGCATCCATCGGATCAACTTTCAAAAAAGGTATTCAAGGGCCTTCGGGATAGGCGAGATCACATCAAACGCGTGTTTTTAACAGCAGAAACGCCAAGGATTTTTTTAATTCCAAAACCAAAACCCCATGTCTCACGCGAAGCTACAAAGACACCGAGAGAGGTTATAATCGTCTTTAAAACTAAGCCTTTGCGTCTTAAGTGAGCATAGCGAGCGGGCGTGAGATCGGTTTTCCAGGAATCGAAATCCCCATCCCTTTCACCGGGCGGTCGATACAAGGCCGGCAGCATATACGCTATGCCCGATCATGGCAAGACTATCCGCCCATGCAGCCCGTCCAGGCCGGAACCTGGCCATAAACGATACCGAACAGCGGCACCACCAGACTATAGGTCAACAGGGTCACCAGCACAATGCCGATGATATTAAGGGCGAAACCGCTCTTGATCATCTGCGACATGGTAACATTGCCGGAACCGAACACAATCGCATTGGGCGGAGTTGCAACAGGCAGCATAAAAGCGCAGGATGCGGCCAGCGCGGCAGGTACCAGCAACAACAGGGGGTTCTCGCCAATGCCCAGGGCCACCGCACAAAGTACCGGCATGGCCATAGCCGCAGTGGCGGTGTTGGAAGTCAGTTCGGTCAAAAAGATGATCAGCACGGTAACCGCCAGCACCAGTAACAGGACAGGTGCCCCGCTCAACAGTTCGATACGCCCCGCCAACCAGCTCGACAATCCGGTCTTTTCAAACCCGCAGGCCAGCGACAGGCCGCCGCCGAACAGAATCAACATACCCCAGGGGAGTTTGGCCGCCCATTCCCAGTTCATAGCGAATTCCCCATGCCGCTTGACGGGAACGACAAACAGCAGCAAACCGCCGGTCATACCGATCACCGCATCGCTGATCATAGCCGGCGCCGGCCAGAATCCGGCCACCGTATCGCGCAGGATCCACGCCAGAGCCGTCAATCCGAACACCACAGCGGTGATCATCTCCCCCCGGCACATCGGCCCCAGGCTACGCAACTCCGCCTGGATCAGGTCCCTGCCGCCGGGCACCCGCGTCAGGCGCATGGGATTGGCGAAGCGGGTCAACCATACCCAGCACAGACCGAGCATGATCACCGACAACGGCACGCCGACCTGCATCCAACGGGCAAAGGTAATCTCGAAACCGTAGGTATGCTGCAGATACCCGGCCAACACCGTATTGGGCGGCGTACCGATCAGAGTAGCGATGCCGCCGATGGAGCAGGCATAAGCGATCCCCAGCATCAGGTTGGTGCCGAAGGCAAAATTTTGTGGTGAAAAATCGATGTTTTCGTCAAGCCCGCTGCGCCGTCCCTCGGCAATGACGTGCTGAATCACCGCCATGCCGATGGGCATCATCATCAAAGCCGTTACCGTATTCGAGACAAACGCCGACAGCGCAGCGCTGGCCACCATAAACCCCAGCACCAGCCGGTCGGGGGCAAAGCCGAAACAGCACACGACCAGCAACGCAATGCGTCGATGCAGATTCCAGCGCTGCATGCTCAGGGCGATGAGAAAGCCCCCCATGAACAGAAAAATCAGCTCGCTGGCATAGGGTGCCGCCGCCTCCCGCATGGGAAGCAGACCGCATAACGGCATGAGAATCAACGGCAACAGGGCGGTTGCCGGGATAGGAATGGCCTCGCACATCCACCAGGTGGCCATCAGCAAGGCGATGGCCGCCATCTTGCGGGCCTGCGGCGGTAAATCTTCGGCACCGGGCATCACCAGCATGGCCACGAACAACGCCGGCCCGACCAGCAGGCCGATCAGGCGGCGACGGCTCCAGGGGGCCGACCCGAAGCCGTTGGGAATGGGTGAAACCGTTTGCTGCGCGCGCGTATCATCGCCGGACGCGATGGGTGCATCACTCATTACATGACCTCATAACATTTTCATGCATTGCTTTTTGCCTTCCGATAGTACACATCAGTTAAAAAACCGGCTCTGCAGAGATAGCAAACACGCATGCCTCTCCCCCAACCGGATTCCATGGTCCAGACGGATCGGTGCCACATAAAAAACGAGGCGTATTCACATACCGGAATATTGAGGTTATTTTTTGGGCCGAAACGCCACGATACGCTGTTCGTCGGTGGTGAGATAAGGACCGCCGATAAGGTCGATGCACAACGGCACCGCGGCAAACACCGCATCAAGGCATTCCGCAATAGCCCTGGGCTGACCGGGAAGATTGATGATCAGACTGCCTCCACGGATGCCGGCAGTCTGCCGGGAAAGGATGGCGGTCGGTACTTTGGTCAGCGACACCTGCCGCATCAATTCGCCAAAGCCGGGCATCATCTTGCCACACACGGTTTTAGTCGCTTCGGGGGTCACGTCACGCAACGCCGGCCCGGTGCCGCCGGTGGTAATGACCAGGCAACATCCCTGCCGATCGCACAAATCCACCAGGGCTGCCTCGATATCCGTCTGCTCATCGGGAACCATTAGGGCTACGCCCTCCCAGGGTGAAGTCAACACATCTTCCAAATAGGTGCGAATGGCCGGGCCGCCGCGATCTTCATAAACGCCAGTGCTGGCGCGGTCGGAAACGGTCAGGATACCGATGCGGGCAACGCGATCTTCTGCCATGGTTGGCCTCCTTGCCAGGGTCGAAAGCGATCAGTATAGCAAAATCGGCTGCAAGATTGCGGATTAAGAATATCACGGACAGGAGAAAGCGACCAACGACGGAGAGATGCGTGGGTCAGGAAGGTGTCTGTTGCGCAAAGGCAGGCCTCATGAAACCCAGGCTGGCAGCAGTTCGGCAACGGTTTGTTCCTGAAGATATTTTTGCAGATCGCTTGCAGACATCGGCCGACCGAAAAAGAACCCCTGAATCTGCCGGCAACCCTGCTTCCACAAATAGGCAACCTGTTCTTCGGTTTCCACCCCTTCGGCGATGATGTCCAGATGCAGGCTGCGCGCCATACTCATAATCGCTTCCACCAGCGAAGCGCTGTCGCTGCATTTAGCCGCATCCCGGATAAACTTGCGGTCGATTTTAAGCCGATCGATGGGAAAATGCCGTAAATAACTCAGGGAGGAATAACCGGTACCGAAATCGTCGATGGCCAATTGCAGCCGTCGCGCTTTGAGATCACGGAAAGTGCCGATATTGCCTTCGACATCCTCCATGGCCACCGTTTCGGTTATTTCAAGTTCCAACAACCTCGGATCGAAGCCGGTGGAGTGCAATATATCATCGATAATCGGTACAAAATCCGGATGTTTGATTTGTTGTCCCGATATGTTGACAGCAAGACGCAACTCGGCCCCCTCCGGCTGCCACCAGGACAAATACTCCTGACACGCCGTGCGTAATACCCACTCGCCTATGGGACGGATCAACCCGGTTTCCTCGGCCAGGGAAATAAAATCATCCGGCATAACCAACCCTAAATCGTCATTACGCCAGCGCAACAGGGCTTCCACACCTAACATCCGACCGGTTTGCAGATCAACCTGCGGTTGATACTCCAGGAAGAATTCGTTCTTTGCCAAGGCGTTTTGCAATCGCATTTCCAGTTGCTGGCGGCGATGAAAGCGGGCATTGATCTGTTCGGAAAACAGCTCAATGGCATTGCGCCCGCGCTCCTTGGCCGCATACAGCGCACGATCGGCCCGTTTCATGAGATTTTCGACATCGACACCGTGCAGCGGATAACATGCAATGCCAATGCTGGTACCGACATAAATTTCGTCGCCATCGAGATTAAAAGGGGAGGCCATGATGCGCTGCACATTACCGGCCAGCGCCTTCACGGCTACCGGGTCGTCGATTTCCGTTAGCAAAAAGATAAATTCGTCGCCGTTAAGGCGCGCCAAAAAGTCCTCGCGCCCCAGACAGCCCTGCAGCCTTGCGGCGATCTTCTGCAGCAACAGATCCCCTTTGGCGTGTCCCAGAGAATCGTTAACCCCTTTGAAATGATCAAGATCGAGAAACATCAGAGCCAGTCCGTGTCCACGGCCGACCGCTTCCTCCAACCGACGATCCAGTTCTTTTTGAAAAAGAGCGCGATTGGGCAGTTCCGTCAGATGATCGTAATAGGCCATACGATGAATGGTACGCTGCGCTTTTTTCTGTTCGCTCACATCGAGACTGAAGGTTGCAAACCCGCTTACCCGTCCCTGACTGTCATGAAAAGGAAAAGCCCGCACCAGCCATATTTGGCCGTCGGACGTGACCACTTCACCATGCTCCGGCAAACCGGTCTTATGGGAGCGTAGAACGGGACACCCGATACACGGACTGTCCAGCCCATGCCAGGCTGCATAGCAGGGCAATCCTTCAATCTGGGTTTGTTGACGTCCGGCCCGATCGCTCGAAGTCCGGTTGGCCCAGCGAATACGCAGACCCGGATCGAGGTAGGCGATCAGATCGGAGGAGCTGTTAAGAATGAGACTCTTTTCCTGTTCCGACTCTTTCAGGGCGCGTGCGGCCTGATTCCGTTCCAGGATTTCCATACGCAATTGGCGATTGGCCTCCGTCAAATGCGCCGTACGCGCCAGGACCTTCGCCTCCAACTTGCTGCGGTCCTGTTCCAGGGCAAGCTGGGTGCGTTTACGACGTCGGATGATGCGTAACAGCGATAAAATCACCGCCACCAACACCAGGATAGCGGCCAGACTTTCAAACAATACCACACGGTAGCGAATCGCCAGAGGGTGCTCCGTGTTGACCAGGGTAGTGTCCGGCGGCAGATCGTCCACACTGATGCCAAAGCGATTAAGCTGCCGCATATCGAAACGGTATGCGGCCTTGCTCAAACTTAGTTGGGGCAAGGCAACAAGCGGCACTCCTTGGAGAATTTCCAACCCAAGAGCGGCGGTCTGCTGCCCCTGACGGTAGCCGGAGGTCAGCTTGCCGCCGAGGATTCCCTGGCCGAGATTGAAATCCCACAGACCATACACAGGAACCTTGCAATTCTCCACCAGCCGGGGCAGCGCTTCGTCGTATTCGTAAAATTGTCCCGAGGCATCCTTGAAAAAAACGCTATACAACACCAGACTATGCTTGGGCAGCTGCCGCAAACGTACAGCGATATCAGCAACGGACGTGTCGGGTAATATGTGAAACGCCAACCGTTGGCGATAACGGACCTGCATATCGGCGATTTTCTGACGAACCTTCAATCCGGTCGGGGTTTTGTCGGCAACAATATAGATCTGCCGAATATCGGAATGCAGACTCAGGGCGGTATCGAGCGTTTCTGCGATGTTGGCTTCCTCACTGATGCCGACCAGCCTCTTCTGCCCGATGAGACGGTCTGGATCAAGATAATTGACTCCGCAAAAAACCACGGGAGTCGATCCGAACAATTCTTCACGCCGGGCCAGAAGAAAGTCGAATGCAGCATCGTCGGAAGACAGAATCAGATCGAAAAAATCGGCAGGATATTTGGTTTGCAGGACAGAACGTATCTGGTCGCGCATGATACCGGGGGAGCGCCTTTTGGTATCCATATACTCGGTATAAATACGAAATCGGCCCTTTTCGGCCATCAGCACATCGCTGATGCCGCGGGTGATATCATCGCTCCATTTGTAACCTTGGTGGTAGGAATTGAGATAGAGGATTCTTTTGACGGAAGTATCGGCGACAGACGGCGTCGGTGAAAGCCAAAAGCACCACAGCAAAAAACAACCTAACAATGACAGGCATCGCAAAGAACCATAAAAAACTGTTGAATCGCAACGAACCATAAAACTGTGCCTTGCCACATGAGCAAATTATAACATGTTGAATTGTCGAGCAAACTTCTCTTTGCAACTGCGTTCTAGATAGCACAGCTTGAGGTATACAGAAAGATTAAAATTAAATCTTTTGCGAATCGTCCGGGCCAGCGGCACCCGTCAATAAAAAAGGGGCCGGAAAAACCCCGGCCCCAAACATCTCATTTTCGGAAAATACTCTTAGTGCTGACCGCAACCCTGGCAACCGTTGCTGCCGTCGCCGCAATGGGATTCGGCTGCGGGAGCTTCCGACTGCAGACCGGTCTCGACAACTTCGATGTCGAAAATCAGGGTCTTGCCGGCCATGGCATGGTTGGCATCAAGGCGCACGGCCTCTTCCGTGATTTCTACAACCACGGCAGGCACCGGGCGACCGCTCTGGTCTTTAAGATGAAAACGCTTGCCGACTTCGACTTCGAGCTCCTCGGGCACATTGGCCTTGGGAATATCGATGATCAGATCTTCGCGATGCTCACCGTAGCCGTCCTTGGGCTCGACGGTGATGGTGGTTTTGTCGCCGGTGGTAAGACCTACCACAGCATCGTCGAAACCTTTGATGAGTTGACCGGCACCAACGGTAAATTTGAGGGGCTCACGCCCTTCGGAAGAATCAAACACCTCGCCGTTTTCGAAACGCCCGGTGTAATTAACGCTGATAGTATCTCCAGCTTTGATGGTTTCTGCCATTTCTCCTCGTCTCCTTGGTCTAATGGTTGAGAAATGCCATCGCCGCATGCGATAACATTGTTTCCCCCATTGCGTATTTGGCCCGGCTTTCATGAAGATAACATTGTGAAAACTCCGGGTCAGCTCTCGACCTGGCCTGAATCCGTTACGCCGAGAACCGCTAAGTTAGCTACCCTCCGAATAGATCGGTAGGCTTCAGGCCGGTAGCAACGATTTCTATATCGAAAACCAGAGTTTTTCCCGCCATGGGATGATTGCCATCGAGGCGAATCAGCTCTCTGGTAACTTTGGTGACGGTGGCCGTCATGGCTTTGCCGCCCTGCAGAGGCAACTTGAGCTGCATGCCGGTAGAAACGCTCATTTGAGCGGGCATACTACTGCGGGGGATGGACAGCACATACTCTTCCTTATGCGGTCCGTAAGCCTTGTCCGGACCGATGGTAACCTGCGTGCGTTCACCGGCGCGCATCCCGATAACCGCTTCATCGAACCCTTTGACCACAGCACCGGAGCCAACCACGAAGGTAAACGGTGCGCGCCCGTCTGTGGAATCGAAAACCTCACCGTCCTGATAGCGGCCGGTATAGCGAACCCGCACGACATCTCCATCCTTGACTTGCTCAGTCATACCCTTCTCTCCCGTTCATCGTATAGCGAATGCAAACGACCGCATGCCTGCCAACCGTTACGTAAAGCGCCCAATGCTCGACCAAAATCCCTCTGCATATGCAGCAACTCGGGTACAAGGGAGGGTTGGCAACATAACGTCCTGACAAGACGCAGGGGCCTGGGACGCCCGAATTCATCCACCAAATCAAATAACGCAGCAGACACCGGCCGGGCCGCCTCGTCGCAAATGGCCCGCAACACAAAAAACAACCGGCCGGCTTCCGATGCCACCCGCGCTACGGCGGCACTTTCCATATCGACGGCCAAGGCTTTGCGACGCTCTCGCCAGAATATTTTTTGTTCAACGTTCAGCAAAGGTGCTGCCGTGGTCAAGGTACGCCCGCTGCGAACCTCGCTCCCCAGACAGTCCATCAACATCTTATGCAATGCCGTATCGACCGTCCACCGCTGGCCGTGTTCGTCGACCACTTCACTGGCGAGCACAAGCTGGCCGCTCTGCAGCTCGGGAGCCAAAGCGCCGGACACGCCGGCGATCCCGACATGGGTTACACCGCGCTCGATCAAAAAAGCGGCGGCCCTGGCGGCGCGCTCAGACCCCATGCCACATCGCACCCACAGAGTATCGGCGCCGAACAACCCGACTGCGGTACCGACATCGAACTCGCCCTGACGCTGCCAGCGAAATCTGCCGAGCATGGCTTTGGCTTCACCGGGCAGAGCCACGACCATACCGGGACGAAAAATCCCGCTGCGCTTATCCGACGAGATCATGGTCTCCTCCACGGAACAGACATCGGTTGCGGCATGTCTCAGTTACCGGCCCCGCGCATAAAAACCCGAAAGGCCTTGAACGGATGAGTGGCCGCATCGACCACAGCACTCGTCTCGAACCCGCAGTGTACCATACAATCGGCACAGCGTGCATCCCGCCCGGTTCCATAGCTATCCCAGTCGGTTTCTTTGATCAGCGCATCGAAGGTATCGACATAGCCGTCATTGAGCAGATAACAGGGACGTTGCCAGCCGAAGATATTGGCTGCCGGGGTACCCCACGGCGAACACGCATAGGTTTGACCGCCGGCAAGAAAATCGAGATAAAGGCTACTATGATTGAAGCGCCAACCGCGGGCTTTGGCCTGTGGCAATACCGCCTGAAACAGTTTGTAGCTCCCCTCGCGACCCAGAAAATTATCCTGTTCTTCGGCGCTTTCGTAGTTAAATGCGGGAGCGATGGTCATGCCCTCGACGCCGAGAGACATGAGAAAATCGAACAACGCTGCGGCGCTTTCCGGAGTTTCATCTCCGAAAAAGGTAGTATTGGTGGTGACCCTGTACCCTTCCGAAACCAGCCTCCGGATGGATTGCACGGCCTGATCGAAAACTCCCTTGCGATTAACCAGGGCATCGTGTTTATCCCGCAAACCATCGAGATGCACGTTGAAGGTCAGGTAAGGGGACGGTTCAAAGTCCTGCAAACGTTTTTCCACCAACAATGCATTGGTACACAGATAGACGAAACGCTTGCGGGCGATCAACTCACGGGCAATCACATGAATTTCGGGGTGCATCAAAGGTTCGCCACCCGGCAGCGAAACGATGGGGGCTCCGCATTCTTCGGCCTTGGCCACGCATTCCTCGACTGTCAGGCGCCGCTTCATCACCTCGGGCGGATGCGAAATCTTGCCGCACCCCTTGCAGCGTAAATTGCATTGAAAAAGAGGCTCCAGCATCAGAACCAAGGGAAAACGGCGATTGCCTTTCACCAACTGCTTGCAGATATAAGCGCCAATGCGCGCCTTTTGAATAAAAGGAACTCCCAAAACGATCTCCTTGCAACGAATATTCAAAGAGGGCATCGGATCGCGTATGGATCTTCGCCCCTTCGCGGATAATCGAAATACAGCGACGCAGGGCAGCATCCTGACACGACCGGAGCGGCACCCTGCGCCAACCAAAATCACTCATATTCTCGGGACCGCATTCGAGCGGTCCTCAGTCACCCGGTAGACTGTCGCACAGCTGCTGCTGTAACTCAAGCCCCCGTTGCCATTCACCTGAAGGGTCGTCTGCGGGCATCCGATCCTGCCAGTATTCCCGTAACTGCAGGCAGGCGCCGGTAACTTGTTCATCCTCAAGCAGCGCTGCGATCAATCCCGCTCGATTATCGGCCCGCTGTGGTACCAATTCCACGGCCTGCGCAAAGTACTCGACAGCCAGGGCCGGGTCACCGACACTCACGGGAAACTCCGGTGCACGCAGATAGAGATCCCCCAGCATACGAGCGGGACCGGCCTCATCGAGAGCCGGGTTCAAAGCCAACGCCGCCAGCGCCTCGCGCTCGATAACCGGCACCAGCGACAGGGCCCGTAACGGACTGAATTGGGCTTCCAGTCCGGCCAGATAACCGAAAAGATAATGCGCTTCGGCACTTCGGGGAAACGCGCCTGCGGCCTGTTCGGCCAGCTGTCTGCCGGCTGCAGCATCCGTTGAACCGCCACCGGCACGCTCGATCAGATAAGCATAGCAAGCGGCACCGTGCAATGCTGCGACGGCATCCGTCGCAGCCGCAAGACGCCATGCATCGGCCTGAGCGGTATCGCACGGCGCCCACAAAACAACGCTTTCCGGCGAATCTTCAGGCACCACGCCAGGTTGATCCGGAATTTTATCCAGAGGCGCCATGCAGCCGCAAAGCGTGCATACTACCCCAAAAAGCATAAATATCACAACCTTCATAGGTCTTTTTCCTGCAACGCATCAAGACGCGCATCGACCGGGCCGAAACCTTCGGTCTGCAACAACTGCAGCAGGTCGCTGGCTGCGGCATCGTGCTGCATGTTTTCCAGAACGGTACGTAACCGCTTGTGAAGATCGTCCGGGGGACCGAAAGCGACCACCGCCGAAGTCGGCAGTCGTTCCGAAGTCGTCAGCACCTTCAGTTTGGAAGCCAGGGACAAAGCCTGCACCGCGTCGTATTGGGGCTTATCCAGCACGACGGCGCCGCCTTTGCCGCGCAACACGCCACGCAAAGCGCGCAGCGGGCGCGAAGTCCCCGCCAGAGCAAAGGGCAGCTCCGCCTCTGACTTACCGAACAGCAAACGGGCGGCGATGGACGGTTCAAACAGCATGGTACCGGAAACGGATCCTTGCAACGCCTGCCATTGTTCCGGTCCGTCCTTGGCAACCACCAGTCGCCAGATATCGCTATCGGCACCGCCGGGCAGCGTCGAGGCCAGCGGCGTCATGCAGGTGTTATCGACATGCGCCAGGTAATACCCCAACTGAACAATGCCCCAACCGGGTCTGTTACTTGCCAGAAAAGCTTCCGCCTGCTCAATCTGATTGAAATAATGCCCGTGCACGGTCACATCCTGACCAAGCTTGCCTTGCACATAGGAGGCAAACGCATCCATGACCGGTTGAGCATCCTCGGAAGTGCCGGGCTGGCCGGGCTGGATAATGACGAAATCGAAAGAATCTATACCGTAGGCCGGACAGATGAGGACGGTCAGCGACAAAAGTACCAAAAGCATGTTTCGCAACATGACTTACTCCTTATCGTGGTTTGCCCCATAACGGATGACTTTGAGCACCGCCGGCAGTACCAGCAGACAGCTTAACATGCCTGTCAGCGAGCCCAGCACCATAACCCAACCGAGACTCGCCAGACCGCGATGATGGGCAAACAGCAGTCCTCCGAAACCGATCATGGTGGTAGCGAAACTCAATGTGACAGCCATGGGTGTACTGGTCTGAAACAGACAACCGTTGCCAAGTTCCTTCCAGCGTGCGAGAAAATGCACCCCGCCATCGACTCCGATAGCAATCAGGATGGGGATCGCGAAGAAGTTGGCAAGATTGAAATTGAGTCCCAGCCAGCCCATCAGCGACAACAGCCAGATCATGCCCACCGAAAGGGGCAACAAGGCCAGCAGAATATACCGCATACTGCGGGCATTGAACCATAACAACAGACTGACCAGAACAAGAGTAAGCAGCGCGGAAAACACAAAGGTATGCTTCATCAGACGAGCCGATTCAAACACGCTGATGGGTACCCCGGTGACCTGTGCGTCCACTTTGCGCAGATCCGCGACAAAGGTACGCAGATTTTTGAACTTCCAGATGTCCTGGCTGGGCACAACTTTGATCTGCATGGCACCGTCACGACCGACATACAAACCCCGCAGAAACGCCGGCAGTTCGTCCATGCCGACGGGGGAAGCCGAAAGCCAGATCTGCAACTGGCGCAGGCCTTTTGAAACATCGGCCTGCAGCTGGGTCTGCAATGGCGTCAAACGCGCAGCCAACGCCCGATTATCTGCAAGCCTGGCGTAGGCGGAATCGAGCTTCTCGATAAGGGCGTCAAGCTGGGCCAGCTCGTCACCGGCACCGGCGGCAAAAAGTTTCTCCGCCAGGTTGTCCAGAGCCCCCGACAAACTATCCAGAGCATCCAGCATGCGCTGTGCATCCACCGGGCCCGCAGCTCCAGGTGCCGTCGGCAGATTGCCGAGGCGAGCGGCGGCCTGTCTGAACAACGCCGCTTTACGTTGCTGATTTTGCGGCAGATAATCGCTGAGACTTTCCGTTTTGCCCACCGTATCCAGGGCCTTGAATTGCTCACGCAGACGGTTGAGTTGAGTGACATCGTTCGCCACCGAAACGGCATACCAGGTCGACTCGTCGGAATCTTCGATCATGCGTTTTTCATAACGCACCGATTCCAATCCCTCGGCCTGCAGCTCCAACAGATTGTAATTGAAGCGCACTTTGAAAAGCCCCGGCAGCAACAGCAGGGTCACCAGGACAACCACCGTCAGCAGACGACCGGGACGGGCCGACAATCGTCCAATCAGGGGCACGGTGGTGATCTGCGGCATCGACTTGGGAAAAAGATTACGCCGACCGGCCATAAGCAACAAGGCCGGCAGTACCGTCAACATCACCACCAGGCACAGCAGGATACCGGTACCCCCGATAAGTCCAAGTTCGGCCAGACCGGTAAAATCGGACCAGACCACGGCGTAAAAGGCGCAGACCGAAGTGATCGCGCCAAGAATGACCCCGGGGCCCGTATGCATCAGAGAAATTCGCACCGCGTCTTCGACATCGTTGCCGGCCTTGCGCTCTTCCACGTAACGCATGACCACATGTACCCCGAAATCGACCCCGATACCGACCAGCACCAGAGCGAACACAATGGATAATAGATTGAGTACGCCAAGGGTTACGGTGGTAAAACCGAAAGTCATGGCCAAGGCCAGAACCAGACAGAAAATAACCAGCACCGGGCGCAACCAGCCATGCAACACCAACGTAAACAACAATCCGACAAGGATCACCGAAAGAATCGAAGCGCGCATCATATCGCGGTTGGTGGTGACCATTTCATCGGCCTGCAGCACCGGGCGGCCGGTCAGCCCGGCCTGTATGGCGGGAAATTCCGCACGGGTCTGCTGCAGGGCTTCACGAACCGTAGCCAGTGGACCGGCGATAACGTCCATGGTGCTGTAATCCTTGACCGGCAGCAAACGCATGATCAGCAAACGCTCGTTGGCGGTAAAGAAATAATGCACACCGCGATCCGCCACATCGAATACCGGGCCTTCGGCAGGCTCACCGGCCAGTGTCTGATCAATACGGGTAACGAAACCGTCGAGACCTTCAAGCGCCGGGCCCAACAGACTCGGATCGGCCGTCTCGCCATCCTGCCTGCCGCCGCCGAACAAGCCGCTGACCCGCTCAATCAGATCGGGCAGTTTGCCGCTGTGCAGCCAGTCCGTAGCCAAAGGACCGATCGCCCCGACCATATCGGTCAAACCTTGCGCTTCATCGAGGGAAGCGAAATAGAGGGCACCCGGCCCGAGGTCCTGGGCGGTTATACGGTAGTGAATTTCCTGAATCTGATCGGGATAGGCCCCCAGGCGGGTAGCCAGAGCCTCGGCAAACCGTTCCGCACTGCGTTTGCCCGATGCGCCTTCATCCGCCTGCACGACCACGTAAAGATACTCCTGATCACCAAAGTTCCTGAGTACCTCGAGATAACGCTGCTGATAGGGTAAATCCTGCGAAACCAGTTTATCCTGATCGCTGTCCAGACGTAAAAAAAGCACAGAAACCAGAGCCGCGACGGCGGCCAACAGTACCGCGCACCAGACAATGGTGCGCGGTGCGCGGGATATGAAACGCCAGAGACCGGTCAGGCATTTTTCCTGTATGCGGGAAAACATGATCAGGCGCTCTTAAGCGTGCGCATGGCCAGATTTTTGGTCGTGGTCCAGGCCGCACCGGGAAAACGGTGAACATCTTTGAGAACGGCTTCCATGGCATCGAGGAACATATCGGCTTCCTTGCGCCCGATCATCAACGGCGGCAGGATCTTGACCGTATCCAGGCCATGACCGGCCACTTGGGTCAGGATGTTGAATTTTTCCATCAGCGGCATGGTAATCATCTGCCCGAACAGATCGTCGTTCATCTTATGCACCAGCTTCCATCCTGTCTTCAAAGTCAGAGATCTGGGTACCCCGAACTGCATGCCGACCATCAGTCCTTTGCCGCGGATTTCATGCAGCATTTCGTAGCGCTGGGCCTTCTCGGTCATGCCGGCGATAATGTAATCGCCGATTTCGGCCGCTTGCTCCACAAGCTTTTCACTCTGCAACACTTCGATGGTGGCGAGACCGGCGGCCATGGCCAGATCGTTCTGACCGAAGGTGTTGGAATGAGCGAAACAACGCTCCATGCTGTCGAATATTTTGGAATGAATGGAACGCTTGGTAATCACCGCTCCGATCGGTACGAAACCGCCCGACAGGGCCTTGGACACCGCCATGATGTCCGGTACGACGCCCCAATGGTCGACAGCGAACATTTTTCCGGTACGCCCGAAGCCGGTTTGAACTTCATCGGCGATCAAGAGGGTGCCGTACTTGTCGCACAGTTGACGGGCACCGGGCAGATAATCGTCATCGGGCACAAAAACCCCTTTGCCCTGAATCGGTTCAACGATGAAGGCGGCGACGTCGCCGCTGGACAGTTCGCGCTCCAAAGCTTCGAGATCGTTGAAGGGCACCTGTATGCAACCGGGCAGCAGCGGTTCGTTGAACTCGCGAAATTCGCGGTTACCGTTGACCGACAATGCGCCCAGGGTCAAGCCGTGAAACGCATGATGGCAGTGCACCACCTTGTGACGACGGGTCGCCTGGCGGGCGAACTTCAGGGCCCCCTCGACACTCTCGGTGCCGGAGTTGGTAAAGAATACCGCATCCAGATCACCCGGAGTGATTTGGGTCAGGGCTTCAGCCAGCATGCCGGAAATCCCGCCGAGATCCATCTGCACCATGCTGGCCGGGTCGGAGTCGAGGATCTGGTGCAGCACCTGGGCCACCAGCGGATGATTGCGCCCGATATTAAAGACGCCGAAACCGGCCAGAAAATCGAGCACTTCGCGCCCTTCGGTATCGATGAGACGGGCGCCTTTGCTGCTGACATAATTGCGTTTGAAACCGATAACCTCAAGCACCCTGACAAACTGGGGGTTGATGTACCGTTTGTGGAGATCATAGGTTTCTGCGTGACGTTCCCTTACCGATGATAGAATATCCATGGTCCTGACTCGCTATTGTCTTGAGGTTGTTATATGACATCCGTCCGGTTCGCGCACTTTCGGTTTACTCCCCAAACACAGAACCGCCGCGCGGGCGGGAAAAACCGTTGGGAATAACATACCGGGAAGACTTGTGCCGGAAAGATCTCTTGCAGATTATGAACGGATCATTTTAGGTCAGTAAGGCCGATCATGTCCATGGCAAAATGAAACTATCCATCGCAGGGTCAGCGAAAGACACATCGTTTAAACAACAAGACTCCGGCAAGCAGCACCGGAGTCTCGTCCCGACCGTCATGTCGGTTAAAAACTTCACCTGTGAATCGCTAACGACGCACCTCAACCAATGCTTTTATCCCATCAGGCAGAGTCCCGTACATGGCGCGCGTCGGCACAAAAGCGGGTTTGAATGGCGGTTGGCCGTACTGCTGAAGGATTTTCTGTCCGCCCTGCGGATCGAGCAGATACGCCAAAAAAGCTTCGGCGGCTTCGCGGTTGGGGGCATCCTTGAGCATCGTGGTGCCGTAAGCGACAAAGCGTCCTTTGCGATCGATAAAGGTGCCCGGTCGCTCCCCCGTCACGCGCACACTGACCTCGCCGTAAAAATCGTCATGAGCCAGCTTGGCCAGATTGACATGTTCATCCAGGGTCACGAACTTCAGGTGATGCTGCAAGGCGATGGATCGATATGCCCAGGCATAATCCATATCGCCATTTTGCACCATGGAAGTGAGGCTGACGGATTTGTCGCGCAGGTTCTCCTTGGGCCGGTTGGCCAACAGCCGTTGGTAGAGACCGGGTTGCCGGTAGTATTTTTCCGCCAGCTGAATGGCCATGAGGCTGCGGTATCCGCCCGGATCGATATTCGGATCGGAGTGTCCCCAGACAACCCCGGGCCGTCCGAGAACCTCGAACCAGTTGTCCTGATTGATCTGATCGGCGAACTTGCTGTGTTCCGAATAGGTCAGCACCAGCTCATTGGTGGCGAAACGGATATTAAAATCGGCCAGAGCCGGAATCAGACTGTGATCGATCACCTGAAAATCGGCGGACGCCATCAGGTCGGCCGGCTTGCCGACTTCGGAAATCAGCCGCGCCATACGTGTACTGCCCCCCGATTCGCGCTGCACATCGACCTCGGGATACCGCGCCTCAAAGGCTTTTTCCATAGCCGCAAACGGTACCGTCAGACTGCCGGCGTGAAAGATGATGAGTTTTCCCGTGGGAGCAGCAAACACCACTCCTGCCTGCATGATGCAAAGCAGCGCCACACTGACAATCCTCAATATTCTCCGTCCCCTCTTCAACATACAACGACCCCTTTCATAAGGAACAAAACCAATAACAAATGACAATGGACGAATAACGAAATTAAAACACTCGCACCGCATCGGTCTGGAACCCGAGATAGACGGCATCACCCTCGTTATAACTGTGCGACATCAGGGTCTTTCGATCCATGATAGTCTTGAAACAAGCCTCGCGGCAGCGGACGCTGATCTCATGCCAGAGTCCGGCCGGAACGATCTGCTCGATCACGCCGGCATAGTGCACATAACCATCGGAAAATCCGTTCTCGCGTTGCAAAACGATATCTTCCGGGCGTAATGCCAACACCCCCTGCCTGCAGATAGCCGGTTCCGGCAGCGGGCAACTCAGACCGCCGAACTCGATCCCTTGATCGGCAACACGGGCAGCAAAGATATTTTTCATGCCGACGAATTCGGCCACAAACGGATTGGCCGGACGCAAAAAGATATCCTCGGTGGAACCGACCTGCTCCATGCGCCCGTTGCGAATCACCCCGACCCGATCGGCCAGATACAGAGCTTCACTGAAATCGTGGGTGACCATCATGAAGGTAATGCCCAATTCGCCATGAAGTTTTTTCAGAACACGGCGTATTTCTTCACGAAAATTGGGATCGAGCGCCGACAACGGTTCATCGAGGAGCAACACCGAAGGGTTGACGCTCAAAGCCCGCGCCAGGCAGACGCGCTGTTTTTCGCCGCCGCTGAGATGCAAAGGCCGGCGATGAATAATATTTTGCAGCCCGAGCAATTCCACGAGATGGTCGATCCTCTGGCGGGCCTGCTGCATATCCAGATCGAAATAACGCAACCCGTAACAGATATTGTCCATCACCGTCAGATGAGGAAACAGCGCGTAATCCTGATATACGATTCCGATGCGCCGCTGCTCCGGCGGCAAACGTGTAATGTCCTTGCCGTCCACCCGGATGCCGCCGGCCGTGACATGTACCAGACCGGCGATCGATTCCAGAATCACGGTTTTCCCCGAACCGGTCGGGCCGAGCAATGCGAAGAATTCGCCGGGCGCCACCTGCAGCGAAACATCCTGTACGGCAAACCCCGGCAATTTAACTGTCAATTGGTCAAGATTGATCATCGTTCCACCTTGCTCGGCAAAGACACCAGACGCAACAACATGAAGAGTGTCAGACACACCAGAATAAGCCACACGCCGACAGGCTGGGAATACTTGAGACCGTAGGCGGTAAAGCGCTCATACATCAGCACCGGTGCGATCATGGGGTGATACGCGACGATGACCACCGCTCCGAATTCGCTCACTGCCCGGGCCGCACACATGATCACGCCGCCGAGCATATGCCGCCAGCTGAGGGGAAAGGTAACACGGAAGAATGTGGCAGCGCGCCCGGCGCCAAGACTGCGGGAAACCTTTTCGAGCCGCACCGGCACACTTTCGAAACCGGATTTGGCGGCGTTGAGATAAAACGGCAAGCCGACAAAGGTCAGCACCACGATGATGCCGGTGACGCTGCCCATGATGCGCAAACCGATCTTGCCCATCAACTGGCCGAGAGGATGCCCCCGGCCCAGCAGGCTGAGAATGGCGATACCGACCACCGGATGCGGAATCATGATGGGCAGATCGATAATACTCTCGATCAGTTTTTTGCCGAAAAAGTCGTAGCGAGCCAACAGGTAAGCCAGCGGTGTACCAACCGCGAAGGCGATCAGTGCCGCAATCAACGCGGTATAGACCGACAACCAGATGGAAGACAACACCTCCGGATCATGGATGGTCTCCCACAGTGAAGCCAACGACGGTTGGGACACCATCTGAAACAACGGCATGACGATAAACAGCAGCACCGCCGTACTGCAGAAAAAGGTTACATAAAGAAAGGGGCTGCCGAGAGACACCCGCCTTTTACCGGCAGATTCACCCGCAGCCCCCGCATTACCTCCATTTATCTGCATAGCCACGCAGATTTACTCCTTGACCTCAACCAACGGCTGTACGGAAGCAGGCAGCTTTGCCTG
The DNA here is from genome assembly GCF_000012885.1 of Syntrophotalea carbinolica DSM 2380. NCBI lineage: Bacteria > Pseudomonadati > Thermodesulfobacteriota > Desulfuromonadia > Desulfuromonadales > Syntrophotaleaceae > Syntrophotalea > Syntrophotalea carbinolica. Next base: position 2,433,061 of record NC_007498.2, read on the forward strand.
CATGGCCGCGGTCGGAACACGCGCCGGTACAAACGGCGGCTGGCCCATTTCTTCCAGAATTTTCAAGCCACCGTTGGGATCGAGCAGGTACGCCAGGAAGGCCTCAGCCGCTTCCTTGTTGGGGGCATCGTTGATAAGAGTCACGCCGTAAGTTACGGATTGGCCGGTACGAGTAAGGAACGTACCGGGTTTTTTGCCGGTCACCTGAACCTTGGCCTGCTTATAGAAATCGTCCAACTGGTAATTGCCGAGATTGATATGATCATCCAGGGTTATGAATTTAAGACCGTGCTGAACAGCTACGGAGCGGTACTCCCAGGCATAATCCATATCGCCGTTCTGCAGCAACGTGATCAATTCCACCGCCTTAGGGCGAACATTCGCCTGCGGACGGTTGGCCAGCAATTTGTCAGACAGCCCCGGTTGATTGTAGAATTTTTCCGCCAGCTGCAAAACCATCAGACTGCGATAACCGCAGGGGTCAAGATTGGGTTCGGAATGACCCCAGATAACACCCTGACGTTGCAGGATTTCCGGCCAGTTTTTGGCGTTGATCTCATCGGCAAATTTGCTTTTATCGGTATAGCAAAGCACCAACTGATTGGTGGCAAAACGGACATTCACAACCGCATTGCCCGGGATCAGGGTTTTGTCAATGACGGTATAATCGGCGGAAGCCATAATGTCGGCAGGTTTTCCGGCTTCCGAGATCAGGCGAGCCATCTTGGTGCTGCCGCCGGCTTCACGCAACACGTCGACACCGGGATACTTGGCCTCAAAAGCCTTTTCCATAGCTGCAAAAGGCACCGAAAGACTACCGGCATGAAAAATAATCAGTTTGCCGGAAGGAGCAGCCAAAGCCATCATCGGCACCGACAACACCAGCAACAGACAAACCATGAAACAACCACGACGAACCCAGTTTCTCATCATTGTTCTTCTCCTTTTGATACTCCCCAAATGACATACAAGCACCGGAAAAAATCAGTCCTCCCGAGGGAACGAACGGATTTAACATGGGCGCTATCTCCGGGAAAATATAACGAATCGCCTACCCGGATGTCAAACACGTTATAAACGTAAAAACATAATGCATGACGAAATGTCACAAAGCGGGAGTAAGCGGTCCTACCGTTTGGGAAAAACACACAGGGCAAGCGTTAAAAACGGATTTTGCCAATGGATCGTCACGAGATGAAACGGAAGCATGTCAATCCACACGCATCTTACTTGAAGCGTTCATCGGCAGTAGCCACCGTCGCCAGCTCAAGCTTGTCGGCCATCCACCCGATACGCACCTCGGGAGCCTGATCCAACTGGGGGACATAGGGCTTGATATCGAGCAGAGGGGTTCCGTCGAGGACATCGACATTTTCGATATGCAGCACCGCCCCCTCGACGCGTAACAGCTTGACGACGGACAGACCAATGGGATTGGGGCGTTTGGGAGCACGGGTGGAAAACAGGCCGCGCGGCCGGGTATCCATGAAAGGCGTCACTTCGAGATCGTAGCCGTTACTGCGATCGAAATGATAAATCAGTATAAGGTGCGAAAAACCATCCAGATCGGCAAGCCCGGGAATCAGATCCTCGTTGAGTTCGATACACCCCGGTGTGCCGTGAGAGGCGGAAGGTTGCACAGGCGTGCCTTGTCTTTCCGAAAAAGGGGTGCGAATGGTACCGATGGGGCTCAAACGAATATCCATGATGGTCTCCGATTTCTTTCGATATAGATATGTTGTGATGTAACGGTTACAGCTCTCCTGAAAATAACACATTTTTCACCCCGAGGTCTCCTCTGCAATGTGCCCCCCGGAAACCAGGTTAAATTTCTTCGACAACGGACAGCTTGCGCCCAGGCAACCTTCTTTGTTGCGACGGGCGGGACAACCGATAGCGGCTTGGGCCAGCAGGGCGATGGGCAGCAAATCCCCGGACAGCTGTGCCGTCTTGCGCAGGGCCAGAAAACTGTCCCGCCGACAGCAGCGCGCAGCCCGCAGGGAACTTATTTCAGCCAGGACCTGCTGCACCACGGTCTGCACCGCTTGTCGGGCCTCTGCTTTTAACGGATTGGCCTCTAAAAGCAGACTGAAAGCCACACCGACACCGGTCGCGGCACCACATACGCCCCAGAAGGCGCAACTGCCGCCGGCAACCTGCCCCCCGCGGCGGATACCGGCCAGCAAAGTCTCGCGACTGACCTGCAGACCACGATTCCGCGCCGTGGCCAGGATCACGCCGGGCACCAGGGCATGATACTCCGGGCCGTTGTCGGGAAAGCCCGGGTAGGCGGTGATCTTTTCAAACAGATCCAGCATATCGACGGCCTTGGTGTGCAGGCACATACTTTCGATGATCCCACGAGCATCCCGGGCATGGCAAGCATCGCAGACGAAATGCCCGTTGGTGCAAAGTGCTCGCGTTGTATGCGTCTCTCCGCAAAAGTGGCAGGAATGCCGGCGGTCTTCGTCGAGATAGCGTAAGGGCGCGCCGCAGACCATGCAGCCGGACACATAGCGCGCGACGCCCTGCTCCGATGCCGTAGACCGGGTCTCCGGAGGCAAACTGCAGCAGCAACTCTCACCAAGGTCGAGATTGACCACCGTTCCATGCTCATCGAGCTGAAAAGCCCCCTCTCCCACCAGATCGGCCTGCTGCCGATCGAGAGTGGCGACAGCGCCGGGCACCAGCACGGCACCATCCGGCCCGAACGCCGAAAGAGGCCCTCGCCAAAGCACCCGGACCACTTCGGGCGGCGCCGCCTTGACCGCCTGGTAGGTCAGAGAGAAGAAAGGATGCCCGGCCACCACCCGGTAGGGAAAACGTTTGATCAGGCGCACCGCGACAAACCCCGCTTCTGCAAGGATGCCTACCAGATCCCGTTGGGTGAGCGCTCCACCGATGCACTCGCCACGCAGGGTTTCATCATTGCGAATAGCCGCATCCGGCTCCTCTTCACAAACCACGTCAGAAATGACCAACCGCCCTCCGGGGCGCAAAGCTCTCAGAATTTCGGCAAACGCGCGTCGTTTGTCGGGCGACAGATTCATCACACAGTTCGACAGCACCACATCCACGGAATCATCGTCCAGGGGCAACTGCTCCAGGTACCCCTGACGAAACTCCAGGTTTTGATAACCGAGATTCGCCGCGACCGCCTCGGCGCCGCGACGGGCCGCCGACAACATCGGGTCGAGCATGTCGACCCCGAACACTTTACCTCCGGCACCAACCTGGCGGGCAGCGATGAAACATTCCACACCGCGCCCGGAACCGAGATCGACCACGGTTTCCCCCGGTTGCAGTTGAGCGTCGAGCACCGGGCTGCCGCAACCATAGCCGCGAAAACGATATGCCTCGGGGATATGGGCGATAAGGCCTTCCTCATAGCAGACAGGGTTGAGAATCTCCTCGCGGTCCTCGGTGGCCGCACCGCGATAATAATCTTTGACTGCCGTGTGGCTGTCCTGGCCGGCCAACGCCAGCAGGCAGTTGGAATGCAGCAACGCGACCGAACCGTGCGCACCGCAACTTTCGAGAATATCCCCCATTTTAAGACGCAGCGCGGCAGCCCCTTCATCGGCCTGCTTAGACGCCTGCTGCTGAATCAACCAGCAGGCCAGATTTTCGTACAGAGGCAGATAGGGGTCGCCTCCGACGAAACGCCCGCTGGCCAGATAACTGTGATCAAGGTCACCGCCACCAAGCAAAAACCGCCAGGGAGTAGACAATTCGGTAGCCGAAGCACGGCGGATTTCATCGAGCACCGCACTGTCGCGCCAGGCGGTGGCCAGATCAGCGGAAATCGGGGTGGACAGTTCCGGCACCCCAACCAATGCTGCCGAAGGATAGAGCTGTCCATCCGGACCCACAGCCAGCGACTCCCAGGCATTATTGGAACCGTCATGCACGGTGCCGGGGGGAGCGAAGATTTGCGTCTTGAGTGCCTGCAGATTATCGATGGTCACGCCGTATCGCAGGGCGGCCTCTTCCGCCTTTATCAAATGAGCGAAAAGCTGCTCGTTGTCCGCCACCGCGCCGTCGTGGCCGCGTCCACGCACGAAATACCACATGAAATGGACATTTTTCCCGCCATATTCGGCCGCGAGAGCGACCATCCCCGGCATATCGCCTACATTGTCGGCCGTCACGCACATAGATAAAGTGAAGGGGAGATCTCGTCTTTGCAACCAGTCCAGCTGCCCCATAAGCCGGTCAAAACTGCCTGCGCCTCGCAACCGGTCGTGCCCCTCGCGCAGACCGTCAACACTGATCTGCAGATGCAGCCGCTGACGATCATTTAAAAGACACGGCAATAGCCGGCTCAGCAACAAGCCATTGGTCAACACCACCAGACGACTGTCGGGCAAGGCCAAAAGTTCCCGGGCAATATAGTCGAACCGGCGATGCACCAGAGGTTCGCCGCCGGTCAAGGCAAACACGCGACAACCCAGATTTGACGCCTGGCGTGCCAACGTGACAATACGCTCGGCATCAAGTTCGGCAGCATCGCCGGGACCGGACCCGAACATGCAGTGCCGACAGTTCATATTGCAACGATTGGTGATGTGGAACCAGAGCTCCCGCAACGACTCGGTTTTCAGAAAGTGGCTGCGCCCGGGATACACGGCGGCATCACCTTGAGGCAGGCGCTGCAAAAAACACCTCGCTGCAGTTTCCATGGCAACCGATGCATCCTGGCGCAAGGCACATAAAACCCGGTCACCGGTTGCATTAGGCACAAACCAGGATGGCTGCTCCGGGTTGAGGTAAAGGGGCATGTCCCGCCACTGAAGACGCTGCCAATGCTGAAGCGTGAACTCCATGCAAAAACACCTTTCGCATAAATCGAACGGAAAATCAGACTTTATCTCGCAAAGCGGCCCGGGCCAGGCGGGTTACATACAAGGTTACCGCCACGGTGGCGACGAGCCCCACCAGGTAAAGCGCCCATTCCCCGGCACTGTGTGTGGTCCGTCCGGCCCCCAGGCGAGCCAGGTCGCCGGCCAGAGAGCCTAGATAAACATACATGACGGTGCCCGGCAACATCCCGACCCAGGACGCCCAGAAATAGTGCCTCAGGGAAATACGCGTCAGGCCGTAAGCATAGTTGAGCAGGTTGAAGGGAAAAACCGGCGAAAGCCGGGTCAGCAGGACAATTTTCCAACCTTCGCGGGCCACAGCCCGGTCGATGGCATCGAACCGGGGATTCTTCGCAATACGTGTTGCGATGCGTTCCCGGGCTGCGGATCGTCCGAGCAGAAAAGCGCAGACGGCACCGAGAATCGAAGCGACGGAAACCAAAAGGGTACCCTTCACCACGCCAAAAAGCACACCCGCCCCCAGGGTAAGCAGCAAACCCGGGATCAGAAAAACCGTCGCCAGCACATACAAGGCGACAAACAGCAAAAAGCCCCATCTCCCCACGCTGTCGATACCAGACAAGGCCTGTTGCAACAAAGTCTCTGCATCCAGGCAACGCAGCAGCACCAGCAACAGCAGGATCAACAACAGCAAAAGAGCGCCTTTTACATGCGCGGTTTTAATCTGCACACGATCAATCGGTGATCTGGGCATGTAAACTCCTCGTCGTTGAGCACAAAAATATGCTGGCATGACACCCCAGGGATGGGAGTCCTGCAAAAAGGGCGGTGAACGATATTTGAACAGCATCGTTCAGTTCCTGATCAACCTTCAGACGTAAACACCCAGGCCGGGCAAATGTGCCCGTATGGAAAAAACCGGGCCTTCACACCAGATCGCCGAGCATAGCCATCCTCCCGATACGATCAAGGTTCATGGCTGCACACCAACGGCATGAAAGAAAAAATTCCTGCCGGATTTCATCCCTGTCCCAGATTTCCCGCCATGGGGGAACATCTTCTCCGCAGTTGTTCCGTAACTAAAATAAAGCATAGCAAAAGCATACCACCAGGGACTCCGAGTCGGTAGTCAGGACACTTGTCTCAATTAAACCAGGTAATAGGCATCGAATGTGCAAACGTAACGGGTGTTCGATGAAGCCATCTCAACTTTCATTCCCTTGGAGGCTATCTCCGTGAAAAGCGTTCTGGTCGTAGACGACAAACCTGAAATTCGCCGTCGGGTGGCGGAAGCCCTGATAAAATACGGATTTACGGACATATTGGAAGCCGAAAACGGTCAACAGGCTATCGACATGGCGCAAGCCCATAAACCCCTTCTCATCCTCATGGACTATGTCATGCCGGTCATGGATGGCATCACCGCTGCTGAAAAAATAAGCAAAAAGTGCCCCACCCCCATCGTACTGCTGACGACCCGTGCAGACCACGAAACCATCGAAAAAGCCCGCTTGGCAGGAATCAGCAACTATGTTGTGGAACCGTTCCGTGAAGACCAGCTGTTCCCGGCGGTCGACCTGGCCATCCACCATTTCATCGAAGTCACCAGCCTTCGTCAGGAAGTGGCCAAACTCAAAGACACCCTGGAATCACGCAAAATCATCGAAAAAGCCAAAGGCGCATTGATTCAGCAAGGCATGTCCGAACAGGATGCCTACCGCAAAATACAGCGCATGGCTATGAACAAGCGTAAAACTCTCAAGGAGGTGGCGGAAGCCATCCTGTTGACCCTGGAGTAAAGGCCGCCGTGCAATCATGTTGTACAAACTACTGTTCCCTGCCGCCCTGGGCCATTGCATCCCGGCACTTCAACCGGCACCCCAAGCCGTTGGAGCTGCAAGGGGTGCGTCGCTGTCATCATTCCTTTTTTGAACGACTGGACAACGAACCGGATGCGGAACGTCGCACAGCGACCTTCCACGACTACATGGATGTCACCTTTCAGTTGCATCAGTGGAGTCAGCAGAAAACCGTTGGTGGCCGGAAAAGCCTTAAAAACAGTTATCTGCGGTTTCTGCGCGGCTGGATGTTCGACTCCAACGGTCGCGAAGGTGCGGTACTGAAAGGTTGGGTCGAAAGTCGTTTCGGCCTCACCCCGACCTACCATGGCCAGGCCATCTCCGATGTGCATTCGGAAGCCTATCTGGCCTACCTGGTCGACCGCATGCGCGGCAGCGCCCGTACCAGCGCCATTCAGGCCCAGTTCGATCTGCTGTTCGAGTTTGCCCAATATGAATTGCAACGCCGCTTTCCCGGACAAACCCATTTCGACCTGTTCCGCGGTATTTACGATTTCTCCGAACACCCTTTACTGGAACAAATTGATCCTCACCACTGCGTGCTGCGCCTCAACAACCTGAATTCCTTTACCAGCGACTTCGAACGCGCCTGGGAGTTCGGTTCCAAGGTTCTGGCGGTGAAGGTTCCGGCCAGCAAAATTCTCTTTTTCAATGGCCTGTTTTCCTCGGCGCTGTTACGCGGCGAAGAAGAGAATCTTGTCATCGGTGGTGAATACGAAGTTGAAGTCGTGACTGGAGGCTTTCGATGAGTGACCATCACACGCCCCTGGAACATCTCATCCGCCGCGCCCAGAATGCCTTTCTGGGACTGGCTATCGGGGACGCCCTGGGAGCCACCACCGAATTCCTCACGCCCTCGGAAATCAAGTTTCGGCACAAAATCCATCGGCGCATGATCGGCGGCGGCTGGCTCAACCTCAAACCGGGCCAGGTCACCGACGATACGGAAATGAGTCTTTGCATCGCCCGCGCCATCGACGAGGCAAGCGGCTGGCACCTGCACGGCATCGCCGAACACTTTGCCGGCTGGCTGCGCAGCAAACCGATCGACGTCGGCGCCACCTGTCGCCGCGGCATCAGCGATTTCATCATGAAGGGCCAGACGGAAAAAGCATACAGCGACTGGGATGGCGGTAACGGCGCTGCCATGCGCATGCTGCCCGTTGCACTCTTCACCCTGGGCGACGAAGCTTTGCTTGAGCAATACAGTATCCAGCAGGCTCACCTCACCCATAACCACCCCCTATCCGACGCCGGCTGCATCGCCGTCGGAAAACTGGTTCAACAGGCCCTGCAGGGTGACGACCGGCCCAAACTGCACGCCACCGTCCGTCAACTCTGTGCCGAACATCCCAAATTTCACTGCAAGCACTATCGTGGTCTGGCCTCGGCTTATGTGGTGGAAACCCTGCAAACCGTTTTTCACTATTTTTTCAGCACCGGGGATTTCGAGGAATGTCTCATCGGAGTCGTCAACCAGGGTGGCGACGCCGACACCACCGGTGCCATCGTCGGTATGATTGCCGGGGCATTTTACGCCGACAAGCCATGGCCGCGAAACTGGTTGAAAAAACTCAATCCAAAAGTCAAAACCGAGGTCACCGCCCTTGCCGAACGCCTGGTACGCTTATCCCCTTTGGGAAAAAGGCTGCAAGCCGCCGAGGGCTAGGCGGAATCGACCGTCCCGCCTTTTTACGCTTTACCAGCAACCACCCTACCTTCCCCTCCCCTCAAAAATGTGCCCGGATCCCCTCTCCACTCTTACGAACCGCTCTTTTTGTTATACTCTGCAAGACCACTTGTATAGCAAAACACACTGAAAAAACATGTAAATACGGCCACCTGATGATATCCGGACAATAGGTTCGGTATAAATATCGAACGCGCCAGTATTCAATTGGTTTATAATACCTAAACTTTTTTATTGACAAACCGGCCAAAAACCCTATTATCAGCGCCTGATTTTCAGATCCCAGGACTTTTGACCATGGAGCGCAACTTGAACATCGGCGAAAAATTAAAAAGACTCAGAATGATCAACTCGCTGACCCAGGAAGAGCTCGGCAACCGTGCGGATCTGACCAAGGGGTATATCTCCCAGCTGGAAAACGATACAGCCTGCCCTTCCATTGCCACACTGAAGGACATCCTCGATGTCTTCGGTGTCAGCATGCAGGAGTTCTTCACCGACCCCGTCGATACGGAGGTGGTGTTCGGCACCGATGCCCGTGTTCAGCCCACCAACGACGGTGACGACATCAAGGTGGAACTGCTCGTCCCCGGGGCCCAGAACCGGGAAATGGATCCGGCCCTGGTGACCCTCGAGCCTGGTGCCGAGATGGAGGAGCAGGATTTCCACGAAGGCGAAGAGTTCGGCTACGTGTTGCTCGGGCGTATTCAGGTACAACTGGACGACAAGGTCTACACGGTGAAAAAAAACGAATGTTTTTTCTTCACCTCGGATCGGCGGCATTCGGTCA